>NZ_DATGLN010000188.1:0-15383 GCF_035294165.1 Chthonomonas sp.
ACGCAAATTGCAGTAAGGATTCTGGTGCACTCTTTGTGAACGTGAGTTGTTGACGCTCCAAGAGTCCGCACTGAAAGTTGTGCAGGTCTTAGGAGTAACGGACAATATGCTTTTGGGCAAAGTAAAGTGGTTTAACAACGCGAAGGGCTATGGGTTTATCGTTGCCGATGACGGAGTAGATGTATTTGTACACTACTCGGTGATTCAGATGGAAGGGTTCCGAACGCTACGAGAGGGACAGCTGGTTCGTTATGAGGCAACGGAAGGGCCGAAAGGCAGGCTCGCGACCCTAGTCATCCCCAAAGTGGAGGATGAAGAAGGCCCGGCTTAGCGCAACAGATGCGTCCTGCTCCTGTCACCAGACAGGGCAGGACGCGGGTAAGATTCGACAGCTGTGCGTTGCGGAGGACGTGCGAATCGCGTTTTATGTGCCCGCTGCACGATCATCTGTATCTTCAGAGCCATCTGCTCGCTGAGATACTCCTGCCGAAGAGCGGAAGGGTCGTTTGCTGCCAGGGGGATATCCGCTTTGGCCGTGCGGTTTAGATGGAGCACGCCTACCCCATAAAGGGCTAGGTAGCCGAGTATGGCGATGCGCAAGGCTCCGGCAACGAAACGTGGATGGCGCTGACGTGCCCACTCCATAACCAGCAGGGGGCCGATCAGGCAGACGAGCTTAGCAACAATAAAAGCACCCAGCCCCATTTCCCAGAAATGGCGAAAGATGGGGTTAGCTTCCTGTGCGCCGTGTCGTTCTATAAACACGATGGTGCTGCCGAGATCGGCCAGGCCAATAAGAGCCATGAGCCAGCTTTCAAAAGCGAATCGCGTTTTTGATATCCTCATCTGTGAAAGTCCCCGCACGCTGTGCTGTTCATTGGGAATGACGTGTTGATGATATTCGGATAGACGACTCGATTCCTGTAGAGTTTGCGGGGTATGTTAAAACGCGAATTCTATGGATGAAGGAGACGACATGCAGTTAAAGCTGGAGCATGAGTTTGGCAAATACCTCGATCCCGCCTACTGGCAAAACGTTTGGCATCTGCTGGTGAATCGGGGTTTAGAGGCCTTAATTCAAGTTGCCGTCCTGATTATCATCTATCTTGTATTGCGTGGCATGCTGTTTCGCGTTGTAGACGAAGGTATGGCGCGGCTCGTGCGGCGTCATCCGGACGGGGCCGGATTTAGCCGTATAAAAACCCTTCAGGGGTTGATGCACAGCATTTTAAGCTATTTGCTTTTTTTCATCTTCGGTGTGTTGATCCTCAAAGCGGTTGGGGTGAACGTAATCCCGTTTATCGAAGCGGCCGGCGTTATCGGGCTGGCGATAGGATTTGGCGCTCAAAAGCTTGTCCGAGACATGATCTCCGGTTTTTTTATCATCGTGGACAATACGTTTATGGTGGGGGAGATGGTAACCATTGCCGGAGTGACCGGAGTGGTGCAAAACATAGGGATGCGTGTTACGCGCATTGTGGATAATTCAGGCCGCATCTATATGATCGCCAACGGGGATATAGGCACGGTGACAAACCTCTCGCGTAATCCTATTGTAGATTTTGTGGAGATCAACGTGGCCGCCTCGGCCGATTTGCAAAAAATCATGGAGATTATTGAGGTGGTAGGGAAACAGTTGTTCGAGGCACCGGGCAGCGTTCTTAAGCAGGCTCCGACCCTAGAGGGTATTACGGCATTTTCTGCAAGTTCGATGACGATTCGGGTAAGTTTGGCTACAGACCCCATTCATCTCTTGCAGGAGCAGATGCGTTTACGTCGTGCCTTGCGGGAAGCATTCATTGAGGCCGGAATCGCTTTAGCTTGAGAGGCGCCACGGAGTAAGGCGCCTCTCGGTTTAGCCGCTATATCTTTTAAGGAGAATGGAGCCGTTGTGCCCGCCGAATCCAAACGAGTTTGAGAGAGCGATGTTCACTTCGGCCGGCCTTGCTTTATTTGGAACGTAATCTAGATCGCAGTTCGGATCGGGGTATTCGTAGTTGATGGTTGGTGGAATGATGCGGTCGCGAATGGCGAGCGCGCAGAAGATGGTCTCAACGGCGCCGGCAGCTCCTACCATATGGGCGGTCATAGATTTTGTGGAGCTGACCGGGATGTGGTAGGCATGTTCTCCAAAGACCGCTTTAATGGCAAGCGTCTCAATACGATCGTTTAACTCGGTCGAGGTGCCATGTGCGTTAATATAGTCCACCTCTTCCGGCTTGATACCGGCCTCATTCAGCGCGGCGCGCATACAGCGAATAGCCCCGTTGCCATCGTCCGGCGGCGCCGTAACGTGGTGGGCGTCGCCAGACATCCCGTAGCCGATCACTTCGGCGTAGATTTTGGCATTGCGGGCTAGGGCCGAATCGAGCGCTTCGAGTACTACGATGCCGGCTCCTTCTCCCATAACGAAGCCATCGCGTTGCGCATCGAAGGGGCGACTGGCGCGGGTAGGTTCGTCGTTGCGGGTAGACATAGTTCTTGCGGCACAGAAGCCCGCGATGCCAAGGGGGGTAATGGCCGCCTCGGCTCCCCCTGCGATCACGGCGTCGGCGCCACCGCGTCTGATAAGCTCGAAGGCATCGCCGATGTTATTCAGACCGGTGGTGCAGGCGGTGGTAATGCAGGAGTTTGGACCTCGTGCACCGATAAGGATCGATACCATGCCAGCTCCCATATTACAGATGATCGCGGGGATGAGAAACGGCGTGATGCGATCGGGGCCACGCTCCAGCAGCGTTTTGTGCCACTCCTCAAGAGTTGCCAGCCCGCCGATGCCGGAACCGATGTAGACCCCGACACGCTCGCTGTTCTCCGAAGTAATCTCGAGCTTGGCGTCTTCTATAGCCATACGCGAGGCCGCAACCGCAAACTGTACGAACCGGTCAACACGACGTGCCTCTTTGCGTGACTCGAAGTAGGGCGAAGGATCCCAATCTTTGATTTCGGCGGCTATGCGGGTGCTATAGCCACTAGCATCGAAGAAGGTGATAGGGCCTACCCCGGAGCAGCCGGATAGACAAGCTTTCCAGGTATCTTCTGCGGTAAGACCAAGTGGAGTTACCGCACCGACACCTGTTATCACCACGCGCCTTGGCCCGGTCGGGTTATGAGATGGCGTCTGCATAGCCACTCCTGTACGAAAGTTCTCTAAAGTAAGTGTATTCCGAGCGAAGGCTCATGAGGCCGCAGCTTTTTTGTCTATGTAGTCCACGATATCTTGAACGGTGACGATCTTTTCGGCGTCCTCATCGGGAATATCTATGGTGAACTCGTCCTCAAGCCGAAGCACGATCTCTACGACGTCGAGGGAGTCGGCTTTCAGGTCATTCACCAAAGAGGCTTCGGGAACGATCTCCTCTTCAGTCACATCGAGCCTCTCAAGAAGCACCTTGCGTACACGATCAAAAGTTGTAGACATTTATCGTCCTCCTAAGTTAAATGTTCTTTTTTATGAGAAGCCTCTCTTAAGTGTGCGGAACCGTGTCTTCAGCCGGTTCCGTGAAAGAGACACTAGGTTATTGTAGCACGTGGCAGGCACTACAGGTATTCACATGAACAGCCCGCCATCCACGGTAATGACCTCACCATGAATATAGGAAGCGTCGTCCGAGCAGAGGAAGACGGCAACACGTGCAACCTCTCGGCTGTCTCCAAATCGTGCCAACGGAATCTGTTTTAGCGCAGCTTCGCGTTGTTCGGGTTTCAGCACCTCGGTCATTTCGGTTTCGATGAAGCCGGGTGCGATGGCGTTAACACGAATGTTGCGTGAGCCTAGCTCTTTGGCGAGCGATTTCGTCAAGCCGATCAGCCCGGCTTTCGAGGCACTATAGTTTGCTTGACCCGGCCCACCAACTTTACCGATTACGCTGCTGATGTTAACGATGACCCCGCTGCGTTGTCTGAGAAAGATCGGAGCCACCGCCCGCGAGCAGAGAAAAGCCCCTTTAAGGTTGGTATTCAACACGGTATCCCAATCTTCTTCGCTCATGCGCATGACGAGCTTATCGCGGGTTACCCCGGCATTGTTGATCAGGATATCTACTCTGCCAAAGCGCTCGACGGTGCTCTGAACCAGTTTTTCCACCTGAGAAGCGTCGGCAACATTCGCCTGTAAGGCTACCGCCTCTTTGCCCGCCTCCAGGAGGGTTTTTACGATCTCTTCGGCGGATGCGGCATTGCGATTGTAATTCACAACCACTTTTGCGCCTTCATTAGCGAGTTCAAGGGCGATGGCCTTACCGATTCCTCGGCTAGCTCCCGTAACAATGGCAACGCGATCGGGTAGTTTCATTCGTTTACTCCAAGCTCTGCTAAGTGAGCTAGCTGTTCTGCGACCTTAGAAAGGCTTTCCGTATCGTAGGCGCTAAGCGCGGTGGCGTCGGGTGCGATACGCTTCATGAGGCCGGTGAGCACCTCACCGCTGCCAAGTTCAATAAAGACACGGAAACCATCCTGAACAAGGCGCTGCATCGAAGGTTCCCACAGCACGCTACCGCTTACCTGCATGGTAAGCCCGGAGATAATGTCTATGGGTTGTTCGACGTAGCGAGCGTTGATATTGGCGATTACAGGAACGGTGGGCTTGCGGAGCGGCACAGCGGCAATGTCGTTGTAGAGGGCATCGCCCGCTTCTACCATAAGCGGGGAATGGAACCCACCGGACACTGCTAAGGGAACGACGCGCTTTACTCCACGCTCTTTGGCGAGTTGGGCAGCCTTTTCCACCGCAGCAGGCTCACCGGAGATTACGATCTGTCCGGCGCCATTGACATTGGCCACGCTCACGATGCCGGCATCACGAGCGGCGAGGCAGACCTCTCTAGCCATTTCAAGAGTTGCTCCAAGTAGAGCCGCCATGGTGCCGGGGCGTTTTTGAGAGGCATCACGCATCAGTTCCCCACGGCGGCGCACAAGCCGAAGACCGTCTTCAAACGAGAAGACCTCTGCTACAGCCAGGGCCGCATATTCACCCACGCTATGGCCGGCAACGGCATCGGGGCGACGGGGGCATAGGGACTGTAGACAGCGATAGGCCACATAGCTTGTAACGTAGAGGGCTGGCTGTGCGTTTTCGGTAGATTTAAGCACCTCTTCGGGGCCTTCAAAGCAGAGATCGCTTAGTGAGAAGCCCAAAAGGGTATTTGCCTGCTCGAAAAGCGCGCGAGCCTCCGAGAAATTTTCGTAAAACGAGCGTCCCATGCCGACTCGCTGTGACCCTTGACCCGGAAAAAGAAAGGCAACTTTGCTCATTGCGGCTCTATTTTGCATTCCACCGAATAACGTTAACCCCCCAGACAAGCCCTGCCCCAAAACCGGCAGTTACCACAATCTGCCCTGGTTTGAGAAGGTTCTGTTGCACGGCCTCGGTGAGGGCTATGGGAACCGAAGCCGCGGAGGTATTTCCATAGCGATCAATGTTGATGAAAACGCGCTCTTTAGGAATTTGCAGCCGTTCTGCGACGGCCTCCACAATGCGGATATTTGCCTGATGCATAACCAGCCAATCCACCTGACTAGGGCTTAAGCAGGCCTTTTGAAGCGCCTGCTGAATGGCTTCAGGGATAACCTGAACGGCGAAGCGGTAGACCTCTCGGCCCTGCATGATGAGCTTATTTTGGCCGTTTTCAATGAGTTCGGGGGTTAAGGGGCTACGGGTACCGCCGTGAGGTAGCCACACCATTTCCAGGCCATCGCCGTTGGCACCTAATACAGAGGTAAGCACACCCTGGCCGCTATCGTTGGGGCCTAAAACGGCGGCTCCGGCACCATCTCCGAAAAGGACACAGGTGGAACGGTCATTCCAGTCAACATGTTTTGAGAGGGCATCGGCCCCGATGAGCAGGATGCGTTGGGCGGCGTGGCTTTGAATGAAGGCGCCTGCAACCGCCAAGCCGTAGCAGAAGCCTGCACAGGCGGCGGAGAGGTCAAAGGCTCCGGCCCGGTAGGCGCCTATTTTTCGTTGCACCACACAAGCGGTGGCCGGCCAGATGTAGTCGCCGGTGGCGGTGGCGCAGAGAATGAGGTCTAGCTCATCGGGGTGGACTTTTGCATCGTCTAGCGCACGTATGGCGGCCTCTGCGGCAAGATCGGAGGTCGTTGTATTGTCATCGGCAATACGGCGTTGACGAATGCCGGTGCGAGAGGTTATCCACTCATCGCTTGTATCCACCATTTGGGCCAGGTCGTCGTTAGTGAGAACTCGCTCTGGCACGCACATCCCCAATCCGAGAATGGCGGCCAAGGGTTGTTTTGTTGGTATCAGGGGACTACTCATCGGGTTTGCTCATCTTTCCGGTAAATTTCTTAGGTAGCTGGCGGCATAAGCGGGGCTTTGCACACGCGCGAACGGATAACCTCTACGATGTTGTGTTCCACGGCCTTTTCTGCAGCCCGACAGGCATTCGCCACCGCATAGTAGGTGGAGCGCCCATGGCCTATGATGCAGATTCCGTTAACGCCTAAAAGGGGCGCGCCGCCTCTCTCGGCGTAGTCTATACGGGTTCGCAGGCGTCGCATAGCAGGTACGAAGGGGGCGACGAGAGGGCGCATCCAGAGGTGTCGGCCAAGCTCCTGTTTAACCAGCGACAACACCATTTCGGCGACCCCTTCGGCCGTTTTCAGCAGCACATTGCCTGTGAAGCCATCGCAAATCACCACATCGGCCAGCCCTTTAAAAAGATCACGTCCTTCCACATTGCCTACAAACTGAAAGGGCGCTTCTACCTGCGATGCACCTAAAAGCAGTTGATGGGTTCGTTTGACAAGCGTATTGCCTTTGTTCATCTCCTCGCCATTAGAGAGAAGTGCCACACGCGGTTTGGGCACGCCAAGCACATGCTCGGCATAGGCACTGCCCATTAGGGCAAACTCATAGAGGTTATTGGGGTCACAATCAACCGTTGCGCCTGCATCGAGCAGGATGACGGTGCCGCCTGTTAGGGAGGGGAGGGGAGTGGCAATGGCCGGTCGGTCTATCCCTTTAATGCGGCCTAGAGTAAGGAGACCCACAGCCATGGCGGCACCGGTGTTCCCGATGGTAACGAACGCATCGGCCTGTCCCTCATGCACCATGCGGGCGGCGACGACCACCGAGGCGTCGGGTTTTTTGCGAAACGCCACCGCGGGCTGATCGGTCATCTCGATGACTTCGGAGGCAGGCACGATCTCGAGGTTTTTGGGGTGGTTATGCCACTTTTTCAACTCTTGCTGAAGCACGTCGGGGTGGCCTACAAGGTAGAAATGGGATTGTGAATGGAGTGCGGCCTCATAGACCCCACGTGCAACCTCTGCCGGGCCACGGTCTCCTCCCATTGCGTCAACGGCGATCCGCATCGAGTTGGCCATATTTGGGGAGCGTTTCCTGCCTACTTATTCTGAGGTTTATCCGTTATCTCAAAAACGGCTCGTCCTCGGTAGCGCCCGGTGGCGGGGTCTACATGATGCAGCAGGGTATAGTTGCCGGGTTGCTCGAAGCTAGGAACCATAGCCGGCTTATGTGCTAGCTTATAGTGGGTTCGTCTTTTTCGGGTTCTTTGGTTCGAATGACGTCGTTTTGGTAAGGCCATAAAACACCTCTCTTTCGTATTCTCTAAATTCTTACGCACACAAAAAGAAGAGTCTACCCTAACAGAGCAGTGTTTAAAGCAGGCGTGGTTTTGCGTTAGGGCTGCTCTTCTAGTAGTTCGCGCAGCCTGGCAAAGGCCGGATGACCGCTAGGTTCGATCTCCTGCTCGCCTCCTAGCCCGGCCAGAGCCTCCTCTGGCCGGCGATGGCAAAGGGAGCACATTTCATTCTGCTGGGGCGGCAAGGGTTGTGTCGGCTGACTCAGCAGAATGTACTGACGGAGCATTTCCGTAAGGTCGAACACATTGCCATCGAACAGTTTGCCGGCGATAGGGCTTTCGTCCTCTTCTACCACCACGATGTGGGGTAGAGAGCGCGGCCCAGTAGAGATGGCTCGCAGTTCGAACTGTTCTTCAATGACGAGCGAGACCGGCTGTTGATAGTAGGTACAACAGCGGCTGCAGGGCAGCATCACACATGTATCGCAGCTGCCGCGCAGCAGAAGGGCATCGCCCGTATTGATGAAGTCCAACTGTCCGATGATATCGTCAGTGCATTCGATATCTTCATCTACCAGGGGCGGTTCATGCACCGTGTAGTGGGCGCTTTTGCCCGGTTCTCTTATGATCTCGGAGATATCGAGGCGCATAGAAGTTCTCCGTTATTTTGAGTTAGAGAGCAGTTCTTTTCCTTTTTGCACCTGCAACAGGGCGCGTTGCAACACCTCTTCCATGTTGTTCAGCACGGTTTTAGCATACTCATCCGCACCATGCCGAGTAGCTGCGGCATCGTTTTCCGCTTCAAGTCGAAGGGCTTGGGCGCGTTTTTCGGCCTCTTTATAGATTACGCTTTCCGTGATAAGATGGGCGGCTCGTGCTTCTGCCTCTCTAAGGATTTGGTGTGCCTGTTCACGCGCCTGGTCCAAAATTTTTAGGGCCTCTTTTTCCAGCCGTTTGCGCTCTTCTTCTAGCTCTTGTTGCATTTTAAGGCGCATTTGGGCCAACTCATTCTGTCTCCGCTCTTGTTCCGCCAAAGCGCTCTCTTTAGCTTCTTGCCGGATGCGCTCGGCCTGTTGGCGGGCCTCTTCAAGCAACTGCTCACGCTGTTGGGCCAAATTGGCGGCGCGTTTGACCTCTTCGGGTAGATTCGCTCTAATTTTCATAAGGGTGATGTGGAAGCGCTCCTCCGGAAACCCTAGGAGGATGCCCATAGGGCCACGCCGGGCGTGATCCACCATATCCTCAAGCTCCGAGAGCAGTTTGAGGATATCCATGTTTCCTCGTGTGGGGGCCACGAACTGTGGCGCCCCTTCGAGTGTGCGCGCCGCCTGCCGCATCGGTTTAGGCATCTCGTTTTGCGCTGCCGCGCTTGCGGCCTCAGGTGCTGTGGATGGAGTATTTTTCTCTGAGACGTTGCTGGACAATTTCGGGTACCAATCCTTCCACCGACCCGCCGAGGCGGGCGATCTCTTTAACGATGCTCGAACTTAGATCGGAATAGGGGGCACCGGTAGGCAAGAAAACCGTTTCAATGGCGTTGTTGAGACGACGGTTCATCAACGCCATTTGCAGCTCATACTCGAAGTCCGAGACAAAGCGAAGCCCCTTAACGATCACCGTGGCACCGCATTTCAAAGCGTAGTTTACCAGAAGACCCTCAAAAGAGTCTACCGTTACCCGGGGGAGAGGTGCACACACCTCTCGCAACATTTCGAGGCGTTCCTCCACGGTAAAGAGAGGTGTTTTCGAGCTGTTGCGAGCGACAACTACGCGTACCTCATCGAAAAGTTCTACAGCCCGTTGGATAATGTCTAAATGCCCATTGGTAACGGGGTCAAAGCTCCCCGGCACAAGCGCTAGGGTCATAAAGTGCCACTTTTTCTTTATATTGTACTACAAACGCGCAGAAAATGTTAGCTTACGGAGGCGAGTTCTAGATGGGAGTGCAATCGTTGGAGGGCTTCCCGCAGCGCACGATGCCGAGGGTGAGAAAGGGTAGGGTCTCGTTTTACGAGTTCAAAGGCAGCAGCACGTGTTTCAACCAGCACGTCACGGTCTTCCAAAAGGTCGGCGATATGGAGGTCAGGTAGGCCGCTTTGCCTTGTGCCGAGGAACTCGCCGGGCCCGCGCAGTCGCAAGTCTTCATCGGCGATGCGAAAGCCGTCGCAAGTTTTTACCATGATCTCCATACGCGCCTTTCCTTCGGGGGTTTTGGGGTCTGCCAGCAGGA
Organism: Chthonomonas sp.; assembly: GCF_035294165.1. Lineage (GTDB taxonomy): Bacteria > Armatimonadota > Chthonomonadetes > Chthonomonadales > Chthonomonadaceae > Chthonomonas. The sequence goes on from NZ_DATGLN010000188.1 coordinate 9,796, forward strand.
TGCAGTAGGAAGGATACTCTCCACGGCCAACACGACCTCGTAGCTGATGTAGTTGCGCCAATCCAAAACGGTCGGCATCCTCGATGATGATGATCGAGGCGTTAGGGACATCTATGCCTACCTCAATAACGGTAGTAGAGACGAGCACGTCAAGCTCGTGGGCTTTGAACTGCAGCATGACCTGTTCCTTTTCCGAAGGAGGCATTTGACCATGAAGAAGCCCGACCCTTCGGTGTGGATAGACTTTATTGGCGATATAGGCATGGAGTTGTGCGGCGCTTTGTGCCTCTAGCTTTTCACTCTCTTCTATAAGCGGGCAGACGATATAGGCCTGACGGCCCTCCACAAGCAGGCGTTCTGCGGCAGCGTAAACCTGTTCGCGTTTGGAGCGGCTACGCCAGTGTGTGGTGATGGGTTTTCGCCCTGGAGGCAGTTCGTCGAGTACGGAGACGTCGAGGTCTCCATAGAGTGTGAGTGTGAGGGTGCGAGGGATGGGGGTGGCCGTCATCACAAGCACATGGGGTTGTTCGCCTTTACGGGAGAGCGCTCGGCGCTGAAGCACACCGAAACGGTGTTGCTCATCTATGATGGCGAGGCCGAGGCGGGCAAAGCCGACCTCCTCTTGGATGAGAGCGTGGGTGCCGACGGCGATGAGGCTTTCCCCTGTACGCAGTCGTTCATAAACCTCCTGTTTTTCGCGTTTGGAGAGGCTGCCAATGGCCAGCTCCACGCGCAGTTGGAGGGGGTCAAGAAGGCGTCGGAGCACGATGGCGTGCTGTTGCGCCAGAATCTCGGTGGGGGCCATGAGGGCGGCCTGATAGCCATTTTGCACGGCCATGAGAATGGCGGCGAGCGCCACCATCGTTTTCCCGCTGCCAACATCGCCTTGAACCAGGCGGTTCATGAGGTGGCCACTGCTCATGTCGGAGGCGATATCGGCAATGGCTCGTTGTTGTGCTTGCGTAAGGGGAAAGGGAAGGATGGCTTTAAGCGATTGATGCAACTCCTCAAGGGAGATACGAAAGCGAATGCCCTGCGAATTAGCGTGGAGTTTGTGACGTTGTAGGGCAAGGTAAAGTTGCATGAGGAAGAACTCCTCGAACACGAGGCGTCTGCGGGCGGCATCGAGGGCCTCGAAGCTGGTGGGATAGTGGATGTTTTGCAGTGCCTCACGTAGCTCCATGAGGCGATGTTCTTGGCGCAGTTCAAGCGGCAGTGGCTCTTCAATAAGCGGCAAGCATTCGCGCAGCACATGATCGGTGAGGCGGCGAAGACGGGCTTGGGTTATGCCTTCGGTGGCCGGGTAGACGGGAGTGATGCGCCCGCTTGAAAGGGAATCGCCAGCTTCGTCTAGAGGCTCCCATTCTGGGTTTTGAATTTCGACGATCCATCCGGAGCGTTTGGCCTGGCCGTAGACCACGACGGGGTGTTTGGCCGCGATCAGTTTGCGAAACACCTGCTCCATGTAGGGCTGGTTAAACCAGACAAGCGTGATGGCCGCGCCCTGATCGTCGAGAAGAGCCTTTGTGAGAGATAGCCCAGGTCTTGGATGGGTGGTGCTGACGGAGAGAGGCAGCCCGCAGAGCGTAACAAACTCGCCACCACGTAGTTGCGCGGCGTGGGCAAAAAGGGTTCTATCCTCCCATCTTCTCGGGTAATGACGAAGGAGGTCATTCACCGTATGGAGGTTCAGTTTTGCTAGCCGTTGGGCTATGTGTGGCCCCACGCCTTTCACATATTGTAGGGGCGTATCGAGGGTGAGGGGCACCGTTGATTTCTCGGACATGATTGTGGCTCATCTCTCTGTGTTTACGGCTCTCGGCAGGATATTGTAACAAAGTGCACGATGGGATGTCAATTTTGGAACTGCGTCTAGAGTTGACGCATAGCGAGGCTTAAATGGACGGGCGCTATTGAGAACGGTGTCTTAAGTGCTGGAGGTGTCAGTTACACGTGCCTTTGGGTAGACGTTGTCGAGAGATGGTAAGCGCGATGCCGGAAAAGACGAGAAGCGCACCAAGCAGCGTGTTGGCATGAAGCGTCTCACCACGTAAAAAATGGCCATACAAAGGCCCGAGCAGAGGCTGGAGAAGGATAAACACCCCCATTTGGGAGATGGCGTGGCGGGAAAGAAGGCGATACCAGATGCCGTAGCAGAACACCGAACAGACAAGGCTGAGAAAGGCCAGAGCAGCAAGAGGGCGAGGAGAGACCATATGAGGATGATGATGCCACTCCCACAGGGCAAGTGGGAGTATAAGCACCGCTCCGATAAGCATTTCGTAGGCCACTACCAGCAGACCCGGGTAGCGCGTGGCCAATCGTTTTGCCGGCACGCTAACGCAGCACTCGCAGGCTAGACCGGCCAGCGCCAACCAGTCGCCCAATGCGCGGCCGGCGATAAGCCAGATGCCGGTAACGCCCACCAAAAAACCCATCCATTGCAGCCAGTTGAGCCGTTCCTGCAGAAAGAGATAGCCGAACAAGGCAATGAGAATGGGTTCACATGCAAACAGCAGCGAGGCATCGGTAGCGGTGGTGCGCTGAAGGCCAAAGTAGAAGATGCCGTAAGTTGCGGTAATGCCCACCCCACCGAGTGCCAGGAAAAGCCGGCGATCTTCTGGAGCGATAGGGGGCAGCCGGCGTCGCAGGCGTGCCAGTAAAAGAAGAATCAGCCCCGCAGGGAGGAAGCGAACGAACGTAAGGGTGAACGGCCCGAAGGCCATGAGCGCCGTTTTTGAGGCCACCGAGGAGGCACCCCAAAGGATGTTGATAAGAGCCAGCTGAAGAACGGCGTTCAGCCGAATCTCATGGGATTGGCTTTCTACCGGTTGTGTCGCGGAGGCGGCGCTCACTCTGAGGTTCCTTGTGTTGTGGAGATGAACGGTAAGGGCACAACCACTGCCTCTTTGCGCGAGGCACCCGCATGCAAGAGGGTATTCGGCTGAGCGAACTCATGTCGAACGAACGCGAGGGCGATGGGGCGATTGTCCATAGCGGGCGAAGAAGCGGCAACAGAGGTAATGCGGCCAACCTCACGGGCAGGCTCTTGCACAGGGTAGAGGGTTTCACCGATATCGGGAATTTGGTTTGGAGAGAATACAAGGCCCGTAAGACCTCGATTTGTATGGCCTCTTGATTCGATGCGGGCCATGATCTCCTGTCCCACATAGCACCCCTTTGAAAGGCTGATATGCGTTTGTCGAAGATTGGCCTCCAAGGCAATAACGCTCTCATCAAGCTCCGCGCCATATTTTGGGATGCCGGCTTCGATGCGCAGCAGCTCGACGGTCGCTTCATCCAGAACGGGGATGTGGAGAGAATGAAGGAGGGTATCGCGCATCTCGGTAGGCACGTAGATGTCGAAGCCGCCACTGCCGGTATGGTCGGCCTCGACGATGACGCATGGCCCCAGATTTAGTTGTTGAATCCGCTGGGCGGCCGCGGGGCCTTGAAGGGAGAGACATGCCAGTTGAGGGGTTACATCATTCAGTTCAACGTCTTCTGTGATGAGGAAACGGTCGAGCAAGCGCCCGATTTTCTCTCTATTTTCGCGTGGCATATCCAGCAGAATACAGTCGTGTAAAGCGGGTAGTTGCCCGTTGGCAACTGCGACAAGCGCCAGATCGGTAAGCACATGGCCGGTTGGGTTTAAGATGCAGGCCTGCAGGCGTTTAGCGCCCTGCTCTAAAAGGCGCACATCGTTGCTTACCATCCCTTGAAGCCATGAAAAGCGATCGGGGCCGCTTACGCTTAGCAGGCCGATTTGTTCGGTTCTATCCATCCAAGCGGTATAGTAGCGTGCGGCGCGGTAGCCTTCTAAACTCTGTATTTTCATATCTCTCGTCCTCAATATTCATGATACCTGAAGGGGCGCAATTACGTCTGTAAGTAGAATCCGCAGGAATCGCGGAGAAAGGGCGTAGAGTGGAGTGGTTTTATTCGCTAGCTATCAAGTGGACAGAATGCTTTACACAAACTTTTTGTAGGTTTTGGGAATTTTTTCGCACTGAAAACTGTCTTGATAGATAGGAGTAGACCACTCCTCTATCGGCGGCTCGAAAGGAAATAACAAAGGAGCTCAAAAAGCGATGGCTGTCACACTTGGACAATTAACCGACATCTTTAAAGAGGCGAACGCTGCTGTGTTCACCGATAACGAGAAGATGCTGCTCTATCCTTTCGTGCATCAGAACCAGCAGATGCTCGTTTACATCACGTTGGCAGAGGATGGGGAGTATGTGCGTTTTATTATTCCCTGCTACCTGAATTTGAATGCCGCTCGTAACCGCGAAGCGTTGCTTATGAAGTTGATGGAACAGAACCGTACTCTCAAGTTGCTGAAATTCGGGGTTGACCCGGAGGATGGGGAGATTACGGTGAGCATCGAACTGCCTGTGGAAGATAGCCCACTTACGGCAGGCCAAGTGCATCGCTGCATGTACACGCTCACTCATGTAGCTATGAACGAGCGAGAGCGTCTGCTTTCGTTGATTCAGACGGGCATCTACCCCGACAGTCGAAACGAGGAGTTCCAAACGATAGTGAGCAATCTATTATCGGGCAATGAAGAGACGGAGGAAGAGCACGATTCGGAAATGGAAGAGATCGATCTGCTCGACGATGCCGATGAGGATGCTGCTTCTGAGGATTGATGTTATACATTTGGATTGTTTCGGTACGGTCGAGAACAGCAAGCCTGTTCTCGACCGTGTTTGTGATGAGGATAGCTTAATTTTTAACGATTAGGCAATGGCCTCTACAATTGACAAGGAGGGCCATTTTGCTTATACTATGGGGGGACGAACAGGCGGTATCACACAAGCCGTGCTGTTTCGTTAGAAAAGTTTGGTTGGAGAGAGATTCGCTAGGAGGTGAGATTATGAGCAAAGGCTCTAACAACTGGGGTGGTTATGTCGCGTGCTTCATGTTGGGTGCTGTGACGGGAGCGGCCATTGCCTTGCTTGTCGCGCCACAGGAGGGGGCCGAGACTCGAAAGCAGCTTGCCCAAAAGGCCAACGAACTGAAGAGCAAGGCCTCGGATAAAGCTGTTGAACTGAAGAACAAAGCCTCCGATCTGAAGGAAAAGGCGAGTGGTTACTCTACAGAGGTGGCCAAGACCGCCAAAGAGCGCTGGGGGAGCATTGTGGAGAACGTCGCTACCTCTGCACAGGAGGTAAAGCAGCGCATCCAAAGTGCGGTGGTCAAAGATGGCAGTAGTTCACCATCTACCGAGGCTCAGCCATCACTTGAAACGCAAGAAGAGGCATAAGCCCTTTGGTGGTTTTGTAGAGAAGGAGGCTGGGCGCAAACGCCCAGCCCCTATTTGTTGTGAGGTTCCTAAGAAAAATGTTGCCTGCAATTTTCTCAGCAAGCCGCCTAAAGAATGCCAGAAGCATCGTCTACTCTATCACCTCATCATACCGCAACAACAGACGCCACTCCCTCGTTTGCACGCAGAGACGATACAATGAACTAGGATTCCAGGCATAGACAAAACCGTCCATTCCAAGAAGTAGTCCGGTTAGTGTTAAGCCCTTATCACCGTACTGCTGCTCCTGAACATCCAATGGAATAGGAAGCGGACA
>NZ_DATGLN010000189.1:0-12222 GCF_035294165.1 Chthonomonas sp.
CGCGGCCACACGAGCTAAAGCATCCACATTTTCCGGTAAAACAGGCTCCTCGATGAAAAGCGGATGATAGGGACGCATGGCCTCCTCCATCTGCACGGCCATGGCCGGGCTTACCCGTCCATGAAAGTCCAGCAAAATATCTACCCCGTTTCCTACGGCTTCGCGCACCGCTTGAACACGCGCTGCGGCCTCTTCCACCAGCTGATAATGGTCGAGCACATGCACCTTTTCAAAGGGGCAGAACTTCATGGCGGTGTACCCACGCGCTACCACCTCTTTGGCGCTCTGCGCCAGCTGCTCCGGCGTTGCGCCATGCGGCCGACTATACATTCGTATCCTATCACGTACAGCTCCCCCAAGCAACTGCCAAATCGGTGCGTTCAGCGCCTTCCCCAAAATATCCCATAAAGCCATTTCAATGCCCGAAATGGCCGCGCAAAGGATAGGCCCACCACGCCAAAAAGCACCTCGATAGAGGCTCTGCCAATGGTGGGTGATGCGGAAGGGGTCTTGAGCGATAAGCGCATGTTCATAACTGCGCACAGCCTCGGCCACCACAAAGGCCTTATCGCCCAAGCACTCCCCCCATCCTTCAATTCCTTCATCCGTGGTGACCTTCACAAAAACCCAGCGCGGTTCCGTGAGAAAGGTGCTTATCTGCGTGATCTTCAACTTTGTATAGCCTCCTGGAGTTGTTGCACAAAATAGTGGGGATTTAAGGGTTCGCCCGTCGCTTTTTGAAGCCACTCTTCCCATGGCCAGAGCGCCCCGGGCGCAAAGAGCCTCTCGCGCAGGTAGGTACCCAATGCCGGTGTGAATGATCGGGAACAGCCCAACTCCTCCAGTTGTTTCTCTACCTGTGCTGCGATGAGGTGCCCTAAAAGGTAGTTATGATAGTAAACCGAGGCGGTGGCGATATGAATTTTAGCCGCCCAATCCGGCGTGTCTCGCTCCTCGGGGCGCCTTACACGCTGATACCGCTCTACCAAATCCCACCAAAGTGTGTTCAGATCGCCATCCGGGTTTGCATAAAGGGCCTGCTCAAAGTGATACATTACCAGGCACCAACGCATAAACACCAAAAGGCTTTGAGCCTCATAGATGCGCGCACTCTGGCCTATAGTCTCCGCCGTCTGCGCCGGCACATCGGCATACGTTGTAAGCCATTCCGGCTGATGGGTTCTGCTTCCCGCCCACAGCGCCATGGCTTCGGTGGTCATGGTGTGTGCGGGGCGTCGCAATAGGTAGGGTAACTCCGGGGAGATATATTTATCGTAGGCGGCGTGGCCGAATTCATGCAACATGGTGTTCATCCATCGGGCATTGGGGCGGCAGTTGCATAACACCCGAATGTCGCCGCGCCGATCGATATCCGTGCAGAAAGCGTGCTGGCATTTCCCCATGCGTTCATAGAGATCGGAACGCGCCAGGATATCTTCTATCGGCAGCCCGATGTCATCATAAAAGCGCGCCGTAATCGCCTCCAGGTTCTTGTCGGCAAAATAGGGGTCTAAGTTCAAACCGCTAGGCTCCGGTGCTTGAAAGAAGCGATTCGCGTGGTGCCACGGACGAATCGCTTCCGGGCTAACACCGTAACGCTCTGCCAACTGCCCGTCAAGCGAGTCGCGATAGAGGTTCCAGAGCGGCTCGGAAATATGGGCTAGCTCCTCCATTAACGCATCGAGCCGCTGCAAATCTAGCTCCTGTAGCTCGATTCGCAAAGCATAGTAGTTTGGGTAACCTAGCTTCTGAGCCTCTTGGTTTCGGAGTGCTGCCAGCCGGCGAATCCTATCGGCCACCACAGCGCCGATCTGTTTACTGGCCTCCCAAGCCTCCTTGCGAAGCGCCTCATCTCGCGATTGAACCAGAATCTGCTCTAACTCGTTATCGCTCACCTCTTTTCCACGCAGTCGTGCCCGATGGTGGTTATAGGTATCTGCTATCTCCACCTCTAACGCCACGATCTCCTTCAGAATCTCCTCATCGCCCTGACGGCTGAGATAGGCATGAAGGATCAGCGTATGCTGACGCTTTAGAAGCGGGTCGGATAGTGCCTCTACCGGCAGCTCTTTGAGATAGCGATAGGTCTCCTTATCGGCGTAGATCAGCGCCAGCTCTGTGCGCAACTGGCGTGCACGTTCCGCAGCTTCTCGGCTACCCGTTGTCTGCATCTCCCAAGAGGCCAGTGCGGCCTCACGGGAGAGAGGTTCGATGACGGCAAGGTGCTGCTCAAGAAATCGCTTGAAACTATCTTCTCTATTTTCTACCGACATTCAGAATTCACCTTTTCATAAGAACAATGGAGTTTGGCCGCCCATTTACCATGTTATTTCTGCTTCTAACCCGATTTTCCCTCTAAAAAGTTCGCATAAGAGGGCAGGGTATAATTCGACAAACGTATATAACATTGACGACTGACATATAAGGGGGATAGAGGGTGGCCTACACCGATTTTCAAGACTTTCTTGCCTGCCTCGAAAGGGCGGGTGAACTTAAACGCATCAAAGAGCCTCTCGATCCCTACCTACAGATCACCGAGGTAGCCGATCGCGTTATGCGCCAACCGGGTGGGGGGCCTGCACTGCTACTTGAACACCCTGTCGGCAGCGATATTCCGGTGGCTATCAACGTTTTTGGCTCGCGCAAGCGTATGTCGTTGGCGCTGGGAGCCGACGATCTAGAGGACATCGCTTGCGAGATCGAAGCCCTCCTAAAAACAGAGATACCTAGCGGCAAGTTGCAGGCCATTCGAGAGCTTGCCCCCAAGTTGGGGGTGCTGGCCAAAATTCCGCCTCGCCATGCCAAAGGGCCGGGGCGCTGCCAAGAGGTCGTTACAACAGGCGATCAGGTAGACCTTTTTCGCCTACCTATTTTGCACTGCTGGCCTCAAGATGGAGGGCGCACCATCACCCTCCCGCTGGTTTTCACGCACGACCCACAAACAGGTCGCCGCAACGTGGGCATGTATCGCGTGCAGGTTTACGACCGTCGCACAACAGGCATGCATTGGCAGATTCACAAAGTGGGGGCAGAGCACGAACGCGCCGCTGCCGAGCAGAACCGCCCTATCCAGGTAGCCGTAGTGCTTGGCGGAGACCCGGCCCTCACCTATGCGGCCACAGCTCCCCTGCCTCCTGGCGTGGATGAACTTCTTTTTGCCGGGTTTCTCCGAAAAAAACCGGTTACCCTGGTGCCAGCAAAAACTGTGGATCTCGAGGTGCCTGAAGATGCAGAGATCGTGATCGAAGGTTGGATAGACCCCCAAGAGAGGCGCATGGAAGGACCTTTCGGCGACCATACCGGCTACTACTCTTTGGCTGACCTCTATCCGGTGTTTCACGTAACCGCCATTACGCATCGCAGAAACCCAGTCTACCCCTGCACCATCGTCGGGCGCCCACCCAAAGAGGATGCCTGGCTGGGAAAGGCCACCGAGCGGCTTTTCTTGCCCTTGCTACGCCTAAACCTGCCGGAAATTGTTGACATCAACCTGCCTGTGGAAGGCGTATTTCATAACATAGCCCTCGTTTCCATCCGCAAGCGCTATCCTGGGCACGCATTCAAGGTGATGCATGCTCTCTGGGGGCTAGGACAGGCCATGTTCACGAAGATGATCTTCGTCTTCGATGCCGATGTGAACGTGCAAGATATCAGTGAATGCCTTTGGAGAATCGGCAACAATATAGACCCCGAGCGCGATATGTGCCTCGTGCGCGGGCCGGTGGACGTTCTCGACCATGCCTCCCGCGCCTTAGGGTTCGGCTCAAAAATCGGGTTTGACTGCACGCGCAAGGGACCTCTGGAAGGGTTCCATCGAGAATGGCCCGATGTCATAGAGATGAGTCGAGAGATAAAAGAGCAGATAGACGCGCTCTGGCCCAAATTAGGACTTTAAGTATGGAGGAGAAAAGAACCCTTTTTGAAATCGAGACTAAGTGGGGGGCACAACCGGTACGCCTCACCGCATTTTCCTGCTGTCAACTGCCCACGGATGCCCCCGTCACCTCGGTACATTTTGTGGCGTTTCATGGAGGCCGTGTGCTTGTGGTCTGTGACCGGCGCGGCGTGTTTGGGTTTCCGGGAGGGCGACTTGAACCGGAAGAGACGCTCGATCAGGCGATGCTGCGGGAAGCTTATGAGGAGGCCTGCGCCCATCTGAATCCGGATTTCGAGCTATTCGCCGGCATCCGCATCGAGTGCACGGAAAAACTACCTGGTCGAAGCTACCCCTACCCCTACACCTATGTGGCCCTCTACACGGGCACCGTGCGGGCACTCGACCCCATACGTCGAGACCCGGCCGGCATCGTGGCCTCGCGCTCTCTGTTTACCTGTGAGGACTGCGAACGTCGGCTTGTTCTGCACGACCGCATCCTCCTCTGTGAGGCTATTCGCACCATCGCACATCGCAAAGGGGGGCAACGCATAGTGCGCGCCTTTCTCGGATGCGACCCTCAACGTGCGCGTGAACTCTATCAGCGTCTGCGGGGTGGCGCCATCAAGTGAACCCAACGCTCTCTACCAAAAGGCTTGTGGTGGGAATCACCGGGGCAAGCGGCGCCATTTATGCCTATCGCTTTCTCTGTGAGGCCATCCGGCGCTATGAGACGATCTACGTTATTCTATCGGAGCAGGCACGCCAGGTAATGGCTGTAGAGATGGGGCTCCATTTCTCCAACGCGCAAGACTTCGCGGCGCTCTTCCCCAAAGCCTCCCCCAAGGCGCTGCAACTGCTCACCCCTAAAGACTACTTTAGCCCACCGGCAAGCGGCTCTTTTCGCCACGATGGCATGGTCATCGTGCCTTGCTCTATGGGAACGGCAGCACGTATCGCCCACGGCATTAGCGATGACCTGCTTACCCGTGCCGCCGATGTGTGCCTTAAAGAGCGGCGCAAGCTCGTTCTGGTACCGCGTGAAACGCCTTGGTCGCTCATTCATCTGCGCACCTTTACCCAGTTGGCCGAGGCCGGCGCGGTGGTTTTGCCGGCGGCACCCGGCTTCTACCATCACCCGAAAACCGTGGAGGAGCTTGCCGACTTCGTGGTGGCACGCATCCTCCAGCAACTCGGAATGGAACAAGAGATCGTGCCGCAATGGCAGTTCGTGGAGGAGTAGTTCACGATGACCGCTCTTTTCCAACGCGCCAAGCTCTACCTTGAACTCGTAAAGTTTGAACATACCATCTTCGCACTGCCGTTTGCGCTTATCGGCATGCTGCTGGCCGCCCACCAAACCCGTGCCGGTCTAACCCCGCATACCATCCTATGGATTTTGGTCGCCATGGTGGGTGCCCGCAGCGCGGCCATGGCATTTAATCGGCTTGTGGATGCCGACTTCGACGCCCAAAACCCGCGCACGGCCAATCGGCATATACCGAGAGGCCTGCTTTCACGCACCCAAGTCACCGCCTTTCTCCTGTGCGCCGCAGGGCTTTTCGTGCTGGCGGCCGCCCAACTCAACCGTCTCTGCCTTATGCTCTCCCCTGCGGCCCTTCTCTTCACCCTCGGATACTCCTATACCAAGCGCTTCACCGCCCTCTGCCACTTCTTTCTGGGTATGGCCACCGGCATCGCCCCCATCGGTGCATGGCTGGCCGTAACCGGCTCCTTCGCATGGCCGCCCATTCTCCTATGGCTCTCGGTGATGCTCTGGATCGGCGGCTTTGATATTATCTATGCCCTTCAAGACTACGACTTTGACCTTCAAGCCCCGCTTTACTCTCTGCCGAAACGTATCGGTAAAGCCGGTGCTCTCACGGTTTCCCGCCTTATGCACGCCATCATGATTCTGCTCTTGTTCATGGTAGGACGCCTCTGTCACCTACATCTTCTCTACCTCTTAGGGCTGACCATCGTGGCCGCCCTCATCTTCTATGAACAGAGTTTGGTAAAACCAGACGACATACGTCGTGTAAATTTGGCCTTCTTCACCCTCAACGGCTGGGTGAGCGTGACTCTCTTCGGTTTTGTGCTCCTCGATGTTCTGCTGCACTAAGACCGTTTCGCCGCAACTATTCGGAGAGATATCGTATATCCTGCCGCAATAAGGGAGCCGTCAGCAACGAAAGCCGCTGCTTCTGAACCCCATTTGCATCGAAGTTATCGGAGCTTAACCAGCGTTCATACGCCGCTTTCAGTGCCGGCCACTCCCCATCTATTACCGAATACCAGGCCGTATCTCTATTGCGCCCCTTCACCACACGGGCTTGCCGAAAAATGCCCTCAAACGAAAAGCCAAGGCGTTGTGCCGCTTTGCGTGAGGGTTCATTAAGGGCATCACACTTCCACTCGTACCGCCGATACCCAAGCTCGTCAAACACATACTGCATCATCAGGAACATCGCCTCGGTTCCTACAGGGCGGTTCTGTAGCAAAGGCGAATAGCAGATATGGCCCACTTCAATACAGCCGTGTTCCGGCTCGATTCGCAAATAGGCGGCAACCCCCATCGCCCGTCCATACGCCCTCTCTACAACGGCAAAAAAGAGCGGGTCTTCGGTATTACTTGCCTCCTCCACCCACCGAGCATAGACCCGCAGATTCTCAAAAGGACCGTAAGGAAGATAAGTCCATAAAGCCCCTTGGGAATCGAGCCGGTTGGCCTCAAAAAGAGCCTTCGCGTGCTGCTGTACATGAAGCGGCTCCAGAGAGCAGAACCGCCCCATCAACGATACACGTTCGGGACGCGGGCGCGGGCGCCAATCGGGTACCTCTTCACCTATAGGCTGCCCTAAACGATTCAACATAGCCATGCCATATCTCCTCTTTTCAAAAACAAGAAGGAACGGGCAGCGTTAATAGCGAAATATTCACTGTGCGTTGCCGATGCGTAGGCGAAGACCCGAAAGGAGGGTTCTTATGCCTGCAGTTAATAAAGAAGCGATGATGCGAGTTCGCGCCCTTGTGAACCGGCGCTATGTGGATACTTCGTTGCTCAACATCCATGTGATCGGGGGAACCGTTCATTTTACCGGTGTTCTGAGGCACCTTCGCAACTATCCCGATATTGACCTTCGCGCCGAAATGGAGCACATCACGCATATCCTTCGACAACAGCCAGGCCTGCGCGAGGTGATATGGGACGTAACCGTGCGCGATTGAAAAGGCCAACGAAGTCGAACATCCTACACGGTTTTGCCGAACAGAGCGAAACGGCGAACTAACGGGATGTCATCGCTGCCAAGGACATTTCATCGCGCCTCCACAACGGTTAAAGGCGCGCTAGCTTGGATTTTTTGTGCCCAATGCCGCTCCCCGAAGCCTCATTTGCCACCCATACGAATAGCTCCGCACCCGTTCGCCTTCGGCAACCTGCTCCATCGTTTTAATCCCCACCAACGCCGAAACGCCGGTGCCACTGTCAACTTACTCTCAAAACCAGGGACACACAGAACCCTATTTCGAGCTTATTGCTCCCTTATGGTTGCATTCGGCGCCTTGAATGCTCCGGGCAACGCAGCGGCACGTGCTATAAGCTCGTTGTTTTCACCTAGGCCCGCTTCCTTAGGAAGCGGGCCATCGTTTTAAGAGGGCAACGGCAGCTTCGGTTTGTCCTTGAACTCGGGCCGCACCGGAGGCGATTCTTCCAGACGTTTCAATATCACCTCGATCCCCCGCTCCAGTTGAGGGTCTTTGCCCTGGGCATAGTCTTGCGGGGTAACATCCACCTCGATATCGGGGTCGGTACCGTAGTTCTCCACGCGCCAGCCCACATCCTGAAACCAGAACGAAAACTCCGGTTGGGTGGTGATCGTGCCATCCGCCAAAGGCATGCGCGGCCAAATGCCGATTACGCCTCCCCAGGTTCGTTTTCCGATCAGCGGCCCTAACTTCATGAGCTTGAACACATGGCTAAAAATATCGCCATCCGAGCCGGCCCATTGGTTGGTAAGCGCCACCATCGGCCCGGCAACCGAGTGTTGGGGATAAGGCTCCGGCGCCCCCCAACGCTGCAGGTCATACCCAATGCGTTTGCGGGCCAGTTTCTCGATGATGAGTTGCGATACGAAACCTCCTCGGTTAAAGCGGACGTCCACAATAAGCCCATCTCTCTCCACCTCTACCAAATAGAGCCGATGGAACTCTGCAAAGCCCCGCAAACCCATGTCGGGGATGTGCACATAGCCTACCCGCCCATCGGTGGCCTCATGAACCTGCCGGCGATTGTTCTCTACCCACTCCCGATATCGAGCAGGAAATTCGGAGCGCAGTGTGCGTACGCGCACATTTCGCTGCTCGCCGTTGGTATTCTGCACCGTGAGCACCACATCGCTGTCGGCTCGATGCACAAGCGCCTGGTTGGGCTGAAGTTGCGCACTCAAACGTTGCCCATCTATCGCAATAAGGAGATCGCCCTCACGAACATTCACGCCGCTGGCGCGCAAGGGGGAGTCGTGCTTTGGATCGCCCGCCGTGCCTCGTACAATGTGCACGATGCGATAGGCATTCTGTTCGGGGTCGTAACGAAAGTCGGCACCGAGAAACCCAATGGGATACTCCGGCCCTTTGCGGTAGTCCCCGCCGAACTCATAAGCGTGCGACGTTCCAAGTTCTCCTTGCATCTCCCAGATGAGGTCGGAAAGCTCGCCACGCGTTCCCACCCGATCCACCAGAGGCGCATAGCGCTCCCATACACGCTCCCAGTCCACTCCAGAAAGGTCTTCCGTCCAAAAGAACTCTTTCTGCAATTGCCATGCCTCGCGCAGCATCTGGCGCCACTCCGTAGGCGGGTCTACCTCCAACTTCACGCGATTTAAGGCAAGAATGCCACTCTGCCGTCCTGGCTCTGCACCCGCCTTCTCATCCGGCTTCTCGCCAGCTTTCAGCAGCCGAAGCGATTTTCCGGTGTGTACCAAAACTCGCTTCCTATCGCGCGACAGCCGAAAGCTCTTTACCCCTCCTAACAGGGTCTCCTTCTTTAGCGTTTTGAAATCGTAACATTCGAGCGAACCGGTGCGCTCTTCGGTATCGGGTAGCTCCTCCTCAACCGCCGGATAGCTGAGGAATAGCACCTTGCCGGCAAGGCCGGCTATCGTTCCGTAAATGCCTTCCGGTACGGGGAAGGGAATAACGCGCGTTTGAATGCCCTCTAGGTCTATGCGCAGCGGGGTGGGCGACTCGGAGGAGGGTTCGCCGGTCTCTTTCGTCTCTCCTTTTTTCTCTTCAGGCTCTGCAAGCGGCTCCCAAAAAGGCGAGAGCCTATCGGCCTGCAGCGTCACCAGGTAGGGGCGCATGCCTTTCGGAAAGCTCAGCTCGAACTGAAGCGTATCCGCCACCGGGGTAAACTCCCGCGCGCTGATAAAGTAGAGGAACTTGCCATCCGGGTCGAACGAGGGGTTGCTATCGGCAAGCACAGGGTCGGTGACATCGTGAACGGTCTTCTCCTCTCTATTCCAAAGCCGAATAGCGCTACGGTAAGGGCTAATAGGCAATCCATAGGCCAACCACTTGCCGTCCGGCGACCAATCCATCCCGCGCACCGCTCCATAGTCGCTGCGATCGCAGCGGGTCAGCGTGCCGTCTTCCAGGTTCACACAAAGCAGCTCGTTCCGATGGTTGGCAATAGCCACCACGTCCTCTTTAGGGGCGACGATCATCTCGTAGGGTCGCCCGATATCGAGCGCACTGAAGCGCTTCACCGGTTCCAGATCGAGCGTATGATGAACCTCTAAAACCTCACGGCCCTCCACATTAGCCACCACAACCACACGCTCCCCGTCGTTAAGCCAGCGGGCAAGGCGCAGTCGTACCGCCCCCTTGGCGTTCTCTTGCGCCGTCACCGGCCCTTCAAAGCAGCCCAAAGTAAAACTCTTCCCGCGCCCCGTTAACGCCACCTGCTCCTTGTTGGGATGCGGCTCATAACTCTCCAGATAGTCCATTATCTCCACGAACTTGCGCTGGCGCTGCACCCGTGGGCTGCCGTAGGTAATCGCGATTTTCCGAGAGCGATCCTCTTTCGGATCGTACACATAGAGATCGGCCCCCGCTTGGTAGACGATTCGCTTTCCGTCGGTTTTAGGAAAGCGCACGTAAAAGTCCTTATGGTCGGTATGGCGCTGTAAGTCCTCACCGGCGACCGTGCAGGAGTAGAGATTGCCTACCCCCTCGTGGTCCGAAAGAAAGTAGATACGGTCGCCCACCCACAGAGGGCAGGTGAGATTTCCGTCCAGCGTCAGAAGCCGTCGAAAATTGCCGTCGCCATTGGCGTCAATCCAGATGTCGCCGGCAGTACCGCCGCGATAGCGTTTCCATCGAGCCGGGTCGTTGTTGTTGCGTGCCAAAACCACACGCCCATCGGGCGCGAGGGAGAGGCTCACCGCATGTCCCACCGGAAACTGCTCCGGCAGGCTGCCGTCCAGGCCAACGGCCTGAACAAAGCCGATGCGGTCAAAGGGGCGCCCGCTATCGGTAGCGAAGAGCACTTTCTGCCCGTCCGGCGTCCACCCCAACACGGTGCTCGTTACGCCGAGATAGGTGAGACGTTGCAGAGGGCCGCCTTCGCTATCCATCACATAGACCTCATTGTGCCCCTCCTCACGACCGGTAAAGGCCAATTTCTTGCCGTCGGGTGAGAAGCAGGGAAAGCTCATCGCGGCGAGGTTCGCCGTCAATCGTTGTGCCGTTCCACCCTCTGTGGAGACGCTCCACAGATCGTCTTCCGATACAAAAACCACGCGATGGTTGTGTATGGTGGGGAAACGATAGTAGCCGTGTTGTTTCATAGACATCCTTATAGTGCGGCCTTGTAGCCGCTACCTCCTCTCTAAGCTTATGGCCCTTGTTCGCTAAACCAAAAAAACAGCCTCTTCCCTCTTCCTATCGGTAAAAGAGGCGTTATCGTGTGCCTTGCAAAGAATAATTTAACGTTTTTGGCAAATTTCCTGCTTAAAGCCGCTCTTAGACTATAGCAGGCAAGGGCTTTTCAGACGCCGCAGGTTCCTCTTGCCCCACGCGGGCAAGCCGCTCGGCAAGCAGTTGCTCGGAAAAGGCCTGTGCGTTATAGGACGAACGCACGAACGGCGCAGAGGCCACAAACAGAAAACCCATCTCTTTCCCGATGCGCTCATACTCCGCAAACCGATCGGGATGCACATACTCCACCACCGGCAAATGGCGTGTCGTCGTTGGCCGTAAATACTGCCCGATGGTCACCGCGCTTACGCCTACCTCCCGCAGATCGCGCAGGGTCTGCACGACCTCTTCATGGGTTTCGCCTAACCCCAGCATCAACCCCGATTTGGTGTGGATGGACGGATCAAGCCGCTTCACCGTGCGCAGCACTTCGAGGGTGCGCCGATACTTTGCCTGTGGCCTCACGATGGGCGAAAGCCGCTCTACCGTCTCGATATTGTGGTTGTAGATGTCGGGCTTGGCCTCCACAACCTTGCGAATGCACCAGACCTTGCCCTTGAAATCGGGGGTAAGCACCTCCACAATAACGCCCGGAATAACCTCACGAAGCGCCCGAATGGTGTCGGCGAAATGGCCGGCGCCTTCATCGGGCAGATCGTCACGTGCTACCGAGGTCACCACCACATGCTTCAACCCCATCGCCTTCGCCGTTTCCGCAAGTCGCCTCGGCTCTTCCGCATCTACCTGCAGCGGTCGGCCCACTTTAATGGCGCAGAAACCACAGTTGCGCGTGCAAATATCCCCAAGGATCATGAAGGTGGCGGTTTGCTTCGACCAACATTCGCCCAAATTAGGGCAGCGAGCGCTCTCACAAACTGTGTGGAGACGGCTTTCACGCATCATGCGCTCCACCAACGCCACCGTCTCCGGGCTGGGCACCCGTTTTTTCAACCACTCCGGCAATCTAGAGTTCATTTCCCTCGCTCCACAAAGCTCCCGCAAGCTTCAAAGATTGTACCTCACGGTCAGATACCCCTGGCTAAAGCGCAGGGGCTTGTGCCTGATTGGAAGCATGACCCTCTGACCGACACAATAGGGCGTCTGAACATTCGCCCCGTGCCTTGAGGTTTACCGCCGCATTGAAATCAGCATTCGCCTCAAAGCCACACTCTTGACAGTGGAACCGGCTCTGGCTCTTGCGGTTCTCTCTCGCGCAATGTCCGCATACAGAACAGGTGCGAGACGAGTTACGCGGGTCAACCAACACAACAGGCACTCCTGCCGCCTCTGCTTTATAGGCGATAAATTGACGCAGTTGCAGGAACGCCCAGTTACCGAGGAGCCATCGCATCTCGCGAGAAACCGTTTCT
>NZ_DATGLN010000190.1:0-32419 GCF_035294165.1 Chthonomonas sp.
CATCGGTCTGTGAAAAAATGCACATTCTTTTTCGAAGAGCGTGCCGTAGAGAGAGTGAAAGGAACCTAGCGAGGAGTGGCCTCAATGAATGATTACGCTGTTGTTCCGGTGCGATCGGATGCCTCCGTTTCGCCAGAATCGCCTGCCCGCCCCAATGATACCGAAGAGATGTTTTCCGAAGAGGATGCTTTGGAGCGCGAGCCTAACGATGAGTTGATGCGGCTTTACGACTCGGAGAAGGCGGTTGCTAAAGCCGATCCCCTCTTCCCGGATGAGGAAGAGCCCGAAGCCATTCCTGTCCCTCACCTAGATCAAGAGGTCGGTGTAGCGGCCGATCCGGTCGAAGAGACCATTCATCACGATGAAACCGTGCAGCTCTGGATGAGCCGCGCTCGTGGTGCACAGCTACTTACCGCAGAAGAAGAGGTGCAACTAGCGCGCGCCGTGCAACGAGGCGATAAACAGGCCAAAGATAAACTAACAGAAGCCAATCTGCGCCTGGTCGTCTCTATCGCTAAAAAGTACAGCGTTCGCGGCATCCCCCTGCCCGACCTCATTCAGGAGGGGAATATCGGCCTTATCCGCGCGGTCGAAAAGTTCGACCCGGACAAAGGCTACCGCTTCAGCACTTACGCTACTTGGTGGATACGCCGTGCCATCGCGCGCGCCATCATCAACCAAGGACGCACCATTCGCATTCCCGTCTACGTCGCCGAGATCATCCATAAAATCGTCAAAGCCTCCAGCCGTCTCCGGCAGCAGCTTATGCGCGATCCTACCGTGGAGGAGATCGCACGTGAGCTTGAAATTCCGGTGGAGCGCGTGAACGAGATCATGCGCATCGCCCTTGAACCCCTCTCTTTGGAAACCCCCGTCGGCGAAAAAGATAATAGCCAGCTTGCCGACTTCATTCAATCGCAAACGGCGGTTTCCCCTTCTGAAGCTACTCTGAACCTCATCCGAAGAGAGCAGATCGAGGAAGTGCTCAATAAGCTGACACCAAGAGAGAAAGAGGTGCTACGGATGCGCTACGGCCTCGACGATGGCTATGCCCGTACCCTTGAAGAGGTGGGAATGCGGCTGCATGTTACGCGTGAACGGGTACGCCAGATAGAGCTTCGCGCCTTGAAGAAACTGCGCCATCTCGGCTCCGAATCCCTCATGCGACAGTAATTTTCCGCTTGTAACCGAGCCGCTGGCGGTTTCTTAAAGAGATCGCCAGCGGCTGTTTTTCCGTAAAGACGTTGTGTCACTATCTCTTATAGGGTGGGAAAAGCTATGCGATGTCTCTACCTATGGTTCAGCGTCTCTCTACTTCTTTTCTTCATGGCCTCGGCCCCTGCCCAAAGCGATGTCATCGTCCGCCAGATAACCTATGCCGGCTGGCAAAACGCTTATCAGCTTAGTAATGGGGATGTGGAACTTGTGTTTGTGCCCCAAATTGGGCGCATTATGCGTTACGGCCCGGTTGGGGGCCCCAATATGCTGTGGAATAACCCTACGATGCTTGGTAAAACAGCCTCTCTTGAGGCCGCAGCCAAGGAGTGGCCTAACTTTGGCGGCGATAAGCTCTGGCCGGCTCCCCAGTCGGTATGGAACTGGCCGCCCGACCCCTATCTGGACTCGGCTCCCCAAACCGTACGAGTGCTTCCTAACCATCATCTGCTTGCTATAGGCCAAGCCAGCCCTCAGAGCGGTATCCGATTTGAACGTGAAATCGCTCTCGCCCCCAAAGGCGATGAAGTTACCCTCATCAACACCATGATCAATACCTCCTCAAAACCGGTTAAGTGGGCTATTTGGGAGATTTTCCAGGCCAACGATCCGCTGCGTGTCTATCTACCGACCAATATCTCCGGCCATTTCGCCGAGGGCTATTTGAAGATGTCGGATACCCTCCCTCCGATAGACCGCATTCATGGACAACTCGTTCTCTCCCGCTCCCACACCACAAGCTATAAAGTGGGTTCCGACGCACCCGACATCCGTATTCGCGCCCTTGTTTCTGGCTATACGGTATCTCTAACTGCAAAACTTTTAAAGGGCACCTACCCCGATGGCGGCTGCACCATGGAGGTCTATTCTAATCCGGATGCTGCACCCTATATGGAGATGGAGCTGTTAGCCCCCATCGTGCAGCTTCGCCCAGGCGAGCAGACTCGCTTCGTCACACAATGGCATCTCGGCCCGCCCCAGGGGCCTTAAGGAGAACGCGAGAAGTGCGTGCAGAGATCGTCTCCGTTGGCACCGAACTGCTGCTCGGCCAAATTGTGGATACAAATGCGGCCTATCTTGCCCGCGTGCTTTCTGAACTGGGCATCTCTCTCTACCGCCGCGTTACGGTAGGAGATAATCGAGAACGGCTTCTTGCTGCGTTAACAGAGGCGTTGGCCTCGTCCGACGTGATATTTACCATTGGGGGCCTCGGCCCCACAATGGACGACATCACCCGCGACGTGCTGGCCGAAGCCATGGGCGACACCCTCCACCAAGATGAGCAGATTGCCGCCCAGCTCCGACGCTTTTTTGAACAGCGCGGCATGCCCATTTTGGAGAGCAACTTACGCCAAGCTTTGGTACCGAGCGCCGGTCGCGCCATTCCCAACCCCAACGGAACCGCCCCCGGCCTTCTGTTCGAGGGCCAAAACGGTAAGATCGCCATCGCACTGCCTGGCCCCCCTAACGAGTTCATCCCAATGGTCAACGATTTTGTGGTGCCCTATCTCCGTACACGCACGGGAGGCAAGGGTGTTATTCGGTCATTGGTGCTGCGTGTGGCCGGTGTTGGAGAGAGCTTTGCCGAAGATCGCATCAAAGACCTCATGCAGGATGCAAATCCAACCGTTGCGCCCTATGCCAAGGTGGGCGAGGTGCACCTGCGTATCACCGCATTTGCCGAAACCCCCGATGAGGCCGAACGCCTGATCGCCCAACGAGCCGCTCTTATTCGCCAGCGCCTCGGTCACGCCATCTACGGTGAAAACGAGGAGACCTTAGAACAGGCTGTTGTGAACCTACTCCAACAAAAACAGCAGACGGTCGCCACCGGTGAGAGTTGCACAGGAGGGCTTCTGTCGGGTCGAATAACCGAAGTGCCAGGCAGCTCGAAAGTGTTTCTGGGCGGTGTTGTGGCCTATAGCAACACTGCAAAAACGGCTTTTCTTGGCGTAGATTCCGCGCTACTTGCACAATTCGGTGCCGTTAGCGAAGAGGTTGCGCGTGCCATGGCAGAGGGCGCTCAACAACGCTTCGACACCACCTATGGCATCGGGATCACGGGCATCGCAGGGCCGGAGGGCGGTACACCGGAGAAGCCTGTTGGACTGGTCTATATTGCGCTTAGCCAACGAGATCGAGGCTCTGTGGTGGAACGCTGTGAGTTCATCGGCTCGCGCGCCATTATACGCCATCGCGCCACGCAAACGGCCCTCAATCTGCTTCGGCTGCGTCTGCTCGAAAGCTAACTAGTCCACCTCAATTCCTTTCACCGGCACCACGCTGATCGAGCCATCTACCTCTAGTTGAGCTAAATGCACCTCCTCAAAACGCTCTAAGCCGTGCTGTCGAATAGCAGCCAACAATTCCGCCTCGGTAATCTTCTCCCGGCGCATGTTCTGTGGCAACAACTCTCCATTCAAAATCAAAGGGGTGGGAACGCCTACGATATGCGCCTCTAACTTCGGTACGTGAAGAAACAGTTTTGAAAACGCCCACCCTAAGAGAATAAGCGTGCCGGAACAGACGATGCCCGCCGATAGGTCACCTGCCCCATGGGTCATGGCGTTCTGCACGGCATTTGCCACCGCCATAATCATGGCCAGATCGTAGATGTTGTATTGGCCAAAACTTCGCTTTCCAACTAACCTCAGCCCAACAATGAGAAATAGAGCAACAATGAGCGTACGCGCCATCAGCAGCGTAAGAAAATAGCGATATGCCGGCGTCATAGAGACCTCCGCTAGGGCAGCCTTAAGGCTTTGTAGTGTCTACGGGTTTTATGTACTACCGACCTGTTCGGTACGACGCTAATGGTGCCATCTACCTCTAACACGGCCATATGTACCTCGTCTAAGCTCTCGATGCCATGCTCGCGTAGCGCCGCCATCACCTGTTCATGGGTAATGCCCTCTCGCTTCAAATGTCCTTCTACGAACTCCCCGTCGTTCACCAACAATGTCGGCTCGCCTACAAGATGGTGTTCCAGTTTGGCCGAGCGTGCCATGAGCAAGGTAAAAAGGCGATTCCAGAACAGCAGGGTTGTTGCGGCGACGATGCCACCCAGTAAAGAGTTATCGTTGCCTACCATTGCGTTCTGGACGGCGTTAGCGAGAACAATGATCAGCACCAGGTCGTAGACGTTCATCTGACCCAACTCGCGCTTGCCCATTATGCGTAGACCGATTACAAGAAAGAAATAGATAACCGTGGTTTTACCGGCAATAACCAAGCACCCGTAAAGGTCGGGGTGCGAAAACACATCCATGAGCCACTTGATCATGTTGATTACCCCTTGTTATTCTGTGTGTAGGCAGGAGGTTGTCTTTGCCCCTCTTTTCGAGTATATTAGATGCGAAACAAACCCAAGAGCGCTATGGAAATTATGTCCAAACTCATTTCAGAGCTACTGCCTGTTATAGGCCACACAGTTGTGATTTACCTTTTCCTGATGATTGCGCTGCGCGTGGCCGGTCGGCATCAAATCGGGCAGCTCAGCGTCATCGATCTCGTCGTTCTTATTTTACTCGGTAGTGCGGTAGAAACCGCAATGGTCAATGGGGACACAAGTTTGGCAGCCGGCATTGCTTGTTCCGGCACGCTTCTCATTTTAAACCGTCTTTTTACCTGGTTGATCCAGCGCGTTCGTCCACTCAATCGAGAGCTAAACGGCGACCCCATCACTCTCATCAGCGACGGGCGGTTTGTTGAGGAGAACCTGCGCCGCGCTGGCCTAACGCATGAGGATGTTCTCCAGGCCTTACGAGCGCGCGGATTGGCAGACGTTAGCGAGGCTCGATTTGCCGTTATGGAGGTAAACGGAAGTATTACTGTCATCCCTCGCCATGCCAAAGTGCACCGTAGTTCCCGAACCACCAAAGAGGCAACCTAACAAACTTTCTGTTGCCTACACATATACCTAAGCCGGAGAGAGATTCTCTCCGGCTTTTCGGTTTTTGGGGTTACCGAGCTTATGGCAGCAAGCCACCTACACCACCGGCAGCCGCCCCTCCCTGCTCTTGAGGTGCCCCTCCGTTAAGCGCTTGAATGGCCGGAGGGTTATCCGGAATGATTTTCGGTGTAATGAACACCAAAAGGTCCGAATCGTTATTGGTTGTAGAGCGGGAACGGAACAGGGTTCCGATGAGCGGAAGGTCTCCTAGCAGCGGCACTTTGCTGATGGAGGTATTATCTTGCTTGTTGGTAAGCCCGTTGATCACCATAGATTGGCCGTTATAGACGATTCGCGTGACGATCGCTTGCTGGAAGCCGATGATCGGGATACTACCACCTGCCGGGTTGGTGACCGAACCGAGAATGTTCGAGGAGATGAGTTGCCCCAACAGCGTGATAGAGTTGTCATTGTTGATGTAGGGGGTCACGATAAGCTCTACGGTAACGGGGAAGAGGGTATAAGAGGTCGTGACAACGACGGTGCCGTTGGGTCCGATCACCGGGGTTTGCGTGATAACGGGCACCTCCTGCACGTTCTCGAAAACGGCCGGCACTCCGTTGAGGGTGCTTGCCGTTGGCGAGGTCAACACTTTGCCTTGTCCCTGAGTGAGAATCCAGCTCAGCTGGGTTTGAACGTTACCGGCGGCATACTGAATGAAAGCCGTGTTCGAGGCCGAGAAGTTGAGGTTGGCGCCCGAGACAAACTGCCCTTTCGCCAAACTCCAGTTGATACCGAAAGCATTAAGAGCATTCTCGGTAACGGTGACAAACTGGGCGCTGATCAGAATCTGCTTTGGCTTAACATCCAGCAAGCGGATCAGCTGACGCAGCTCTTGGATCTGTGCCGGGGTACCGCGCACTAGGAGCGAGTTATCGGCATCGAGCGCGCTGATATCGCCTGGGGTCATACCGTTTGGCAACAGATTAGAGAGATTCCCACCCGTACCGATCTGGCCAGCTCCCGCTCCTCCACCGGGCGCACCGGGGGCGCCGGGCGCTTGCCCGCCAGGGAATTGCCCCCCTCCGGGGCCGAATTGGCCGCCGCCTGGGAACCCGCCACCTGGGAATCCACCTCCTGGGAACCCTTGCCCACGACCGAAGAAATCGCTATCGTCGCTTCGATGCGCGCTCTGATCACTTGTTAGCGGCATATTGCTCACGGCCGGGGGTGTGAAATCGGACGCCCCATTATAGCCTTGAATAGGCGCCGAAGGCCCTACAGATACCGCGGGGCCATAGGGTGTGATGAACACCGGCCGATTGCCAGAAGGAACAGGGCTCGAGTAGTCGGGCATCTCCTGATGAAGGAGATATTTCAAGCCAAGTCGGCGCACATACTCCAGAAAGTCGGGTTCATCGGGATTGTTGATACCGAGAATGCGCAGGATGGTGGAAGGCGCCGTGTATTGAAGCTTGATTTTAACGATATGCTTTTCCTCTTGTTGAGGAGGTAGTACCGGCTGAGCCGTCTCTTCCTTCTTAGGTTTCGGAGCGCTCCCTTTCGGCCCGATATGATAGATGCCGTCTTCAACCCACAGGTCGGCGCCGGCGGATTGCGCGATCGCCTTCATGATCACGTCTATGGGCTGCTTCACCAAACTGACATTGACGGGCGAGAAAGGCCGGTCGGGGTCTTCCGTGAGCACCACTTGGAGCCCGGTCTCTTTTTCTAAGAGATTAACAGCGGATTCTAAGGTAACATTCTGAACCTGGAAGGTGATCCGCGCGGCGGCGTCAGAGCCGGGTGGAAGCGTTACTTGGGTAGAGGCCCCATCATCAGGTACCGATTGGGCCTTTGCGGTGCATCCACATTCACACAAAAACGTCGCTCCTAACACCGCAGCGACGGAGAGAGTGATTATTGATCTCACTTGCCTGTGCAAGCTCATGCTAAATGCCCCCCTTGAGACATATATCGCCGTATGAAGGCGTGGAGATTTGCGGCGATAGCGTTTGTGCGGAATTTCTGAAGTTTTTATTTCGACACAGGAACCTGTTTTTCCTGCCTAGAAGCGAGGGTGGAAGGAAAAATTTTCTGTTTTCAGCTTCTGGCTTAAACGGGTGGAATGGAAATAACAGAGGAGTAGCAGTGGTCGCTGTCGGCAGTAGGAGGAGAGGAATAGACTAGGCCTCTCCTCCATTTGTGTAGCTTTAGCGCTTAGGGAAGATACCCCCCACCGCCGAAGCCACCGCCACCGAAGCCACCACCACCGAAGCCACCGCCGATGCCGCCCATACCACCGCCGATGCCGCCCATCATACCACCGCCGAAGCCACCAAGGCCACCGCCGATGCCACCGATACCGCCCATGCCACCCATCATACCACCACCGAAGCCACCAAGGCCACCGCCAAAGCCGCCGCCGAAGCCGCCACCGCCTACCGGATTAGGGCGCATTAGCAATCCGGGTTGCACAGAGTAGCCCAGTGCGCTAAAACTGCGGGCTCCGAACAGACCGGCGAAGAAATCGGCGCTCATAATGAAGTCGGAGGCACCTTGTAACTTCACCGGCAGTTGATAGCCGGTCGGGTTATTCTCCTCGGGTGTTGTTTCAGTCGTTGTACCGGTATTCTCGTTCTCCACCTTCGGAACGATGCTATAGATACCATCCTGATAGGTATAGGTAAGCGGCGGGTTATTTCCGGCAGCTCTCAGCAACGCATCGAGTGCCGTAGTGAAAGGCTTATCGCGCAGATGCAGCGTAACGCGAATACCTCGCAGGTTTGGATCGAGCGTATAGTCGGCTCCGGTCTGTCGGAACAGCAGTTTCAGAGCCGTATAGAGGTCTACATCCTCCAAGTCTAAGGTAACGGGCTTGTTGGCGTTTTGGTCGCCCGACGCGGCAGTTGTGGTGCCGCTTTGATCGCCTTGTGCATAGCTGTGTGCCGGCACGGTTGCCAAGCCCAATGCGAGCAGCCCACTTAACGCCACGATTGTCCACTTCTTTGCCAGCATCGCTGGATTCCTCCTCAACAAATATTTTTAGTCTGCACCACCGGGCGAATTCCCGCCCCCACCGCCGAAGGAAGGAGCACCCGGGCGTGGGAGGCCGGGCCGTCCCATTCCACCAGGCGCTCCTGGATAACCGCCGTATCCAGGGTAGGTGCCGGTGCCCATCGTTTGCGCCGCGGTTTGCAAGTCCGATAGTTTGACGTTTTCCACGAGAATAAGGTTACCTTCTCGCTTTTCGAGTTTAACCGAATCGCCGGTAATGGCCAGCACACGATAGTTATCGGAGGTAAGGCTGCCAGGTTTTACGATCTCGCTCTGGCCGTTTTGCTCCAAAATGGCATAGACACCGTTGCCCCGCATAATGCCGGCCACGCGCCTATCCGGTACCTGTTCGACAACGACCGGTTTTTCCGGAGGAGCTTGAACAGTGGTATCGGCAACCTGCAAGGGCTGTACCTCCGCAAAGACATCGGGGGGAAGCGGCTTTCTCTTCCAGGTTATAAGGAAGGGGTCTTGATGGTACTTACCGGTTATTGCGGCAGCAACCTGCTTTTTCCCTGCTCCTCCGGCCGTTGCAGCCTGCCGCCCACCGGCAAACGCACCACTCCCCGGCATACCACCGGACATCGCTCCGCCAGGCCCTCCTTTGCCCATGCCCATAGGCATAGTCGGCGGCGTCATGGTAGGCGTGGTGGGAGTTGTGGTAGTTGTGCCATTGTCGGAAGAGGATTGCCCCCCACCGCAGCCTGCTAGGAAGATAAGCACTAGGCCGAGCAGAGCCGCTTTGCCTAGAGAAGACCCGCACCGAATTTGGCCGATTCTTTTCATATCTGTTTTCCCCACAATATTATATACCTTTTTCACCTAATCGGCTGCACCAGCTGAAGTTCCACCCGCTCCGCCACTAGGCGTTGGCGGCATCGGCCTTCCGGCTTTTGGCCCACCCATACCACCGCCAGCCCCAGGATACATGCTCATTCCCATACTCGGAGGCATTCCCATCCCATAAGGTGCGCCCATACCGCCACCGGCATTGCCACCCGAAGTTACCTGTAAGCGAGTATCTGGAGCTGGTGGAGGATTGTTCGGGATAATATAGAGGGTAAGAGAGTAGGTCAGCATCAGTGCCGGGCTTTGCCCCTTTAAGCTTACGTTGTCCACAACCGGCATGCCGTGACCAAGCATTTCGGTGTTGATCCGCTTAAGATGCTCCATCGCGGCCTGAAAGCTTTTGCACATCACCGTAACCGTCCAACTCTTTCCAGGCTCCGGTAAGGTGATCCCTTTACTATAGTTAGTGATGGCGTTAGGATCGGTAGGGAAGGCCGGTATTTGGAACACGGTAAGCAGGGTAATGCCATCGTTCATCTGGGAATCGTACCAGTGTTGAAGCCAACGCCCCCATTCCTGAGGGATACGGTCGAACCCACGCAGTGCGTAGATCGCAATAAGGTCATTACTCGTATCGTTTTTATGGAAGGGAAGCGCCGGCATATAGCGAGCCTGGTTGATCTGCCACGACTCCTGTGCCTGTACCGCCTGCTTCTGGGTTGTTTCAAGCAGACGTTTCGCTTGGGCGACCTGCTCTTGCGTGCCTCCGTTTTGCTCAACGGAGGCGATCTGAGAGTTTGTATCGTTAATGCGGTTGCGCAGAGGGTTGATTAGGGCAAAGAAAAGTATAATCCCCAGCACAAACGCAACCCCAACACCTATTCCCAGGATATGCCATTTATTCAGCTTACTAAGCATCACCTCTCCCCTTTCTTACTCGGCTCCACCGGCAGCAGCCCCACCGGTCGCTCCGGGCGGCTGAGACCCCATGGGGCCGCCAGGGCCAAAACCGGGCATACCCGGAGGCATACCATACCCTCCAAACCCAGCAGCACCTGCACCGCCTCCCTGCCCTGCAGGTGGCCATGTGGGCGCTGTTGCAGGCGGAGCTAGACTGTCTTGCAAAACCAGGTCTGCCGTGAAATCAAAGCCTTTGCGCCCCTCCACTTCGGTAGGGGTGGCCACACCGTTGTTCTGGTTTCCTCCGCCGCCGCCCATTCCCCCATAAGGCGAACCAGGCATTCCCGACATCCCATAGGGCATTCCCGGAGGGCCTCCCCCCATCCCATAAGGTGAGCTAGACATCGGCGAACTCGTCATCGGTCCGCCGGCGCCATAAGGCCCTTTGGGAGGCCCATAAGAGCCGAAGCCACCGTAGGCTTGATTGCCGTTTTGGGCGTTGGCCGATTCAGGAGGATACGGATGAGGTGGCATAGTGATGTAGACGCTTTGAAACTTTGTGGTGTCGTTACGCAGGAATATCCACCATCGTGCCAACTCCATCTCATTTGGGCAGAACCCGGTGAGGTGCACCAGGCTGTGATTCCGCGGATCGATCTCCATGGAGTGCAGAAGGATGTAGGGGCTTGTATCCGATGCTACCGCAGTATAGGCTTTCCACCACGAGTCGTTATACTTCTGAGCGCTCGCAATAAAATCCTGCTTGCTTTTGATATCGGCAATACTGCTATTCACCTGCTGCACCTTCGACTGGTAGTCCTGATACTGCGACTGAAGGCTATTGGCGCTATCCAGTTGTTGTTGGGCTTGGCTCAGCACCCCTTTCAGGCTAATGTACCAGGCCACAAAGGCAATAATGACGGCTGCCACAAGAGCCGTTGCAATGCCAAAGAAAACAGGGCGCGCACGGCGCTCATGAACATAAGGCGGTAAAAGATCGATCCTCACCATCTTCTAAAGCTTCTCCTGATACAGGCATTTCCTTATGGACCTACACGTTGGGATAGGCACAGGCCTACTTCTTTCTGCCTCGTTTTGCCGGTTCCGGCAGAAGATCGTAGGCTGCAAGCCCTAAACTCACGGCAAAAAGCGGCCCGACCTCATCCATATCGTAGCTCTGTTTTTTGATACTCATCTGCACATGACGAAGTGGGTTCACTACCCGAGTCGAGATGCCGAGTTCATGCTCGATGAACTCGGCCAGTTTTGGCAGACGTGCCATACCGCCGCATAGCAGAATCTCGTGGACAGGTGCATCCCCACTGCGGGACCGATAGAAGTCCAAAGAGCGTCGTAGCTCCTGGACGAGATCGGTAACATGCGGGGCTATCGCGTTAAATATCTGAATTTTGAGGGCATCCTGGGGTTGCGGATGCGGTGTTGCCTCACCAAAAGCCGGCGGCACATCGGCTGCCGGAGGCGGTATAACCCCCGGTGTCTCCCCTTCTGCCTGTTGAGCGCTGAAATCGAAGGGAGTGGAGGGCGGGTTCAGCTCCTGCGACGGGCCGGCCAACCCACCCGACGATTCCCCAAGCTCGCCTGAGGAGGGTGCTAGGCCACCGGAACCACCTCCAAGCTCCTCAGAAGAGGGTGCCAATCCACCGGAGGGTGAAGAGAATTCGGTGGATTCGGTGGCAGCGCCGGAAAAATCAAAAGGCATTCGCCCAGAAGGAGAGCTGATGGGGCCTGAGGCCGACATGGGCGGCGGCTCGGTGAAATCTATAAAGCCTCCCGATTCGCCGGGCAACGCCCCAGAAACTCCAAAACCGGCCTGAGGGAGCTGTTCAAACATCACCTCGGCCAGGTCTCGTTTATACCGCTCCGCCGTGTCCATATCTACCTGCAGGGCTTCGGCAATGGCTCGAGTAAAGTTATCTCCGCCGACGGGCAGCGTACGCAGGAATGCGGGCAGATTATCTCGGAACACGCCGATATCCGTGGTACCGGCCCCAATATTGGCGATGAGCGCCGTATGCCCCGCTGCTTGCGCAGGCTCGCCGATATCGAGCAACGCGCGCCCCACGGCCAACGGCACCACGTCTATGGCTTTGGGGTTAAGGCCGGCAGCAAAAAGCACCTCAACATGCTGATCGATGAAATCCTGCTGGGCTACGGCCAACAGAACCTCAATGTTCTGCTGCGAGGGGTCGGTTCCCTCTGGCCGCTCGATGCGGGCATAGTCCATAATCGTTTGGGTGGCCGCAAAAGGAATCTGGCGTTCGATCTCCCACTGCATCTGGGTGGCCAGCTCTTTATCGTCTGACACGGCAGGCACCTCAACCACCCGAACTACCACCGATATATTGCTCGCCGCCGCGCTTACCACCTGTTTTGTGCCGATACCGGCATCGCGCAGCATCTGACGTATGGCCTGCCCAAGTCGTTGTGCATCGAGGATCGCCCCGCCATCAAAAGTGTCGGGGGGCGTTGGTGCAATGGCTATGCCCGTTACCTCGACACGTCCACCTCCACCGCGCGCTTCGACGGCCTTAATATATTTCGACCCTATATCCAACCCGAGATAGGTTCCAGCCATCTTAAATTACTCCCTGCTCAAATCCGTAATCTGCGGACTCACTACCCCACCAATAGGGGTTTGCAACCTCGCCACTATCCTTCATCTTTTAGATACGTCCTCAGCATTGTATCAGGTTTGCCGCCGACTGTCAATACCGTTTTCCCATGTTCCTCTCTCTTTTGTCGTGTCTCTTGCCGAAAAGGTTCAATTAGCGGAGTTCTACAACCTCCGTGGCATGAGGCCCTATCTCAATCGGGAAGAGAAGCACACCGTTTTGGTTTTGCAGAGGCGTTACCTTTTGTGCTAAACGCTCGACCGCTTCATGTGCGCCTGCCAACGTGGGAATCTGTGCTGCAAACACAACCACCCTGCCGCTTTGCGGTTGTGCCGAGGCATTATAGAGGGTGAAGAGGTGATCGCCGTAGCGCTCAATCCCTAGCGAAGGATTATCTGTAGTCGCCCAGGTAAGAGGCTGCCAACCTGCCGCAGAGAGCTGTTGAAAAAGAGGAATATAGCGCTTGAACAGGTTACGATCTCGATTATACCACTTTGGCGTCTCCCAATAGGGATGCGTCGCCGCATCCGCACTGAACATACTTGGAAACAGATCGTAGAAAAGGCATCGCTGAAAATACCGTTCCACCATACTGTGGTCAAAACGATCGAAGTCGGTGTCCATCAGCATGAGAAAGGGTTTCTGGTAGCAAAGGGTTCTTCGGTAGCAGAGGGTCGCGTCGGAATCCGGGGAGAAGTGGCCATCATCAAGCCAATTCACCTCGGAACCCATCACATCGAGCAGCGGCGCAAAAACGCAAAAGCGTTCGGGCGTGCCGTTAGCCATTAGGAGGCGCCCTCGGTTGTGCAAATCTGCACTGACGAAACGCGTGAAGTCGTGCACCCAGTACCACTGAGGCACACAGACTTTTCGGAGACCGCTATCAAACGTTAAAGGATACGGGCACGCCTGTAGATCGGACAAACGATAGTCGCGCGTATCCGTCCAACTCTCTAGAGAATCCAGATAGATACCGTCGAGACGACCGTGTTTCTGCGTGTCTTCCGTCCCAAAGAGGTGGTCTGCAGCCTGTACGGTATAGCTCAGTGAGGCCTTAGTGGGTTGTTCGGGCGTGGCCGGCAAGCCGGGGCTAGGGTTTAAGATGAAGAGCGCCCCATCGTTCCAAGGCACCTTGCTGAACTGCACATAGAAACGGCCGTTCGGGTCTTGCACGCCGCTGTTCAGAACGGCGCGCGCCCACTCCTGAGGAGTTGGATCGGCTAGTGAATCCAGAGGACGTGGCGGCATAGCCTCTTTTGCTTGCGTCTGTATCAAGGCCATCGCGCTCTCATAGGTACGTGGGATGTCGTCTGCCATGGGCATCCAGTAGGAAGAAGGCTCGATATATCGAAAACAGAGGATGCCTGCCGCGTTATCCTGTTTTATGCTGTTGTCGCCCTCATGAAAAGCAAAGCCGAAATCCGGCCATCCTTCCACGCTCTCCGGAGCGGTAAACGGCATCCAAATACCGTAAGGTTTATGCTGTTCTGGGTAGAAGAGGGCGTTGGCGCGATAGAACCTCATTGCCGCCTCTCGAAACGGCATAGTGGTCAATGCGATCTCCCGTTCTCCCACTCGCTCTACGGGCAGGGGTGGCAGGGAGAACAACTCACAGCGCACACGCGCCGTGCGCGCAGGCCATACTTGACTTTTACCAGTAAGGGCCACATCCCACCCAGTGACAAAAAGATGGTGAGGGGCGTTATAGAAGATGCGAAATACGGAAGGCCACTGAATATCTTCCGCCATCATAAGCCCGCCCATTCCACCGGCCACACAGGCAAAGGGATAGCGGGAAAGCCCTCCGGTTGCGCCTACCGATATCTGCACCTCGTTCTCATACTCCTCGCCAGCCTCCACGGGGAATGCACGACGAATATCTTCTCCCCACACGAGGTCAGATTGGGCGATGGGAACTGCGAAATAGAGGCTTAGAGCGCGGTCTTGGCCGGTCTTATCTATCAGGGTGCCGTCTATCGCTATTCCATCCCCTTTAGGATATAGCGCTACGCTAAACACAACATGCAGGGCATTGATCACGCCATCGAAGTTCACTCCGCCCGCCTGCCTTGGCGTAAAACGGCCTTCCAGGGGAATCAAAGGGCCATCACTGCCCACATCGCGCAGCAGAAACCCGCCCATCACAGACTCGTTCACTTTCCTTCCTCTTATCCTCACCGCAGCCAAGGTGCCACGAGCATCGAAGGTCAGTGAGAGAGAACGGTCTGCCGATGTCAACGTTTGCCAAGGCGCCACAGGCTGAGAGCGGGTGGGCACACCCATCAACTGGCCATCAAAAATATGGGGGCCTTTTAGCAGATAGAGAGAAACGTCATCAAACCAGGCGGTGCCTTTATGATGGCGAAAAAGCGTATAGAGGGTAAGGCTCTTCACCGGCTTTTCTGGATAGATAACGACCTGCTCTCGTTCCCAACCGTGCGTTCCTGGCGAGAAGGTGGCCAGCTGCCCCCATAATGGGGTTCCATCGTCATATATCAGGTCTACATAGAGCGCGTAGTCGGCAGGGTTGTTGCCCTCCACCGAATCGGCGCGGCTCCAGCCTACCACAACAATGGGAGTTGGGCGTTGTTCGTTGAGCACGATCGTTTGCATGGCTCCGTGCAGGCTGGTTGTATCGGTGCTATCACACCGTATGCTCTGTTCGCCGCCATGCACAAACCGCCGGTCAATATCATAGCCCTGGCCGTAAGGCAACCATTCGGGCACACCGCCCCCTTTGCCATCCGGCCCGCTCCCTCCCTCGAAGCCTCCGTTTCGCACAAGGTTGGCCCCATAGCCCTGCCCTCTCGCATAAAGGGGGCAGAGCAAACAGAGGAGCAGAGCAAACACCCAAAAGCCATGCAAGACTATGGGTTTTTGCCACACTTCCCAAAATTTTCGGGTTTGTATAAGGCGCACCATGCCTCTTTCCATCAAAGGAGTTTGTCGTAGATGAACGCACGGCAAGCCGGCGACTTCCGGCGGCATTTTCTCTGGAGGATCCAACCACCTACTCGAAGTTGCCGGCTTCCACAGCACGTTTGACCAGCACCTCGGTCAGCTGTGAGGAACGCCCTAGGTAAGGGCCAAGGCGGAAATGCACCTCTGGATAGAGCTTTTGAGCTTCCTCGAACAGCGAGGGCAGATCGTCGGCTACATGCGTGCCCGTATGCAGAAAATAGGGAACACCCACGATCTCCGTGGCGCCCTGTTGCACACAAAGGGCGATGGCCTCAGGAATGGAGGGGCTATTGCACTCCAGAAAACCGACCTCCACAATCGGGAAGATACCGCGTCGTTTTACTTCATCAACCACGCGATACATCGCCTCGTTAGCGGCAGGGCGTGGGCTGCCGTGAACCAGCACCAGCAGAGCTTGTTTAGCCATGCTCCTTTACTCCTGAGGTTGCCGGGCATTTTGCGGTTCCGTAGAGCGGGCAATCGGGCAAAGCGCGGCAGAAGCGCGCGGCGCGCTCAAGGTCTTCACGCCACGCCTCAGGCCCTACGGCTGCGAGGGCGCTTGCGATAAGCGCATCGGCCAAGTTTTCATCATAGCCAATCGGCTCGGCCACAATAAACTCCAATTCGGGACAGCGTGCCCTTGCCTCTTCCAACGCTTTAGGGATGTCGGCTTTCACAAATTTCCCTGGCACTAAGAAATAGGGTAGCACCAAAATGCGACGCACCCCCTCTTGCGCCAAGCGCGCCACTACCTCCGCAAATAGTGGTTCGCTATAGTTGAGATAGCCTACTTCCACGCGGGCAGCAAGCCCCTTGGTGCGCAGGCGTTCCGCATGGGCTTGCAGTGCCTCACCGGCCCCACATAGAAGAGAGCCATGGGCAAACAGAAGGATCGCGTCGGGCTTCATCTTCGTGAGGCTACGAGTTCCAAGTTCTTACCGCTCTCCTCCTCCACGGTCTCATGCAGGCTGTTGCCATGGCTATCCATCGTCACCACCGCCAACAGGTCTTTCACGCGCAGGTGCCACATGGCCTCAGGCACCCCGAACTCCTCCAGAAAGTCTACCCCCTCCACATCCGTCACACACTCGGCGTAGAACTGCGCCGCCCCGCCAATAGCATTCAAATAGACGGCTCCGTAGTCTTTCAGCGCCTGAAGGGTCTTTTCACCCATCCCGCCCTTGCCAATAATCGCTCTTATTCCAAAACGCCGGATGATATCGGCCTGGTAAGGCTCTTCGCGCATGCTCGTCGTGGGGCCGGCTGCGGTGATTTTCCAGCGCCCTTGTGCATCTTTAATCGCCACCGGGCCGCAATGGTAGATTACCTGTCCGTGAAGGTCTACAGGGCTATCGTGCTCCAAGAGATATTTATGGAGCGCATCGCGCCCTGTGTAGATCACGCCGGAAAGCAACACCACATCACCCACCTTAAGCTTACGCACATCCTCCTCGCTTAACGGTGTTGTAAGATGAATCTCTCGGCCTGTAAGCGGGATGTTCTCTTGCTCGGCCAAGCGCTGGGGCCTTTCTTCACGGAACAACCACCGGCGAATAGCCCCTGTCTGCGGGTCAAGGCGCACCCCAAGGCGTCGAAAAGCCCAACAATCGTAGGCCACCGAGACAAAGAAGGAGGCCGGCAGCCGATTCAGCGCCCCGATTTTGCACCCGAAAAGGGTCACCTTGCCTCCAAAGCCCATTGTGCCGATGCCCAAGTCGTTGGCATGTGCCATCACGCGCTCTTCCAGCTCCGCCAAAACCGGGTTCGGGTTCACATCGTCCAGAGGACGTAACAACTGCTCTTTGGCATGACTATAGCCACTGGTGCGATCGCCCCCAATACACACTCCCAAGCAGCCCACGCTACACCCTTGCCCCTGGGCTTGCCAAATAGCATGAAGGATGCACTTGTAGACACCCTCCAGGTTACGGTCGGCACGCCCTAAATGCTCTAGCTCACAGGGAAGAGAGTATTGGATATTTTTGTTTTCGCATCCGCCCCCTTTTAACAGGAGAAGCACCTCGATCTCGTCTTCCTCCCACTGCTCAAAATGGATGATGGGCGTTCCGGGGCCGATATTGTTGCCAACATTCTTGCCGGTAATGCTATCCACAGAATTCGGCCTTAGTTTGCCCAGCCTTGTGGCCTCCGCAATGGCCTCATGAATGGCCTGTTTCATAGCGATTTGGTTCACCCCCACCGGAGTGTGGATGAAGAAGGTGGGCATGCCCGTATCCTGACAGATAGGCTGCTCACGCTCACAGGCCATGTCAATGTTTAACCCGATGATCTGTAGTGCCTGTCCCGATCGGTTATGTTTATCCTCCATTTGCAGGACGCGCTTAAGGGCACGGCGTACATCGGCAGGCATGTTGGTGGCGGTCTGGGTGATCAGCTCCAGCAAACTCTGTTGCAACTGTTCCATAGCTAGCAAACTCCAAGTCCTCCGCAACGTTGCAGAGAACGATTTTTTTTTCACACCCATTCATTATACCTACCATCTCCGCAGATGGTTCAGGAACGAGGGTGACGCCATGCCCCTCCCACCCCCTTAGAACGCAGAGCACCTAGCGGTGAGTGTCCTAGCGGACGGTGCCTTTCGCGGAAAGGCAACTTTGCAGAGGGCAACTTCCTTCATAAACTGCGCCGTCTACCTCGACAGCCCCTCACCCTAATCCTCTCCCCATGGGGAGAGGGGAGACCAACAAGCTAACTCTCCGTTTCCTTTGATAACCTCCCCCTTGGAAACTCACCACTCGCCCCCTTTCTCCCTATTAGGGGGAAAGGGGGCGAGCAAGAGAGGCTTGCTGTGCAGACTGACTCTAGAACTGAATGAACGATGAGCGGGTAACCACAAGGGTTATCCCTACAACCCCTCACACCCTACTCCCCTCAAGGCCAACGGTGCTGCGCTCAAGGCCAATACAGGGGTCCCCAGAAAATCGCAAGATTTTCTGGGGCAGGGCTCCCTTCCCTCAACACTCCCCCTCAGCGGCCTGTGTCGCTTCCTTAAACGCCTCATTCCGCTGGCCGCTGCGTTGCTGTCTGCTAAGACCGCTGCTGTGCCGTCTGCAAGACGAAAGGAGGGGATAGGGGGTCGAACAAGGCAGGCTTGCCCTGTGAATTGGCTCTAGAACCGATTGCATGATGGGCGGGTAACCTCAAGGCCGACGCCCTCCCCCTCATCTGCAAGACGAGCGGTCTTTCACACGAATCTACAACGCTTCCCGACGCCCACACGTAGAAGGAAGAGAAGGATTTTCTCTTTGGAAAAAAGAAGATTTTTACAGAACAAGAATTTTAAGAGGAGCCTTTCCATGCCAAGTGCATCCTACAGCCCCGGACTAGAGGGAATTGTCGCCGGGCTTACCGCCATCTCAAAAATAGACGCCGAACGGAATCGGCTGAGCTATCGTGGCTACGACATCCACGACCTCGTGGATCATTGCAGCTTTGACGAAGTCGCCTATCTCCTTATCTACGGCGATCTGCCCAACCAAAGCCAGCTCGACGCTTTCTGCAAAACCGTCGGCGCCCATCGTGGCGTCCCTTCAGAGGTCATCTCCTTGTTGCGAACCCTGCCCTCCGATGCCTCGCAAATGGATCGCGTGAAGGCCGCCGTCGCCGCGCTCGCCCTCTTCGATCCACAGCGTGAAGAGAGAACTGCAGAGGCCTATCGTGCCGTGGCCGTTCGGCTCTACGCCCAACTGCCCACCATCATTGTCAACAGCTATCGCCTCAGCCAGGGACAAGAGCCGGCCACCCCACGCGCCGACCTCAATCACAACACCAACTTCTTCTGGATGCTTACCGGCCACGAGCCTTCCGACCTCATCGGCCATGCGTTCAATGTAAGCCAAATCCTCTATGCCGAGCATGGCTACAACGCCTCCACTTTCGCTGCCCGCGTTACCGTCTCCACCCTATCCGACATCTACTCCGGCGTGGTATCGGCCATTGGCACGCTGAAAGGGCCTCTGCACGGCGGCGCCAACGAGGCGAGCATGCAGATGCTCCTCGAAATCGGCTCTCCAGAGCGCGCGGCGGAGTGGGTTCGTGAGGCACTCGCGCGGAAACAACGGATCATGGGGTTCGGACATCGCGAATATAAACACGGCGATGAGCGTGCCCGCATTGCAAAACAGTACGTCATCGAGCTGGCAAACAGCAAGGGGGCAACGCATTGGCTCGAAATGGCGGATATCATCGAGCGCGAGATGATGCAAGCCAAAGGGCTTTATCCCAACGTAGACTTCCCCATCGGCCTGCTCTACTACCTTATGGATATTCCCATTCCGCTCTACACCCCCATCTTCATGATGAGCCGCATCACCGGCTGGTGTGCCCACATCATCGAGCAACTAGAAAACAACCGCCTGATACGGCCTGAAAGTGAATACATCGGGCCGAGCGAGCGCCCTGTGCTTCCGCTGCCGGAACGTCCCTAGGTGCGGCAATGATAGACGGATCGAAAACCACCGGTATGGCCGTGGTTCTAGGGGCGGGAACCATGGGCGGCGGCATCGCCGCCCAGCTTGCCAATGCCGGTTGGACGGTCTGGCTGCTCGATCTTCCCTCTCCCCAGCAACGCAACCGGTTGGCCGAAGAGCGCCTCCGTCGCCTCCAAAATGCACGCCCTCCCTTGCTCGCCCTGCCGGAATATGCAGAGCGCATCCATGCAGGCAACATAGAGGACGACATCCGTCGTCTAAAAGAGGCCGATTGGATCGTCGAAGCCGTCATCGAAGACCTACAGACCAAACGCCACGTGCTGGCTCTTGCCGATGAAAACGCTGGGGTTCAAACGCTTATCACCAGCAATACCAGCGGCTTAAGCCTCCATGCCATGAGCGAAGGGAGAAGCCAATCGTTTCGTGCTCGCTTCTTCGGCACCCACTTTCTCAACCCGCCCCGCTATCTTAAGCTGCTCGAAGTCATTCCCTTGTCCACAACCGACCCCAACCTCGTTGCGGGATTTACCCGATTTGCCGAGCAGACGCTCGGACATCGTGTAGCCTTCGCCCGCGATACCCCCGGCTTCATATCCACGCGGCTTTGGATTGCGCATCTGCTCGAAACCATGCATCTGGCCGAAGAGTTCGGCCTATCGGTTGAGACGGTGGATAGCCTAACCGGCCCGCTCATCGGTCGCCCGCGCAGTGCCACGTTTCGCATGGCCGACATCGTCGGGTTAGACATCGTCGCTGCCGTGGCACAGCATCAGTACGAACTGCTTCCAAACGACCCTAAGCGTTCGCTCCTCACCCCACCGAAGGCGCTACGGTATCTGCTAGAACGGGGTCTGCTTGGAGAAAAAGGGGGTAGTGGCTTCTATCGGCGCCAAAACGATCATATCGAGGTGTTCGACTTCCTCACACAAACCTATCGGCCCCGCCAAACCGAGCCTCTGCCCTTTGTCGCCCATCTTCAAACCCTGCCGTTGCCGGAACGCTTGGCTCTCATCGCTCAAGCTGCCTCAGCCCCTTCTCCCGAAGCGCGGTTTCTACACACCCTTCTGTTCCGCTTCGCAGACTATGTGGCCTCTGTTGGGCCGGAGATCGCCGACGACATTCTCACCATAGACCGCGTTATGCAATGGGGTTTTCAGTGGGAGCTTGGGCCTGGAGCCATGGCCGATCTGCTGCAACCGCAAAGAGAGCGCCCCTATTATAGAAGTATTGGCCACCGGCGCACCTATCTCTCCTTTGCAGAAGACAGATATCTCCCTATCCCGAAAGAACCGGAGTATCTCTGTCTATCCGAACGAAAACAGGAAGGCGGAACGTTGCTTGCAGAGGCATCCGCTTCTCTCATTGCGCTGGACGACGATGTGGTCTGCCTCGAGTTTCACACCAAGATGAACACATTTGAGCCGGCCCTTGTGCGCTTTATCGAGCAGGTCTGCAACCTTGTTGAGAAAGAGGGGTGGGCCTTGGTCATCGGCAATCAGGCACCCCATTTTTCGGCGGGCTATAACCTGCACCTTTTCTTAGAGGCCATCGAAGCCAAAAAGTGGCAAGCGCTCGACGCCATGCTCAAAGAGCTGCAGTTTGTTTTTCTACGCTTGAAATATGCCTCGTTTCCCACGGTGGCCGCCCCGCATGGCTACACGCTCGGAGCCGGTTGTGAAGGCACCCTACATTGCACCCATGTGCAGGCCGCCCGTGAGCTGGCAATGGGGTTACCGGAGGTGCGCGTGGGGCTTATACCGGCCGGCGGTGGCACCAAAGAGATGTTGGTGCGCACGATGAACCCGCTAGAACAACAGGCCGATCCGCTGGATGCGCTGGAGAATCTGTTCAAGCGCCTCACGATCCCCTCCATCTCGACCAGCGCCGATGAGGCAAGGAAAAACGGTTTTCTCCGTCCTACCGACGGTCTTACCCCAAACGCCGACCGTCTTCTCTATGAGGCCAAATGCCACGCGAAGCGCCTTAGAGAGGAAAACTATCGCCCCCTCTCCCCTCACCCCATTCCCACCTTTGGGCGAGCGGCAAAAGAGCGACTGCACCGCGCGCTTGAGCAGTGGCTCTCCGAAGGCCTTATCACCGAGCACGATGGTTTCGTTGCCGCCCAACTTGCCCGAGTCCTCTATGGAGATGCCGAAACGCAACGCTCCTGCACCGAGGAGGCCCTTCTGCAGATCGAACGCGAGGCGTTTATCGCGGCGGCTAAGCACCCAAAGAGCCTTGAACGTATTCGCCACGTGCTGACAACGGGCAAACACCTGCGAAATTAGGCGAAGTGCCAAGCATTAAAACCGAACGTTAGGCTCCTCTGCTGCGCTTAGCGGAAGATCGTCAGCGGGCTGTAACTGAACCCAACCTAGGCGATTTAAGGTGCGGATGGCCCCGGTAACCTGCTCCTTAGAGAAGGCAGCATGATGTCGCCGCTCCATCGTCTCCAGCACGACCTGCTCGGTGACCGATTCAAAAGCAGATGCGCTCTTCTGTTGCAACTCCTTTGTCACAAAATGCACGGTGGCCACGACCCTTATCTCCTGTATATCCATTTGCGAGAACAGATCGGCCACCTTTCGGATCAAACCGTCCCACCTTTTCAGCTCGTTATGGTAAGTCGTCCTCACGGCAGGATAGGCGATTCCTGGACGCATGAGCCGCCATGAACCGTCTTTACTCTCTTCCAAAAGCCCATCGTTCACCAATTGCTGGACAATGTCCCTCAGCGTATCGGAGTAAGGCCCATAGCTGCCCCACCGAAAAACAAGGCCGGTAGGCAAACCCTCTGCCGTGGCAAAATAGACCATGGTTTGAAATGCGGTTCGGCCTATCTTCCACCGACATGGTTGCCCAAGCACACGTGCAAGGGTCTCCGCGATCACAACCCAGGCGGATAACGCTTCGGTTATAGAGGCCAGCTTTTCGATTCGCCGCTCGGCGAGCAGGGGAAGCGCCGCGTCGTCCTTTATTTCGGAAAACAGTCCACCAAGCCCCGCATCCTGCCCTTGAAGAAACGCCTCATTTACCAACTCTTCAGGGGCATCCTGAGGGCCGTAAAGCTCCACCTCTATCTCCAGCCGGCTAAGATAACGGTAGAGGATCGGGCCAACGATAGCCCAATCTAGCCTCCCGTTGTTGCAGCCCAAAGCGGGGCATGCAAGCGACTGAATCCCCCACTCCTTATAGTGCCGTTCGAGGTACTGTAGCCCTGCCACGATATCCGACAGGCGCGAAGCCTCACGCCAATGGCTTTTCGTGGGGAAATTGAGGATCCAGGGTGGCGTCTGGGGGCGATAGAGGTAGGGCTGGCCAAGCTTCACCTCACCTGCTCCGCATCGGCGCACATAGTCTTTGTACATCTCCGGGAAGCGCTTTTTGAACTCGAGCGCGATCCCCTTGCCCATCACGCCCATGCAGTTCACCGTGTTGACCAAGGTTTGTGCTTTCGATTGGAATAGATCGCCCTTCCGCACCCGTATCATAGCTGTTCCCTAAGAAAGAA
Organism: Chthonomonas sp.; assembly: GCF_035294165.1. Classification (GTDB taxonomy): domain Bacteria; phylum Armatimonadota; class Chthonomonadetes; order Chthonomonadales; family Chthonomonadaceae; genus Chthonomonas. Next base: position 23,410 of record NZ_DATGLN010000190.1, read on the forward strand.
AAGATATGCATTTATTCTAACAGAAAGCGGGGGTGCCATCGCACGTAGCGCGTCGCCTACCCTCTGACATGAGACGTAGGCGCCAAGAATATAGCTCGCCGGCACGACATCGGGCACGAGTAGCTCCGCGCATTTGATGGAAGCGTGATCTGCTGTCGCCTTTTTGCTAAAAGGGTGATACCAAACGCGAGCGAAGATTTTCTTTGGATCGAGATGCACCAGCCCCTCTGGTGATGGATAAAAGTTAGCGCTAGCGCAAGCCGCATTTCTATCGGAGATGACAGCTCCTTTAATATCGAGCACACTCGGTGCGACGCGCAGCACGCATAGCTTTTCATGCAGATTTTTTCGTTTGTAGAGCATTGGATTTCGCGCACAAAAGTAGAGGTTTACATAATCATGCAGCGGACGCCCATTCGGCATACACTTCTGCTCTCTAAGCCTCTGTACCTCAGGCATCGAAACGCTCACCGAGCGCAGCTTGCCGCCTCTTACGCCGCTTCTAACCCGATTGTACGAAAGTATGCCGTACTTTAAGATGTACGGAACGTTTTGGCAGGGGGTTATGTAGTGCAGTTCTTTTAAACCGTTACGCTGCATAGCCGAAAAAGACTCCTCCTTTTAATCTATTCGCAATTTTTAGAATCTATTACCTCTAACCCTCTTTTTTGAAGCCCCAAAAGGACTATTAAAAAAATGCTTAGTACAGGCACAAAAGCGGAAATCGCTCTCGCCCCTCCCTCTAAATCGGCGACGGTGACTTTAAAGCCTGTGGTTTTTTAGAGCTTGTGTGCAGAGGCAGATAGTTCGCGGGGAATGCAGAGGAGTAGGTTTTATCAAGGCTGCACTCCCATTGATATGCGAGAAGCAATAGAAGCCTCTCCTCGCAAGACATGGGCAGGATTCTCGCCCCCGCCCCGCGGATATATCTCGCAACAGAACAATGCCCTTCAAGGAGAGAAACATGTCCCAACCGGTACGAATCGGCTTTGTGGGGGTGGGCAGTATGGGCCAGTGCGCCCATCTAAAAAACTACGTCACCTTGCCCGATTGTCAGGTAGTAGCTATCGCCGAGCTGCGCCCTCAGCTAGGGCAAAAGGTGGCCCAGCGCTATGGAGTTCCCCACGTCTATCTCTCTGCGGAGGAGATGCTCGCCAAAGAGTCCCTCGACGGTCTGGTGGTATCCCAACCCTTTACACGCCATGGGCAGGTGGTCATTCCCCTCTATAGAGCCGGAATCCCTATCTTTACCGAAAAGCCGCTCGCCGGTTCACTGGCCGTAGGAGAGCAGATGATGCACGCTTTAAAGGGGAGCGGAACATGGCATATGGTTGGCTACAACAAGCGCAGCGACCCTGCTGTCATGTGGGCGAAGGGGGAGATCGAGCGCCTAAAACAGACCGGTGAGATCGGCAAACTGCGCTATGTGCGCATCACCATGCCGCCCGGCGACTGGGTTGCCGGAGGGTTTACCGACCTGATTACCACCGATGAACCGTATCCTAGCCTTCCTCACGACCCTCCACCCGCCGACCTCAGCGCAGAGGGCGCACGCACCTATGTTGAGTTTGTGAACTACTACATTCACCAGGTCAACCTTCTGCGTTACCTCCTCGGCGAGCCTTACAGGCTTGTCTATGCGCATCCTTCCCGAACGCTTTTGGTGGCCGAAAGCGACAGCGGTGTTGCCGCAACCATCGAGATGCAACCTTACACAACCACCCGTGCTTGGGAAGAGACCGCGCTGGTGGCCTTTGATCATGGCTACGTTCATATAGCCCTTCCAGCCCCTCTCGCCTCGTACCGGCCGGGAAACGTTGAGGTTTACTACGATCCAGGGGGTCAAACCGAGCCAAGACGTGTTCGTCCCACGCTGCCTTGGGTGCACTCCATGCGCCAACAGGCCATCAACTTCGTTCGGGCTTTAAAGGGCGAGATTCGTCCACCTTGCGAGGCCGCAGAAGCGTTAGAGGACCTCAAAATCGCCCGTGACTATTTGCGCCTCATCGGCTGCAACTAGGGCTTCTCCTTCGGCCGCACCCTCTCCATCAAGGCCGGCTTCACGCACAGGAGGGTAGGCTGTAGGGGTAGGGTAGGCACAAGGCTTACCCCTACGGCCTATCTTCTTAACTCTCGGTTTACTCCGATAGGCTTGCCTTTGAAAACGAACCATAACCGCCCCCTTTGTCCCTGATAGGGGGCGAACAAGATAGGCTTGCTCTGCGAATTGGCTCTAGAACCGTGAGGTTCTCGACTCCCACCCCGCTTCGCTCTCGGTTCACTTGCCTATTCTGAGGAGGTCGCACGGCCATCGAAGCGGTAGACAGGAACTTGATTCGTAGCGATCGGTAGGTTCTGACCGTTCAGTAGCCCTAAAAGGGCTGCCGTCGTTGATACCGAAAACAGAATCTCCCCACACTCTTGACAGACTTCTGCGGGTATCTCCTGAACGATGACGTAGGTGTTCTTCTCACGGCATAACGGCAAGGTAACCTCCTCCGGCCTGCATTCACCTCCACAAAAAGGGCATGGCGCCCAAACTGTTTTGACTTCCGACGACAACATCACGATAAATCCTTTTTTGTTCCCTTTCTCATATTATCCATCAAAATACACCACCCGGCACGCGCAGTTTTGCGAGAAAGCGGCCTCTATCGGGAAAAACCGGTAGATATCCTATAAGGATTTTGCGTTCTATTCAGTTCTCTCACATCCACACTGTAGTGAGGACAGAGTTGGAAGTGGAGGGTATAATCTTAGTGTCTAGTCAACATTTTAAGGAAGCCCACTGTGTCCGATTCGCGTTCTGTAATGGCCCACCCACTGAAGGTCGCCGAAAATATCGCCCACCTTGTGCCCTACGTGCCGGGCAAGCCCATCGAGGAGGTGCAAAGAGAACTCGGAATCCAAGAGGTTGTTAAACTTGCCAGCAATGAAAACCCCTTAGGGCCTTCGCCAAAGGCGCTCGAGGCCATCGCCCAGATGGCACCGAAACTGCACCTCTATCCCGACATCTCTTCCCGCACCTTGCGCCTTGCCCTTGCCAAAAAACTGGATGTAGCCCCCGAATCGCTCGTTTTCGGCAACGGCTCCGATGACATTATCCATCTTTTAGGGGTCACCTTTTTAGAGCCTGGTGATGAGGTGATCCAGGCCGATCCCTCCTTTGTTCGGTACGAAGCGGCGGCCTTGCTCAACAATGCGCTCTGTCATAAAGTGCCTCTTACACCGGATTGGGGATACGACCTCGAGGCGCTTCTGGAGTCTATCACTGTACGGACACGACTGGTGTTTATCGCCAACCCGAACAACCCGACGGGAACGATCTTAAGCCGAGCCGGTATCGAGAGGCTTTTAGAACGTCTGCCCGAACAGGCCATTTTGGTGATAGATGAAGCCTACTACGAGTATGCCACCGGCTTACCGGAGTATCCGGAGTGTATAGATTTTGTGCGTGATGAGCGGAATGTGGTGCTGTTGCGTACTTTCAGCAAGGCCTATGGTTTGGCCGGCCTGCGCATCGGTTATGGGATCATGCGCCCGGAGATCGCCGGCTGGCTCGAGCGCACGCGAGAGCCTTTCAACGTGAACCTGCTGGCCCAAGCGGCAGCCGCAGCAGCATTGGAGGATAAGGCTTTTGTGGCCCAAACTGTGGCCGTGAACGAAGAGGGCAAACGGACGCTCTACGCCGCATTTGAGCGTCTCGGCCTCGACTACGCCCCTACCTACGGTAACTTTATCTTTGTAAATGTGGCGCGCGATGGGCGTGCCGTGGCCGATGCCCTGCTAAGGCGGGGGGTCATCGTTCGCTTCAGCCCTGACTTCAAAAGCCAAACCCATCTGCGTGTCTCCATTGGGACGCCTGCTCAGAACGCACGGTTTTTAGAGGCTCTACCCGAAGCCCTGGCTGAAACAAAATAGTACACACTGAGACACAGCTGGAAAAAACAAGCGATTTGTGGCTAACTTTGCAAAAAAGATCAAAGTAGGGAACTTTTTGACATGAACATCGGGTATAATAAGGTACGAGCAGTTCGATCGCGATCCCTGCAGAAGTTCTGCGGGTTGCGACCTCCTTTCTTTCCCGATGCCGAAAGGCATCGGGCTTTTTTTTCTGAGCCACCATGCAGTTTGTAGGGATTGACCTCGCATGGGGAGAGGGCAACACCAGCGCCGCTGTGGTGTTGGAAGCTGGCGGTGCATCCTACGAAACTCTGCATGCGCTGGAATGGCATGAGGCTCTCGGCTCGAATGAGGAGATCGTCGCCTTTGTCCACTCTGCCGATGGGGGCGGTGGGCTGCTTATCGGAATGGATGCCCCTCTCATCGTCCCCAATGAACGGGGTGAGCGCCCTTGCGAAACCAAATTGCGACGCTGTTTTGGTCGTTATGAGGCCGGCCCCCTTCCGGCCAATCGGCATATCTGCGGCGGATACTTGCGTGGCGAGGAACTTCTGCAACGGCTGAATACGGCACTCGGTACGACGCCCGATTATCGGTTCTTGCCGCTCGATACCACCGTTCGGCGCTGTCTAGAGGTGTTTCCGCGCAGTGCACAGTGCGCTCTTTTTCATCTCAAGCGCTCACTGAAGTATAAGGCCAAACCGGGCCGCTCGCTTCAGAGCCGTTGGGCGGAGTATGCACGCTATGCAACACTGCTGGAATCGTTAAAAATGGCGCAACCGTCCCTTTTACCACCATCCTGGCTTTCAGATTTGCAGGAAAGGCGCGGGCGCAGCCTGAAACGCTACGAGGATTTGTTGGACGCCCTTTTGTGCGCCTACATAGTGGCTTACTATTGGCATTATGGTGAGGGTGAACGCTGTTGTGTGGTAGGCGATAGTCAGAACGGCTACATTCTTACTCCGGTAACGCCTGGGCTAGCAGCCTGCCTTCAGGCAGACCAGCCTACAGACAGATAGAAATGGGCGTGAGAGCAACGGAGCTTGCGGTTCTAGAGCCAATTCGCAGAGCAAGCCAGCTGTGTGCTCCCCCTATCCCTTCCTTTCGTCTTGCAGCCAGCAATGCAGCGGCTAGAGAGATAGCCAATTAAGGGAACGACACAGGCCGCAAAGGCGCCGTCCACTAGGACGCTCATCGCTAGGTGCCCCTCTCCCGGGCAGGAGGGGGGTAGGTGCCTGAGAAGAAAAGGGACTATTGGGGTTAGTTGCCAAAAGAGCACTTATCGCACGAAACCGATTTGCTCACCTCCCGCAGTTCATCGTGCCCGCTTTAGGAGAAAATAGGGTAATGTAGAGAAGAAGTAACTTTACACCTGTCTCGATTGTCAAAAGGAGTAGAGATGGAAAGCGAATCGGAAGAGACCGTAAAGAGCGAACCGACGCCGGCCCTAGAGCCGCAGCCGTTGGAGCCGTGGTTCATCGAGTTACTGGCCTGCCCGGCCTGCCCGCAACGCTGGCCACTGCACCTAAACGAGTCGAAAACGGCGCTTCACTGTTGGTGCGGGCGCTATGCCTACCCCATTAGCCCGGAGGGCATTCCCGTGCTGCTGGTGGAAGAAGCCGTACTGCTAGATGAAAAAGCCGACCCGGCAACCGTTGCCCCTCCGAAGGAAGGAGCCTAGGCGATGCCATCGTTACGGGTGTTGGTGCTACAGGGGCCTAATCTCAACCTCATCGGCTCTCGTGAGCCGGACTTCTACGGACGTGAGACGTTCGATGAGATCAATCGCAAAATAAAAGCGAAGGCCCAGGAGCTTGGCGTTGAGGTGAAAATTCTTCAATCGAACCACGAGGGCGACCTCGTAGACGCTATTCAGGAGGCACGTGAAACGGCGGATGGCATCATCATTAATGCGGGCGCGTTAACGCATTACAGCTACGCCGTACGTGATGCCCTAACAGCCGTGCGTTTACCCACGGTGGAGGTGCACCTCTCCAACATTCATGCGCGCGAAGAGTTTCGGCATCGTTCTGTTATCGCTCCGGTCGTCATGGGGCAGATCGTTGGGCTAGGCTCACTTGGCTACCTACTGGCACTCGAGGCCATCTGTCAGATCATCGAGCAAAGCCATCGTTGACAAGTGCGCTTCCGGTAAATTGTTGGTTTATGCGTTGGCAAAAACTCATTCGCTTCTGTGTGCTTACGTTGGGGATGCTGCTCTGTACCAGTAGGTGGGTACCTATGGGAGAGCCTCCCTCAGAGAAGCAGGGCGAGGAGGTTTGGGCCACAAAGCCGATCACTGTTCCCTCTAACGTGCGCTTACCGCTGCAGTTGCCTTGCCGTAAGTGGTATGGCCTGTTGGTGGTGCAGGCCGAATTTCCGGGGCATCAGCTGCTTAACTGCGGCCTTGATACCGCCATGAACGCGTGCGCCGTGCCCCCTCTCACCGTGTTGCGGCTAAAGCTGCCTAAGCCCACCGGCGATGTTCATCTGCAAAGGCTTTGGCAGCAGCTAGACGCTCCCACCACCGAGATACCCTCCTTTAGCCTTGGCACTTTGCCGATAGCCCCGCTGCAGGTTGTGCAGCTTGACGTGCTGCAGATGCTATCGCCGGAAATCGCCATCAGCTCCGCCGATGCACCGGTTTGCTGGCTCGGTGGGCCTTTTCTTTCTGCTTTTCAGGTGACCATCAACGCAGAACAGGAGTTCCTAAAGCTGGAACTGCCGAACGCTCCTTTGCCTAGAGGGCGCGGGGCCGTGGTGATGCCGATGAAGTTGAGAAACGGCTGCCCCGAAGTGATGGTCAGTCTGCCCAAATCCCCTCCGTTTCCCGCTCTTGTAGACCTCACGGCGCCCATCTCCATTATCCCCACCAAAGTGGCCGAAACGCTAAAACTCCAACCCCTAGAAAGCCTCCTATGTATGGGAACCGATGGCAAACCCTATCGGCTTACCCGCGCCATAGCGCCGCGCCTTGCTGTGGGTAAGGCGGGCGTGGATAAGCTCGATGTCTCTTTTCTACAGCCGCCCTTGCCCGTGCTCGGCCAAACAAAACCAGAAGATGTGACCCCTGCTTTGGAATCGGAGGCCGTTTTAGGGAGGAACTTTCTAGACCGCTATCAGCTAACCATCAACTACGCACGCAGGCAGATAGAGCTGATTCCCCTTCCTCGCGAACAAGCAAAGTAGCCGGTGCGCGGGGCAGCGCAACAACCAGGAACATAAGCGCTTAAGAACCCCTTTTATGACCGCCGAGGCATCCATTGCTTCCCCACCGGAGCTAGGAACTTATTGACGTCATGCGATCCGATAGGGTGCCCCTTCTAAAATCTGCTCAACACCGGTAACAACTAGGTGATAAATACGTAGTACAAAATAGAAAACATCGGTTAGTAAAGACACGAGCAAGCTTTTTCGTGTCGGCGACCTTTGCCTAAACGATAACCCCGTCGGTAGGGCAAGAAAGGTGAAAAAACATGTCTGGCTCTAAACAAAGAGGCTTTCGTGTTTTGTGGCCGGCCGTTGTCTCTTTAGCGCTTCTGCTCGTCGTGCGGCCGGCGTTAGCTCAAAGTCGTTCGCGCGCTCCAGCCCATAGCGCCCCAACGGCGTCTACCACTTTCCATGTGGCTTCACGCCTTCCACAAAACTATTATGAAGACGCCGGTACCGCCTATCCATCCTCCTGGCAGGCGCGACCGCTTATTTTTCATACACCCTCCCGCGATGTCTCCACCGCAACACCAACCGCTTACGACCGCTTCTTGCACACCACCGAAGGCGCCCACTATCGCATCGCTCAGCAATGGGGGACTATCATCTACGTATACACGTGGCCGTTAGCGTGGAACTATTATGATTGTTGCTTTCCCTATTTCTCCTACACTCCGTGGCCTTCCGAGCCTCATCGTTGCTACCCACCTGTTTACGGCCCAGAGGATAACGCACCCACTCCGAGTGTGCATGGTGATGGGGCTTGGTATCCACCCTATGGCGTCTACGTGCCCCAACACCCACAACGCGGCGCTCCCACCGAAGGCTCTTTGCCCGGCGACGCCGTGTATGCCTACTATTTGGGGCGCGCAGAAACCGCCTATTCGGTAGACGACCCCAAACTCGAACCGGCCCTCCGTGCAGCCATCGGCGACATTACGGCCGCCTTCCAGCACAACGATTTCGATGCCCTAGCAAAGCATCTTCCCTCAAACGGCACGATAGCCATCTATTTGCATGGGCAGTATAGCTACTCCCTCATCGCCGATCGGTATCTGCATCTGACACGCCAGGCGCTTACGGCCTCGCCGGCGCTCAGTTTCGGGCTGCATCGCGTGTACCAGATAGACCCAAATACCTATCGCGTTATGGGCATTCATGTATTCAAAGACCCTCAGGGCAACGAGCGAATGGTGTCTATAGGCTTCGTGTTGCAGAGGCAAGGAGCGGACTATGTGGTGATTCAAATAGATGTGGATTCGCCACATCTTTAGAAGAGATCGCTGAAGCTTATTGCCTGCAATTTGGGTAAACTACCATCAGTTGAGCAGCCATTTGAGGAAACGTTTTTAAGTTCTTTCCGTATTCCTAAAAAAACGGTGCGGAAAGGAGAGGAACGATATGCCACTAACGGAGAAGCAGAAAAAGCTGATAGATGAACGCATCCGTCGTGAGGGATTGAACGAGTTTGGAGACCCCAAGGGAACCGTCTACGCCGGAGGCACACCGCTGTTTGATATGCGGACAGGCCGCATGATAGATCGGTATGAGTATATTCTCAGCCGTCATCGCGACTGGCTGCCTCAGCTAGAGAAAGAGGACTAAGATGAACGAACGTAAGGCCCCGTGGCCGTGGATCGCTTTCCTACTTTTAGCGCTCTCTGCCTGGCCGATGCTTCGCGATTGGCAGAGGGAGGCGCACTCCGCACAGCGCCCCTCAACACCTTCCGTGGCAAACGCCGGCGCCTTCATCTCCCCTAACCAGATAGAGGTGCAACTGCGCCCCGGTGCCGACGATTCGACCCTTGAGGCGCTAAGCCGAGAAATAGGTGCGCCTTTACAGTGGGATAGCCCGCTGCATGCGGAAACAGAGATCGCCGTAGCCACTTTGCCTCCC
>NZ_DATGLN010000191.1:0-1639 GCF_035294165.1 Chthonomonas sp.
GTACTACGGCCTCAAAGGGCACGACAAGTTGCACCAGGTGGCCTTAGGCATCATTCTTGCGGAGTTTTGTGCCGAGACCATTTGGGCGCTCTACAGCATGACGCACAACCATTTCGCCACCTATAGCGTCTCCATCAACGGTCGTCTCGGCTGGAATCAGTAACAACGTGTTGTTGGCTTAACTATTCGTAGCCGCCGATCTAAAAGGAAACGGGCGAGACTGAGGTCTCGCCCGTTTTGGAACGTTCTCTATTTCGTTGTCTACTTTGAGTCGGAGCGGCGCATTTTGCGGGCCAACGCCACGCCGTCGGAGTTGCACAGTGCGTAGCGGGCGCGGGCGGCACGCAGACGCGCCAACCTCAGAATATCGCTCTGCGCCTGCATGTAGGCATCGGTTCCCATTGGGTCAAGCAGGGCGATCAAACGCTCTATCGCCTCATGCTGTTGTTGCTTCCGCTTTGACAGCGCCCCTACCACCGGTCGCGCATCCAGTCGCTCCCTCACTAAAGGTGCCATCTGTTTATCATCCTTTCTATTGCCGTCTAAAACTTTTTTGACGAACTCGTGTACCCCTTCTGAGGGTACAAAAATGCCCGACCTACTGTCAAGCAGGTGCGGGCCTCGTAACGGGGGAGTGATTAATTGATTGGCTTACGCTTAGCCATATCCTCCACCCCGTTTTGTTAGCCCCTGCGTCCCTTTCACGAAAAGCCTTATGCCATGCTGCTGACAGCGATGGTCCATCCTTTTCTCTTTCTCCATTTTTTGCATACTTTGCCACTGCAGGCTAATTGATGCACTCTCTGGTTCATTGTATCATATTTTGGCGTTTTTTCATATGCTTTCATTAGAGATAGACGCACAACTCGCCGAAAAGTTTCATAAAAACATAGCAAGGAGACCCCCTGCGTTTACGCGGGGGAGGAATTGCTATCCGCATTCCCCCGATTGTCGAGAGCAATCGTGGCGTCACAATAACGCCTCGCACTCCTTTCCGCTTTCACTGGTAAGTAGAGAGTATTTGTGGCATAATACTCTCGATAAACAAAGATTATCCAAAAGAAGGGCAAGGTGGTGAAAGTCACGTTGCGTCTGATGCTGTATAGAAACCCTGCCACCCAAAAGGCTCTGCGGGAGACGCTCTTGCAGTTTACCGACTGCTTCAACGCTGTCTGCCGTTACGGGTGGGACAATAACGAGCGTAACGGAACCCGACTGCACCGGGCAACCTACAAGCCCCTTCGGCAAGCGCACCCTGACCTGCCTGCCCAGTTGGTCGTAACGGCGAGAAGGAAGGCCACCGAAGCACTCAAATCTGTTGCGGAGCGCAAGAAGCAGGGACGCTCCGTTTCCTGCCCGCAGTCCGCCCTTTGCCCCGTGTGCTATGATGCGCGTTCGTATTGGGTGCGCCTTCAAGAAGGCTGTGCCTCTCTTGCCACCACACAAGGGCGTGTTCGGGTCACTTTCCGCCTGTGTGACTACTACACTCGTTACGCCCACTGGAAGCCCTGCTCGGCAGACTTATGTTTTCGTGACGGTGCCTTTTCCCTGCACGTGGTGGTGGAAGCCGACGCGCCTGAACCTGTTTGTGAAGGGGTTCTTGGTGTTGACCTGGGCATCGTAGAACTCGCTACCGATA
>NZ_DATGLN010000192.1:0-1242 GCF_035294165.1 Chthonomonas sp.
ACTCTCTACTTACCAGCGAAAGCGGAAAGGAGTGCGAGGAGTTATTGTGACGCCACGATTGCTCTCGACAATCGGGGGAATGCGGATAGCAATTCCTCCCCCGCGTAAACGCAGGGGGTCTCCTTGCTATGTTTTTATGAAGTCCAGCGTGATGATGCTTTTCTAGCCCCTGCTCAATGAGGGCGAGAAAGATGCGCAACTCTTTGAGCGAAACCCGAAGCTGGCCACTGCTCGCACGGGTGATCTTCTCTCCATCAGGGCTGTACTTGGCAATACGGACTCGCTGAATATAGTCGCGAATGTTGTGGGGTGTTTTACCCACAATACGTGCTGCCTCTTCCAAAGTAACTAACTCAAGATCATCCGACATACCTTCGCCTTTACCCCCACATTCTCAACGGATACTCTGCGCTACCGGTAAAGTATACCTATGGCGGCCTCTCTCTGAAGACAAAGGCTCTAAGAGCTTCCTGTCCGAACCCCATGGAGCGGTTGAGATAGAGAGTGTCGCCTCTGCTTGAGGCGAAAGCATGCAGAGGGATTTAGTTTTCCCACCACTCTGCCCGCGCCGAGCGAAGCGTGGCAGGCCCCAACAGCATTTTTTAAGAATCCTCCATGCCGCAGAGCTTGCGGAAGCGAGAGTAGGCCTCCTCCCAACGATCTTTGGTTGTAGTGGTCGGAGAATAGGTCTCCAGTGGGAAAGAGTTCCTCGCAATGGCACGCGCCTCCTCCAGCGAGCCGATCTCTCCGCGGCCCATTGCCTGCATCAGCACGTTGCCGATGGCCGTGGCCTCCACCGGCCCCGCGATCACCGGTCGTTGCAGCGCGTCGGCGGTAAGTTGGCACAGCAGTCGGTTCTGTGTGCCACCTCCAACCACATGAATAACGGCATGTGGACGCCCGCGGAAACCGTCTAAAAGCTCTAAGGTACGACGATATTTCAGTGCCAAGCTCTCGAGGCAGCAGCGAACGGTGGCACCGATGCCCTCCGGCGGGTTTTGGCCGGTCCGGCGGCAGAAATTGGCAATGGCCTCCACCATGTCCGCCGGTGCCAAAAAAGAGGGATCGTCGGGGTCTATGAGAGAACCAAACGGCGGGGCCTGTTCGGCCATTTGGGTTAGTTCGGCATAGCTATGGTCTTGGCCACGGCGCGCATAGGCCCGACGGCACTCCTGTACCAACCACAGCCCCATGATGTTCTTAAGCAGCCGTGTAGTGCCACAAACGCCCCCCTCGTTGGTG
>NZ_DATGLN010000193.1:0-10909 GCF_035294165.1 Chthonomonas sp.
TGGAGGAGGATGGTGCGGCCTGATGGAGCGGCGAGTAGAGCGATTCGTAGGTGAGCATGTTCGTCGCCACCTAAAACACGTTGCGGCAAACATGCGTGAGATTTTTCGCCAATGGCCGGTGTCGCAGATTCTCGTTGGGGGCGACTCGAAGCTTTTTGAGGACTTTCGCCACTGCTTGCCTAACGAGCTGCGGGCTTTGTGGGTGCGCGACCTCGATCTCCCTGCCGATGCTCCTTTCGAGCAGCTACGGGATGCCGTTTTGAACGTAGAATGGGAGCTGCGGCAAGCTTACGAACGGAAACTGCTGGATACCCTTTACGACGAGTGGCGGGCCGATGGCTATGCGGTGGTCGGTGTCGAGGGCACGCTGCGCTCACTCTATTTTGGCGAGGTAGAGACCCTGGTGCTCGACGCAGATGTGCAGCGCAAAGGCTACCGATGTGGCTATTGCGGCGGGTTGTGGACGGCGCCGGGACAGTGTGTGTTTTGTGGCCACACCATGAGTGAAGAGGTGCTCGACCTCGAAGACGAGTTGGTGGAGGAAACACTTGTACACGCCGGGCGCGTAGAGGTAGTATCTAAACACGAGCCTTTCGCGCAGGATGGCGGGGTAGGGGCTTTTCTCCGGTTTCGCCTAAAGCCGAGCGCCTCCGAGCTATCACAAAGCGCTTAGCTCTGGCGGTTTCTCATCTCCCAACTGCCTCGCGCGGTAAGTCCATCTCATCTATGAGGAAGTTCCATGCTCCCATTACATGATAACGCCCCCATCCGCCGTTTTCCTGCGGCGGTATGGGCGCTCATTTTTGTCAATTTCGCCATCTTTCTACACGAGCTGCAGCTTTCGCCCGACCAGCTCCAGCTATTTGTCTATCGGTATGGGCTGATACCGGCCGAGGTGATGCAGCCCGGCGGTCTGATGCGTTACTGGCCCACCTTTATTACCTGCATGTTTCTGCACGGGGGGTGGCTGCATATTCTGGGCAACATGTGGTTCCTATGGATATTCGGCGATAATGTGGAAGACCGCCTCGGCACCATCCCGTTTCTGGTGTTCTATTTTTGTGGGGGCATCGCCGCCGGCATTCTGCAGGTTGTTGCCTCTGCCTCTTCTCAGATACCGACCATAGGGGCGAGCGGGGCTGTCGCCGCAGTGATGGGTGCCTATCTCGTGTTCTATCCAGGAGCGCGTGTTTTAACGCTCATTCCGATCTTCATCTTTCCGTGGTTCATCGAGTTGCCGGCCGTTATCTGGATCGGCTTCTGGTTTTTAGAGCAGTATCTTAACGGTGTGGCTGCGCTTACCACGACGCTCTACAACATGGGTGGAGTGGCCTATTGGGGCCATGTGGGAGGCTTTGTTTTTGGCCTGATCGCCGCACTTCCGTGGCTGGCCAGCCCACAACCACCCCCTCGCTACCGGTATCGGGGCGACTATCCTTACTAGCCCGATACGCATCGATTCTATTATCACGAAAGGAGTATAACGCGTGGACCCTATCTTTCAGCTCTTCTGGCTCTTTCTGATCATCTCGTCGGTGGCACCGCTGTTTCAACAGCAAATGCTTACCTACGAGCGGATGAAGCGCCTGATGCTGTTTGGTAAAAAGCGTAACTCGCAGGTCATAACCCTAATTCATCGGCAGGAGACGATGAGCTTTCTGGGGTTTCCTCTCCTGCGCTTTATTGATATCGAAGATTCGGAGCGCGTTCTTCGCGCTATCCGACTTACACCGCCCGACATGGCTATTGACCTCATCCTACACACTCCAGGAGGGCTTGTCCTTGCCGCCGGTCAGATCGCCCACGCACTGGCGCAGCATCCGGGGAAAGTCACCGTGTTTGTGCCGCACTATGCAATGTCGGGGGGAACGCTTATTGCGCTTGCCGCCGATGAGGTGATTATGGACGAAAACGCTGTGCTTGGCCCCGTAGACCCTCAACTGGGGGAGTATCCGGCGGCCTCCATTTTAGCGGCTTTGCGCACCCCCAACCCCAACCGTGACGATCGCACGCTTATTTTGGCCGACATCGCTGAGAAGGCGATCAGGCAGGTGGAGGAGACGGTCTATCGTCTTATAAGCCCTCGGTTGGGCGAGGAGCGTGGCCGCACATTGGCACGCACGCTCAGCGAGGGACGCTGGACGCACGACTACCCGATCACCGTAGCAGAGGCCCAAGAGATGGGGCTTCCGGTAAGCACCGGCATCCCAGAAGAGATTTACGAGCTGATGGCGCTCTACCCGCAAGCCCATCAACGACGCCCGTCGGTAGAGTATGTGCCTGTGCCCTTCCATCCGGGTGGGCAAGACCACAGGCCGGCGCATACCAATCGAAAGAGTTAGATGCGCGATAGGCTTACAAGCTCCTTAAGGCAGGGAATAAATACAGGCAACCGCGAGCTGGCTTAGCGGTCTCCCCTCTCCCAAATTGGGGGTGGGGGCGGTGTAGGGGTAGGCATGAGGCCTACCCCCTTTTGTTTTACCCATCCATCATGCAATCGGTTCTAGAGCCAATGAGCACAGCAAGCCTATCTTGTTCCTATCCCGTCCTTTCCCCCGATTCGGGAGGTGCTAGCGCACAGCGATGCAGCGGCCTGAGAGATAGACGAGTAAGGCAATAGCATAGGCCGCTGAGGTGGTCAGCCCCTCTCCCTAATAGGGGGAGGGCGTCGGCCTTGAAGAGCTGGCGATACGCTTGTCATTTCGAGCTGAATGCGAGATGAACCACCGTCATTTCGAGCCGAAGGCGAGAAATCTTAAGTTGCACTCCCCACCAGTTCTGAGAAGGTAGGAGCAGGGCTGGTGAGACTACCGGCTTAACGGTTCTAGAGGTAGTTTACAAAGCAAGCTTATCTTGCTCGCCCCCTATCCCGGCCTTTCCCCCGATTCGGGAGAAAGGGGGCGGTTATGGTTGGTTTCCAAAGGAAAGGTTATCATAAGGGACTGCCAATAAACTTATTGGGCTCCCCTCTCCCTGATAGGGGGAGGGGGAGGGCGTCGGTCTTGAGGGGCGGGGGGGGTGGGGCTATAGAGATTAGCAGTTAATAAGAACTGGCAACCATCAGAAACCACAGCGTTGTCCAGGATGGAGTGTATGCAAAAAGTTGCCGTCCGCTAAAGTTGTCCACCACTAGGTAGTTCTCCTCCAAAGGAAGGATCGACTTGTAAGCAAGCTGCTGAATAGAGCAAGGCAAGTAGGAAAAGCAAAGCCTCATCTTCTTACTGAGATAAACGAGTAGGTTGGGGTGCCGCTCGGTTACGGGCAAGAGAGAACAACAAGAACAGGCTCTGGAAGGGTAAAATCTAAAAGCGGATAAAAATTCAGTGTAAGATGACCATGCGAGCTTTGCTAATCGGCCTGGGCGTCCTGTTCATTATAGGGCTGCTGCTCGTAGTCCTTCGCAGCCTGTTGCGCCTTCAGCGTCGTATCGAGCGTTTTCTGCTTACGGAACGCGACGATTTGGCACGGCGCGATCCCTACCAAGCCCTATTGGAGGAGACGGCTGCAAAAGAGGAGCGGCCTATAGCGCTACCGCGCACGCGAAAGCCGAAGTAGGCCGACCGAGGGCGCCCTGTTGAAGGGTTAACGACTGGGGCACCTCGGTCTGTAGCCATTTTATTTAAGAGATGAGAAAGAGGGATTTCTTCAATGATACGGGTTCTATTCGTCTGTTTGGGCAACATCTGCCGGTCGCCTATGGCAGAAGCTCTTTTTACCCAAAAAGTCCGGCAGGCAGGTCTGGAGGATAAAATTGCGGCCGACTCGGCAGGAACAGGGGGTTGGTTTATCGGCGAGCCGCCGCATCCTGGAACGCAAGCCCTGCTGCAGCAACACGGCATTGCCTATGATCACCGCGCGCGCCTTTTGGAGGCCTCCGATCTGCAGCGCTTTGACTATATTTTGGCCATGGATTGCAGCAACCTCACTTACATTCGGCAGATGGCGCCGGGTGGCGAGAAGGCAAGGCTTATGATGGAGTTCGCGCCGGAACTAGAGCGGCTCGAGGTGCCCGATCCCTACTACACGGGTGAGTTCGCACTTGTTTATGAGCTGTTAGATAAGGCCACCGATGGTCTGCTCAAAGCGATCTGTCAGGAGCATGACCTAGCCATGGAAACGACGTAAGTTTGCTTTACCGGCTTCTCCTCGTACCTGCTTAGGGGGTGCTTGCGGTTTTCGGCTTGGCGAAGATCGTGTCGTCCACCTTGACGTTGGCTTGGGTATCCGTGATGTCTAACTGCATCAGGGTTGCTTTGTCTTGCGTTACCATGATCTGCTGAGGCAGTTGCACGCCGTTGACGGAATGATAGTTTTTCAATGTGGCCGTGATCGTGGGGTTATCGCCCGTCCCTGGAGCGACGATGCGTTGAACGAGATGGGTTTGTGGATCGATGTAGAGTTGCACGGTTTGCCCCTGTGGGCTTGTCAACGCAAAGCCGGGCAGAGTGCCGGCATCGGTCTTTAGATCGGGCACAGCATGAACAGTCTCTTTGCCCTCTTTGGCTGCAAGGAGCAGATGCAGTAGGTTGGTGGTCGAGGCGATCTGCACAACGATGGCGGGGGCGTCCTGCGGTACTCCCAAAGAGAACCAGGCGGCCGCATCGCCGCCGGGCACGCCGATAGAGACCAGGCCAAAATCGGTTTGCAAATCCATGCGCATACGGTCGGGCGCCAGGAACGTGAAACTGAAGGAGGAGATCGGGAGGGGGTTATTCGTCGCCAGCCCCGGCGGTGAGAAACTCCCTTTGCCCTTTAGCTGCAGGGTTTGAAGCGATTTGAGTGCATCGCCACCGTGGGCTTGCCATACCTCCTGAAAGAGGGCCTCTTCATCGGTATGGGAGGCAGATGTTGCGCCAGAGGGGGCGCTCTGCAGCGTTGGGGAGAGCAGGTCTACCTTGTCTTCCGGGATAACCTCTACCGTGCCGAGCGAGCGGAGTTGGGGCACAATTGCAGGGGCGTCACCCACCAATACCACGATGGGATGGGAGAGAGGCAATCGGGCCATTGCTTGCTGTGCCTGTTGGGGCGTAATGGCTTGAACATGGGAGGCGTAATCGGCCAGCTCCCGAGGACCTTGTCCGTATAGGAGGGCCGGTTCCAGCGCCGTGAGAAAGCCCCTTGGAGTAGCGCTACGAAGGAAGAACGAGCCGACCATGTAACGCTGGCTCGCCGTCAACTCCTTAACGGGAATGGGCTGTTGCCCTATCTGCCGAATCAGGTCGAGCGCAAGATGCACGACTTCACCGGTGGAGGCGGTTTTAGTAAGCGTTACGGCTTCCAGAGAGCCGGCATACCTATGGCGTGTAATACGGCAATAGGCGTAGTAGGCAAGGCCGCGTTCTTCACGAATGGCACGGTTTAGTCGCGAATTAAACTCACCACCGCCAAGTACGCCGGCTGCCACATCGGCAGCGATGCGGTCGGGGGCGGCGTAGCCCGCCGTGAGCACCCCAATGCTGATGGCCGTCTGCGCAGCATTCGGGCGATGAATAACAAGGAAGGCACTCGGGGAATAGGATTGGGGAGCAAGGGGCATCTCCGCCGCCTGCTGGCTTTCGGGGGGCCAGTTGCCGAAATAGGTTTGCGCGAGCTTATGCGCTAGGGCTGCAGAGAGATCGCCCACGATAAAAAGCGTGGAGTCGTTGGGCACAAAATGCGTTTGATGAAACTGTTTGAGGTCGGCAGGGCTAATAGCGCGTAGTGTTTCCGGAGTGCCTTTTGGGTAGTCTCCGTAAGGATGGGCGCCGTAAACAAGGCGGTCGAGCGCCGCCGTAGCGAGTGTAGAGGCATCGGAGAGATCGGAGGCGATCTCGTTTATGATCTGTGTTCGCTCTTTCGCCACCTCCGATGGAGGAAACTGAGGATGGAGTGCCATATCCGAGAGCAGATCGAAAAGGGGGCGTGCATCGTCGCTAAGCCCCTGCAAACTAAGAAACAGATAATCACGCCCTACAGTGGTGGAGAACGTGGCGCCGAGCCGATCGATCTGTTGTGCGATTTGCGAGGCGGTGCGGTGTTGGGTGCCCTTATCCAGCAGGCGCACCGTCATCTCGGCCAGGCCCACCTTCTCCGCCGGATCGTAGACAGAGCCGGCCGGCACCGCAAGGTCTACCCACAAAGCCGGTTGGCGATGGTCTGGCACGAAAGCCACATGCAGCCCGTTAGGCAGGTTCCATCGAAGCACGGTGGGCAAGACGAAAGCGGGCAGGTTGGTAGGGGAAGGGGGTGAGGTAAGCCCACCCGGCGCGATCTGCGCATGGAGCGGCGCCTGTGTAGAGAGCAGGGCGAAAAGGAAGCCGAGTTTCTTTAACAAGCGGTCTAGGCCATGTGATCCGATACGATGTCGGGCAGGTTTCATTCGGGTTTTTCCTCCTGGTGGGGCATGTGGGATGGCGATGAAGCCGCGTTGGGCGGAAGCATGATGAGGATGTTGAAGAGACGCGGTGCAAAATAGCGACGGGCGACACGTCGTACGTCCTCTGCACTCACCTTTTGAATGGAGTTGATCTCTTGGTTCACTTCGGCAGGGTTACCGTAGTAAAGGTCGGCTTCGCCAAGCGCCTCGGCTTTCTGCTCTGTGGAAAGGAGGCCGAAAACGTGGGCGACGAGGGCTTGGCGTTTTGCCTTTTCTAACTCTGCGGGGGACACCAGTTGACCGCGAAGTTTAGCAAACTCCTGTTGAAGGATGCGCACGGCTTTTTGCGGTGAAGACCCTGTATTCAAACTAACATCGCACTCAAACCACCCTCCAATCTGCAAGCTGTTCGGATAGGCGCTAACGCTATTGGCCAGTTGTGTGTGGCGCACCAAAGCACGATAGAGGCGTGAGCTATCTCCGTTAGAGAGGAGGTTGCTGATGACCTCAAGCACGGGGGTTGCTGGATCGTCGGCTTTTGGCGTACGAAAAGCCAGCGTAACAAGGGGCAGGGGGGCGAGTGGATCGGTTACCGTCTGCTCTTTAGGAGCTTTCTGCACGACGCGGGGAACAGGGTAGCGTCGGGGTGGGCTAGGCGGGTTGGGAATGGCGCCGAAGAACTTGCGGATGGCCCGAAGCGCCCGTTGCGTTTGAAAATCTCCTACAAGTACGAGGGTGGCGTTATCCGGCCGGTAGTATTCGGTGTGGAACGCCTGCACATCACGCAGTGTGGCGCGCTCGAGGTCGTGCTTGCTTCCGATAGTGGTGTGTCCGTAGGGGTGGTTCGGAGGATAGAGTATGGAGAGCAGCAGCTCCTCTTGGCGTCCGTACGGAGCGTTCTCTACGTCCATGCGGTGCTCCTCCTCAACAACGGCGCGTTCTGAAACCATGTTTGCCCGGTCTACCTTCAAGTTGGCCATGCGGTCGGCCTCCATCCAGAGCACCATGTCGAGCGCGTTAGAGGGCACCGTTTCATAGTAGCGTGTTCTATCAAAGTAGGTGTCGGCGTTGTCGTCGCCCCCAACGCCGTTGATGTAGCGGTCCCAATCTCCCGGTTTCAGGTGAGCGGTTCCTTTAAACATGAGATGTTCAAAGAGGTGGGCGAAGCCGTGTTTGCCCGGCGGTTCCTCTTTGCTGCCGACGTGATACCAAATTTCCAGTGTTACCACAGGCGCATGATGATCCTCTAAGGTGATGACCTTGAGGCCGTTGGCGAGAGTGGTTGTTTTAAAGTTGAGCGGCAAAAGGCGTAAGGGAGGGTCTTTCTCACCATAGGAAGGTTGGGCGAAGGAGGGCACAAAGAGCCAAAGCAGGATAAAAGCGATAAGGGATAAAAAGGCTTGCATCGCTTTAAGAGGAGAGGTCATCGGGCGTGATGTTCTCCTCCGTGGGGTAGGTTGCCGTGTGCACAGGTTCTTGTACCTCACGGCGGCTGCGCCGTCCGGCGGAGGTGGGTTCCTCTGTCTTTTCGTGATAGTGCATGCGAAGCAGGAGGTCTTGTTCGTAGTTGCCAAAGCCTCGTCCGAACAGATTAAAGCCACCCACGTGCTTCGCGTCGGGCTTAATGCCGATGCGCACGGTGATGGGCTGCCGTGGCAGGATAAGCGCCTGGGCGATAGTGGTTTCGGAGACCAAAACGCCGTCCACGTAGCTGCCGGTTTGGTCAAGCGACCAGATTTTCAACATGCCGTGTTGGGTGAGGCGATCGTTCCACCAGGATGGGTTAAGGCGCCCTCGATGGCCGCCGAAGTCGCCGGGCGAAGTCCAGGTACCCACCTCAACACCGTTGATCCAGAGCGTGATATCCGAGGGATAGTCGTTGTTGTAGTCGGGGCATTCAGAGCAGATCTCCATAGAAAGCTCCACGCGATAGATTTCCATAGAGGTGGGGATATTGTTTGGGAAGACATACTCCACGAAGCCGTCGGCCATCCAGAGAATCTGTGCTTTGGCGCGTTCGGGCAGGAAGAACGATTGGGGGTCGTCGAAGAAACCGATGATGCCTTCTGACGAGGCGAGGCCGCAGGTGGGTTTGGGATAGGCGATGGTATAAAGCCCTACCGGCATCTGCACCTCCTCGATCTGGCCGTATGGCTGTTGTGCGCTTTCAAGGGAGAGAATAATGCGGTCGTAGCGCAGGCGACAGCGTTTTTGCATGCCTTGAACGCCGGGACGATATTCGCAGACGATCAGCCCGGCCTGTTCCAGAATCTGAATATGTTTGGACACGCTGGGATGAGCTACTCCAAGCACCTGCTGCAACTCACTGATGTTCATCTCGCCGTCGGCAAGCTGCTGGAGGATGCGCAGTCGCGTTTCGGAGGCCAACGCTTGAAAAAGCTCGCTATTTTCGGTTAGCTTGCATTCGAGGATGCGCGATTCCATGGAAAATGCCCTGCTTCCACCAACTCAAAGCGTTCTCCTTCATTTTACCTTTTTGGGTATCGAGTTAAGGTAATTGGTTGGAATGCCGCCTTTGGAAACGTCTTGAAAAGTGGGAACTCTTGTGGGGTAGAATGAGTAGTAGAAATTAGTCTACTTTTGTGGCGAGGAGAGAAGCATGAAACGCGAATTCATTGTGGAGCGGCAGGGGAAAGTTTTCTGCCTGTATGCGGGGCTGTTAGACCTGGCACATGCCCGAGGGCTTAAGGCCATTGAGACCGAGTTGGTGCAGATTCCCACCGAGGCCAACAAAAACGTAGCCATCGTGCGTGCGGTGGTACGAATGACGGGCAATAAAGAGGGTGAGGAGCGGATTTTCACCGGTTTAGGAGATGCCGACCCAACCAATGTGGCTCCGGCCATGCGCACCTGTTTGTTGCGGCTTGCCGAGACTCGCGCGAAGGCCCGCGCCCTGCGCGACGCCGTCAACATTGGGGTCGCGGCGCTTGAGGAGCTTGGAGATACAGAGGGGGAGAGCCTCTCAATGGAGAGCGCACCGGAGCGCGGCTATCTTTTAGGACGCATTCCCAGCGAGCGTGAGGGGGAGAACGGCACCGGTGCAAATCAGGGGGCAGGGCGTCGGCCTAGTGGGCATCGCGCGCTCGGCAAACGTAAAGAGAGTTTTGACGCTTCAGAGCGGCTGTCTGAGGAGCAGGCCAACGCCATTCGCACACTGTGCAAGCGACAGGGGCTTCAGGTTGAAGAGGTCGTGCGGGAGCGATGTGGCGCGGAGGCTCTCGAACAACTCAACGCGGCTCAGGCGGCCGAGCTGATCCGTGCGCTTGTGCACGCCCAGCAGCTTTCGGTTGTCTCCGCATCCAATCATAAGTCGGCGACCGCTTCGCGGTAAGGAGGAACTAGGGGTGCTATAAGGGTTACCCCTTTTGGTTTACCTGCCCATCACGCAGTCGGTTCTAGAGCCAATTGACAAAACAAGGATGATACGACTGTCATTTCGAGCCAAAGGCGAGAAATCTTAAGTTTCAATTGCCACCCGTTCTGAGGGCGAGGGCATCGGCACCCCATGTCACCTCGAAGCGAAGCGGTGAGGTCTTCTCATTTCATTCTTACTGAGGGGAAGGGCATCGGTCTTGAAGGAAAGGAGCAGTGCGCAGCACCGTCGGCCTTGAGGGATAGAGCGCTCTACCCCAGAAAATCTTGCGATTTTCTGGGGACTCCTAGTCGGTTTTGTAGGGTAGGCCTTGTGCCTACCCTATTTCTTTCTTTCACCTACCCCCGTAAGTGCAGATGGCCTTAAGGAGAGGGGGGCTGACAGTCTCCGCCCCCTTCAACAATGCCACCATTGGGCACGGCGCTAGGCCCTTTGGCTGTCGCTAGAGGCCAAAGCGCGGGCTTTTGATCGGCGAGTGGATGGGCAGTGGCCGCCGAATCAGGGTGCCGTCGCGATGATCCAAAATGAGGTCGGTGCAGTTGGCATAGGTTTCGGTCAACTCTTCCGCAACGCGCTCGCACTCTTCGGTGGTGGGGAATTGAGCCCCGATCTCCTGAGCGATGGTCTGTGGATCGCGAGTCTCTTGAATGGGCGTGGCCGTTTGCCCGTCAGGGCTTATTTCGAGGCGTGTCTCCCAGGGGAGATTACAAGTTTGAGTCATAAAGCCGGCGATGTCGGGGGTGATCGGTTGGCGCTCGGTCCAGTGAAGGTCAAGAGCGAAGAGAATCAGCCCCGGTTTGGCGGTGGCCAGGTCTTGGTAAGTATCCTCGTCTTGAATATCGTAGGAGTGGGCCAGGCAAAGCAGGGCCAGCTCTTCCTCGCTGTCGGTATTATCGCCGATTTGATAGGGGCGGATATTCTTTTCTTCGATCTCCCACCACTGGGCAAAAAGGCGCGCAAGCGGTTCCGATGTCTCGCCGAGCCAAAGAAGTTTCGTGGGCGCCAAATCGCGCGCATCCAGAAATGCGGCCGTTACACCCACAACGTAGGCTACATCCTCCTCGCTGGGCTGGAAGAAAACAAACCGTTCGCCTGGCGTCTCGGGCTGCGGGTTGGTCTCTACCAAGATGCCGCGCGTCTGCACATAGTGCCATTCGCGT
>NZ_DATGLN010000194.1:0-2816 GCF_035294165.1 Chthonomonas sp.
TATGGGATGCACCTTCCTATGCCGGCCGCGTCCTTTTGTAAAGAACCCCATTATTCTCTTAGAGGTATCCACGGTTTCTCTGGTGCTTTCTTACTTAAAAATCCTCTTATGGCTTCGCCGCGCTGAGGTGTGTCAGATGCAGTGCGGAGAACACTCCGGGCACAAACTACTGTGCGAGGTGTGGAACGCCGCCCTCGGCTGAGGAGCTCCGCGAAGTCTTCGGTTACCTTAAGCATAGAACAAGAGTTTCCTACAACAACATCAACCCGAGGAGAACACTCTTCAAGTCACTCGTAGATTTCCCAGAACTGTTCATGCGTTGGCACTCGGAGCGAAGACGACACGAATGCTTATCCGGACATCATCTAGGAGGATCCTGTCCGGATAAGCCCTAAGCTGTGGGCGCCACGGAACTGAATCGGTGAGAGACCGTGGAGCCCACCGCACGGGGGACATATTCGAGTTCTTCAGGGATTTAAACGTTTTTAAGAGGGAGAAGAAGAGGTTCGAGCTCAAGGTGGTCGCCGTGCTACTCTACGCTTTTGGATTAAGCCTCCACGAAGGAAGACCTCTGGCTTCCTCTGGATGCTCTCTGAGCCCGTCTCGAAGTCGAGTGTTCAGAATTAGGTGAATAAGGTTGAGGGAACACTCAGCTTCGATGTGGAGCCAGGCTGGCACCCAGTCATCGCCGTGGATGAGAGTGTGGTCAAGTGTTGTGGGAGACCCATCTACG
Organism: Chthonomonas sp.; assembly: GCF_035294165.1. Lineage (GTDB taxonomy): Bacteria > Armatimonadota > Chthonomonadetes > Chthonomonadales > Chthonomonadaceae > Chthonomonas. The sequence goes on from NZ_DATGLN010000194.1 coordinate 734, forward strand.
TGTGGGTGGCTGTGGACGCACACACGACGCAGCCCGTCTGGTTCGACGTCTCATTAACGCGGACCACGGTGAACGCCCTCATGTTCCTGTGGAGACTGAGGAGGAGGTGTCTCCATGTGTGGGCGACCTGTCCATCCTTACGGACGGGGCTTCGTGGTAGTGTGACGCCGTGACCTTAGCAAGTCGGCTTTCGAAAGCACGTGCACCAGACCTTAGGGCTTTGGAGCACGGTTGATGAGGCGCTTCGGGGCTACCTCAAAGACACGAGAAGGGTGCTCCATGATAACATCAACCCCAAGAAGACACTCTTGGATTGGACGCCTTCCTATTTCCTAGAACTATTCGTGTACTGGCCCACCGTGTGAAGACCACACGAGTGGATCCTTATTCGGGCACCATACTTCTTTTTACGTAAGGTTTATCATCTGGTTTGCCTCGGTAGGTGCCGTGAATAGTTCTGATGGAGAGTCCGGTGACCGTCGTACGCTCTGGGTGCTCTCCTTGTACCAGCTGTTCTCGAATAATAGGTCTAGTCTTTTCACGGTTTATTTCGTCCTATTCTTGGTTGTGAGGGAGCGTGTTTCGGTGGCGGAGGGGTTAGTGGTGCTTTCAACTGCGTATTTTTCCTCGAGCCTGATTGGTCCAGTTGCTGGTAGGATATCTGATAGGCTTGGGAGGAGGCGGCTGCTACTTCTGGTTGCTGAGGCTTCCTCGCTTCCCTTCTTTGCGCTCATACCTGTGGTCCCGGGTTTCCTTCTGGTGGGCGTCTTCTTCGTGGTGGGTGAGTGTTTGCTGTCGTTGGGGTCAACCGCGCTGCAGGCGTTCATCGCCGATGTGACGCCGCCGGAGGGGAGGGGGGCTGGCTACGGGCTTGTGGGTGCTGTGGGGGCGGCTGGCTCGATCTTGGGGGTTCTGGTGGCGGGTGTGGTCGCCGAGGTCTTCGGGTTGGACGCCATATTCTATATGGTTGGCTTCATAATGGCTGGCACTATTCTTCTGATTGTCTTCGCGATTCCCGAAGTCAACCTGCCCCCATCCCCCTCCAGGAAGCCTCTGAAAGAAATGAAGAGTGTGGCCGTGTTTTCGCTTTCAACCTCGGTTCGCACGCTGGGTACGGGCGCGGTGACAGCGTTCTTCGCGACCTACGCCTACTCGCTGGGCGCCGACCCGTTTGATGTTAGCCTGGTCGCGGTGGCGGGTCTTGGGGCGACTGCCCTGCTGGGTGCGAGGCTGGGGAGGGCGGTGGACAGGGTGGGTGAAATACGGGGCTACGTGTACGGCACCCTGGTTGTGGTGGTTTCCCTATTCGTGTATGCGGTGTCGAGTAGCTGGCTTGACGTTATCCCCGCCCGTGTGATCTACTCGGCGGGGTTCGCGCTTCTTAGCCCCGCGATGCTCAGCTGGGTCACGAAGGTGGCGCCGGCGGATAGGAGAGCGGAGTACCTGGGGTTCTTCTCCCTCATAAACTCGACACTGTGGAGCCTCGGCCCCCTCCCCGGGGGCGCAGTGGAGGCCCTCTGGGGTCCGCTGGGGCTATTCGCTTTCGCCGCGGCCACATCCGCTGCCTCCGTGGTGGCTGTGCTCACCCTCTACCCCACCCCGAAGCGCACATCACCCCCAACATAATTATTGGGCTGATGTTAGGGCGGGAATCGACCTTTGGGAGCGGTTTATCGGGAAAATAGAGCGCGTTTTTCACAGAAAGTTAAAAGGTGTGGGTACCCATAATTCGTGGGTACCCATGAAATTTGTGTTCGAGGTGGAGGGTTTACTGAGTATGAGTCGTACATAGGCGGAGTTTTGCAAGGCTTATAGGTATACCCCCCTATACTTAGTAGGGGGGGCTATACTTGTTCTTTGACCCTAGGCCGAAGGAGAAAAGGGAGGATCTTTTTGACCGTGAAAGGGAGCTTGAGGGGTTTTCGAAGTCGCTTGGGTATTCACCGCTCATCTTGATTTTGGGGGCGAGGAGGACTGGTAAAACTTCGCTTATGAATGTGGCCCTTAAAGAGACACGCCAGCCCTACGTGATGATTGACCTGCGGGGCCTCCCCTACAACCCTTCGAGGGCGGACCTCCTACG
>NZ_DATGLN010000195.1:0-21589 GCF_035294165.1 Chthonomonas sp.
TTCGCCCTGTGGCAACGTGCCTACCGCCTCCTGATAAGCCGAGTCGTAATCGCCTTCTACCCGATCCGGCTCCCAACGGTTTTGTTGTAAGAAAGGCTCCAAAGCCTCCACAGCAATGGCCAAGCGCCATTGTGCGCCAACCCGAAAGCGAGGCAACCGTGCCTGTGGATGGTGCCATACCGGCTCCCCCTCCACATCGCTCTCTATCATCCCCACACGCTCCAACTCCTCCACACTGAGGATCGAGCGCGGCACCACCCAGTGGTCTATGAGGTTCGCCAAGCGAACCCCCGCGTGAGCATGGAAACGATGAGCCATCTCTTGCACCATCGGGTTCTCATGCAAAAAGCGCTCCAAAAGGCCTTCGCATAGCGAGGCGGCCTCCGGGCAACGAGGCCAACTCTCTTCCAGTCTCATTCGCTTTTCCCTCTCTTCAAACGGACTCCGTGCAGTAGCGCGGGCATTGAATAACTTTCGGTATCGAAACTTTAAACCCTCTCTGCAGTCTAAAAGGTACACTATGCACAGCATACCCCCTTGAGATAGGATTTTATGCAACCGACTCGGCATCGCATCGCTCAATACGGAGAGGGAACCCGCCGCGTACGGCTTCTGCCTCCCCTCCTGATTCTTGCCCTCTGCCTTCAGCTCGTCCTTCATGCCTGTGCCGGGCCTCCTCAGCCCAAATGGCCCTCTGCAGCTTGGATACAGGTTGTTCAAAACGCCGTTCAGAAACACCAGATAGCCAGCCTACAGCCCTATACCGATGGCCCGCCGGCCCAAACGCTTGCTTGGCTCAGCCGCGGCCCTACAAGAACATGGAATGTCCAACTTCTTGTTCCGGCGAACCGACAGCCTTTGCCGCCCTTTATCGTCTTCTCCTGCTGGCATACCTGCCAGAGCGATGGTGACCATGTACATACGCTACTCGAAACGCCTCAGGGTTGGAAGATCGGGCCTGAAGTGAAAGAGGACGATTCGGGCGGCTATCAGATTTGCGACCATTGCCTCACCGTACGCCTACTGCCCGAAACACACAGCGTGCTTTGTAGCGACAAAGCGAGAGTGGAAGCTATCTGGCCCAAGCTACGCCCCTACTGCCTGTTTCGCCTGTCGCCCGACTACACGATCACTCGATTCTCCATCGAGGGTATGCCCGTGCCCTTCTCTCGGGCAGGAAGCGTGGTCGCTTTCATCCCTCCTCATGCGCCTCCGTTCACCATAGACATCGCCTATTCCGGTGCACCCGACCATCAAGACGGTGACTACGTGCTGCCCAACGAGGCCGTAATCGACTCCTATTGGTACCCTCAAATCGCCCGCCTGCCGGCCACCTCCACCATTCAGGTTACCGCACCACCTGCCTGGACGTCCATCGCCACGGGCGATCTGCAGTCCACCGTTCATCACCCCGATGGCTCCACAACGCTCACCTTTTACAACCGCATTCCGGTCTGCTATTTCACGGTAGACATGGGGCGCTATCACATCTACACTCGAACGGCACGGGGCATTCGGCTGGCCGTCTACCTGCTCGACGCCGATGCCCCCCTCGCGCAACGCGCATTGAACCTTTTGGAGCAGGCGCTTTTTTTCTATAGCGAGCGCTTTGCGCCGTTTCCATACCACCAATACACGGTGGTTGAGACCGACGGCCCCTTCGATGGGGCTTTAGAAGCCTATTCTTTCGCCACGTTCGAGCATGGCACGATCCTCGACCTGCTGCCGCACGAGCTGGCACATACCTGGTGGGGAGGCCTTCAGCCCTGCACCTATCTGCACTCCATGTGGGATGAGGCATTTGCCGACTACTCCGCCAACCTTTTCCAGAGAATCTGTCTCCCTAAAACGATTCCATCGCAAGACGGCGATTCCCTTCACTCCTCATGGGGAGATCGGTTTCAGATGGCCCCGGTGGCCTCTGTCTTCGACACCACCGACCCGGTGCAATGTGACATCGGCTACACAAAAGGGAGCCTGGTGTTGAAGGTGCTTGAGGACGAGTTAGGGCTGCCCACCATGCTCGCCTGCCTCCGCGCGTTTTTGGCGGAGCGCACGGCCGGTAAACCGGCGGAGTGGGGTGATTTTCAGCGTGCAGTGAGCCGTATAACAGGAAGGAACTATACGGCGTTCTTCCAGGAATGGCTTTACCGGGCCGGCCTGCCGGTGTTGCAACTGCAGGGTATACAGCTTTTACAGGCTGCAGATGGCTACAAGGTAACGGGCTGCATTGTCCAAAAAGCCCCAATCTATCATCTGCATGTGCTTATACAATTGACAACATGGGATCATGACATATATAAAAAGAAAATAGAAATCGTCCAGAAAAATACATTTTTCATCTTAAGAACGACATCTAAGCCACAGCGAATTGTCCTTGATCCGGAAAATACGCTGCCGTTGGCCACAGCTCAGGGAACTTTTTGGCGCTTTTGAGAGACAGAAAATCTTTTGAAATCGGGAACATTTTGCCAGATCAAATTTGTTAAATAGTTGTGGTATGCGAGAAGAGGCGCCAAATTCTCGTAGAACATTCAATAAAAACTATTTCCATACATTAGGGAAGCGTCTGTGTTAGGAGAGAGTATAACCGCCTAAAACGCTTCCAGTAGCTAGGAGGAGAAACAAACCTATGAAAAGAAAAGCCGCTTTTACATTAATTGAGCTGCTAGTCGTTATCGCTATTATTGCGATACTGGCAGCCATTCTGTTCCCCGTGTTTGCACAGGCCCGCGAGAAGGCACGCCAAGCGAGCTGTACCTCCAACATCAAACAGCTCACCACCGCGATGCTGATGTACACCCAGGACTACGATGAGGACTTCCCATTCTGGAGCTATGCCGATTCGGTGGCTTGTAACGGCCCTCTCGGCAACGTGGCCTGTCAACATTTTGAGTCGATCTGGTTCAACGCCATTTACCCCTATGACAAGAACGCCAATATCTACACCTGCCCCGATGCTTCCGACCATAGCACCATCACTCAAAACCAACTTTGGGGTTGGACGAAGGCCACCGATCTGACCACCGTGGGGATCAACTCTGGCTTGGTTAACGCTGAGGTGAGCTACGGTATGAACGAACCGCTCTCAACAGGAACACTCTGTGGTGCACCCAACTCAAGCGGGTGCTCTCAAGCAGCCCTTCAACAAGTAGCCCAGACGCTGCTCATCGGCGACTGTGTGATCGCGCTTACCGGGAACTTTCTCCCCGACCGTACCAACAACCCGCAGTCGGCCAACTACGTCCTCTCAAGGGTGGCCTACCCTAACTGCACCACCAACCCCTGCGGGGCCTATCTAAACGATAACGGCACCTACACGGCTCAGCCGCAATACGATAACCAGGCTCGCCATGCACAGGGCGATATCGTTGGCTTTGCCGACGGACATGCCAAATGGCTGCGCGATTCTCAAATCATTTGGGGGCTTATGGACGGCCTAGGGCCGGCTCAGTAACCGCCAGCTGACTTGACAGTGTAGCCTTCTTTGGCGTATACTAATTGCTAGTTTGGGGCGGAGGCGCTCTGCTTCCGCCTCTTCTCATGCCTGAACATAAGCTCAATTCGGAGATTCGGATACCCATGTATGCCATTATAAAAACCGGTGGAAAACAGTATCGTGTAACGGAAGGCGATAGGCTTGTGGTGGAAAAACTGCCCGGCGAACCACAAACCACCGTGGAGCTTTCAGAGGTGTTGCTCGTTCAAAGCGATAAAGCCCTTAAGGTGGGAACCCCCTTTGTAGAAGGAGCTACCGTCACCGCCACCATCCTCGAACAGACCAAAGGAAAGAAGATCAAGGGGCTTACCTACAAGCCGAAGAAAAACGAACGACGCCGCTACGGCCACCGGCAACAACAGACTATTTTGCGGGTAGATGCTATTCACGCGGAATGAATTCCGCATGACGAAGGAGATAGACGACTATGGCTCATAAAAAAGGTGTGGGAAGCTCGCGAAACGGCCGCGACAGCCACTCTAAGCGGCTTGGCGTGAAAGAGTTTGGAGGCGAGTTCGTACGCGCCGGCTTCGTGCTTGTGCGCCAACGTGGCACGAAGCTTCATCCAGGTAATAACGTTGGCATGGGCAGCGACTACACTCTTTTTGCGCTTACCGATGGCATCGTTAAGTTTGAAGGTGATAGAAAACGGCGTCGCGTAAGCGTTTACCCCGTTGCCACCGGCAACCCTGCTCAGGAGCCTGAACCCGTGCAGAGCGCCTAAGTTCTGCTGCGACGACCGCTTTGTTAAATAAACAAGGGGCTGTAGCACAGCTACAGCCCCTTATGCATTAAACCGCAACCTCTTCCACACCCAATACACGCTTAAGAATGGGTTCGATCATGCGTAAACCCGCATAGCCACCGGCCCGCCCCCGCATTACGCCCTCCGCGTCAAATACATAGTAGGCCGGCCAGAGCTGGTTCTCGAATCGGTCGCCTATAATGTGCAGATTGTCTATAGCACAAGGCTCCTTTATGCCCAAGGCCTCTATGTCCGCACGCACCGCACCTAAATCCGTGTCGGACTGCTCGCGCGGCATATGGATGGCCACCACCTTTAAGCCCAGAGCGGCATACCGGTCGCGCCATTCGGCCACAGTGGGCATGTTGTCGTGGCAAATAGGGCAGCTTTTGGCAAAGAAATGCACGAGAACAGGGCTTCCTAGCAACTGCTCTCGTGTCACCTCTCCATTGATCCATTCGGTAGCACCGGTAAGTTCGGGCAACGGGGTGCCCATACGTAATGGCATACAGCTCCTCCTTAACAAACGGTAACCTCTGCAGGCTTATTATACCTAATACGGGAATTCGTTTGAATATTTGGCAAAATTTGCTATTTATTGCACTATCTGCTATAGGTATAAAATTTTTCATAAAGCGCCTCTCGCCTAACAGGGGCGCATTTGCGCTAAAATATTATAGAAAGCATTGTGCCAAAAACCGGTTCGGTTAAATTTGACGGCGCGTGGGAGAGTTTTGAACCATGATGGTTTTGATGAGCGTTGACGCTACACAACAACAGATAGACGACGTTATCCGGTTGATTAAACAGCATAATCTGAAACCGCTTCACCTGCCAGGCGATGAACATGTGGCCATCGGCATTGCAAGCGCCATTCCCCCAGAACTTCGAGAGCCGCTTACTCTAGCCCTACAGGCGCTTCCGGGAGTGGACCACGTGGTTCAGATTAGCCGCCCCTACAAGCTGGCCTCCCGTGAGTTCTGGCGTACCGATACCGTTGTCCAGATCGGGGAGGTTAAAATTGGAGGAAATGCGCCCTGTGTGATAATGGCCGGCCCCTGCTCGGTCGAGAGTAGGGAGCAGATATTCACCACAGCCCAAGCGGTGAAAGCCGCCGGTGCGAAGATTTTGCGAGGCGGCGCCTATAAACCGCGCACCTCACCCTACTCTTTCCAAGGGCTGGGTCTCGAAGGGCTGAAGCTGCTTAAGGAGGTAAGCGATCAACTCGGTATCCTCACCGTTTCCGAAGTGATGTCGCCTGAAGATGTGGAGAAGGTGGCCGAGCACGTGGACATTCTGCAGATCGGCGCGCGCAACATGCAAAACTACGCCCTGCTTGTTGCCGTTGGGCGTTCCGGGCGCCCTACCCTACTGAAGCGCGGTATCGCCGCCACCATTGATGAGTTCCTTCTCGCGGCTGAGTACCTACTGCATCACGGCACAAAAGATGTGATCCTTTGCGAGCGCGGCATTCACCCCCTCGATCGAACCTATACGCGCTATACCCTCGACCTCAATGCCGTGCCGGTTATCAAACATCTGTCGCACCTGCCGGTTATCGTAGACCCCTCACATGGGACGGGGGCCGCCCGCTATGTGCCGGCCATGGCTCGAGCGGCCATCGCAGCCGGCGCCGACGGCCTGCTCATCGAAGTGCATCCCGATCCGAAAGCTGCTCTCTCGGATGGAGCACAGTCTCTTACCCCCGAACAGTTCGACGCCCTTATGAAGGAGCTAGAGCGCGTGGCCCTTGCGGTAGGCCGCTGCATGTAAACACGGATGTGCTAAAATAAGCTGTTTTCTACGATGTTTGTAGATGCCGTTGGAAAAAAGCCAAAAATAGGGATAGGGAGCTTTACATTCCTCAAAGATCGTATAGGGAGAGTAAGGAGGCTTAACTATTATGAAATGTCCACGCTGCTCGGCGGAAATTCCCGCAAACTCGCGCTTCTGTTTGCGTTGCGGCACGCCCATGCAACCCACAAGCCCCTCGTACACCGCACCGAATTCGGCTTTTCAACAAGCCGTAGCAAGGCGCAACGGAAACTCATCGGCCAAATGGGCTATTCTTGGTCTCATAGGTCTTGCGCTTATAGGGGTTTTGGCATGGGGCTTTAGCTCGCGCCTGCTGCAACACCCTGCTCATGCTCCCCAACAGGCTCCTCTCGTGCAGGCACCCGCGGCCGCCACAACCGCGCCGCTGGTACAAGCGCCGGCCACCGCTACGCCCAGCCGCATGGTTCAGGCCCCAGCACAGCCCGCACCGCAGGTGAATGTTGGGCCGATTTCGAACTATCTCGCTTTTCTGCGTAAAGTGGAGCTGATGAAGCAAGACCTTATCGGCAAAGAGATGGGAGCCGCCCTAGGAACCTACGGTAACCTCACGCCAGACGAAATTAAGGCCGCATCGAGCAGCGCCGAAGCGCAACAGTTTCTACCGCATATCAGCCAAGATAGCGCACGCCTCAAAACGGAGTGGGATCAGCTTGTCCAGTACTTCCTTAGCGTGCAGCCGCCGCCAGAATGCGTTACGCTTCAGCAAAAATACTACGATCATTTAGCCAAGATCGAGGCCGAATTCGTTAAGGTCAACGATTCACTCGCCGATGCGCAGTCCAATCCTCAGGAGGCCCTAAGCACGCTTTCTCAGATGCTCGGGACGGCTTCCGCAGATGCAGATGCCTCCGCAGTAGCAGCCGATCAGGCTCTTGCCGATGTGTGCAATCGCTACGGGTTAACTAAAGACTTTTCGATCACCACCGGCTCTAACGCCTCAAGCCTGTTGCACTGAGCTAGCGAAAACCGCCGCTAACCGGAATCACCGCGCCCGTGATCCATCGGGCCTCATGAGAAGCTAAAAAGAGCACAGCATCGGCGATGTCCTCTGGCGTGCCCAACCGACGTAGAGGGGTTTGGGCAATGATGTGAGCACGGTCGTTCTCATCTAAACGCTGTTGCAACATGTCCGTCTCGGTAAAGCCGGGCGCGATGGCGTTTACGCGCACACCTCGCGGCCCTAGCTCCACGGCAAACGTGCGGGTAAGCACCTCCAAAGCCGCCTTGCTTGCACTATAAACCCCCAGCCCGGGCGGCGTGGCCGCGGCTGCCCCAGAGGAGATGTTGATAATGCTGCATCCCTCCTCCCCAAAAAGCTTTGCAGCCTCCCTCATAGCTGCCAAAGGCCCTAGCACATTTACCGCAAACAGCCGCTCGGCATGATGTCGATCGGTCTCCAACAAAGGGCGCATTTCCAAAACGGCCGCATTATTCACCAACACATCCAGCCGCTTGTGCCAACTGAATGCCGTCCGCACCAAATGCACCACCTGCTCGCACTGCCCCATATCCGCCTGAAATGCCACTGCAGTACCACCGGCTTCGGCAACCTGCTGTACAACACGCTCGGCAGCTTCCTTGTTGCGCTCGTATCCTATAACGATATAGGCGCCTTCTCCGGCAAAGCGGCGGGCTATAGCCGCACCGATGCCGCGAGAGCCGCCCGTCACAAGAACCGTTTTACCCTCGAAGCGTCTGCTCATGGACACCTCACGAACTGTGGATAGAAGAGGGATTCTGCGCCGACGAAGACCGCTTGCCGGAAGGCTCCGTTGTCACAAGATTGAGGTTTAGAATGGGACGACTATCCCATGGATAGCGCCGATCGTAAATGATGTAAATAGGAAAATCTACGAGCAATGGCTCCATGGAGCTGTCCGCCCGTTGGGGCGGCCTTACGAAGGCCGTGCCCTCATACTCCTTATCGGCCCGATAACGATAGGTAACCTTATAGACCACTTTACCCCAACGCCGGTAGCGACGACTATGCGTAATAATGCCTTCCTTAGGCACTCCATAGCTCGCCAGATACTGCTCTCTACGCACCTTCTGCCACCACAGCAGCGCCGGAACACTCAAATAGACCAGCCCCAAAAGCTCGAACAGCCAATAGGAGAGGATGGCGGCGAATGCGGCGTTCTGCCCAAATTTGCCTACACGGCTGTACGAAGGCAGCGATGGAAGATAGGTTACGAGCAGGCGCGTTCCCAAACGAAAACGCGTGTAGGCTTCGGGGCGAACGACGAGTTGCCCCGTGTAGGCCACGTTGCCGACCCGATAGGCGTAGAGCAGCTTGCCGTTGCTCGCCTTCCAAGCAGAGCCTGGTTCGTTATTGATGATCTGCGCTTGAACGAGTTTGCCATGCTGATGCAACTGCCAAAGCAGCCAGGTCTGCTCGGCGCAAAACCAAGCCGTGCTCAGAAAATAGAGAACGGGTAGGGCAATCAAAACGGCCACCACGGCCCGGGCATAGAGACGAGGATGAACACGAGGTATGGTATAAGTTCGCGATGAGGTGACAACCGGTTTAAACCATAGGCCCGATAGCCAAAGAGCCAGCGGCTCGCTCTTTAAAAGGAAGCCAAGCCCCAAAAGGTTTAAAAAAGCACCCACCAGGCGTGTGATAAGGTCAGAAGGAAGGATAAATAGTAAACCTATACCGGCCAGGAGGAATGCGGAGCCGGCCAAAAGCAGGGCAGCCCGCTGCCATCGCACAATTGTTGCTGTCATTCCTTTTATCCTTTCTGTGGCCGCTTGAATCTCAAAGGAAATAGCCTGCCGGCAGAAGCCGGGCAGGCTAGCGCTTTCCGTTAAACTCTACGCCGGTTCCGGGCGCAGGCGTGGCTGAATGATGGGTGGCTCTGTTTCCGGCGGGGTTGTCTGCGTGCCTACGGCAGGTGGCGCAGTTGGGGTGTTGTCTATGCCCTTGCGAATGTCATCGGGCGTAGCCCGCCCCTCTAGCAGCGCAAGAAACTCCTCGCGGGTCAGCGTTTCCTTCTCAATCAGCACTTCGGCGATGAGGTCCATCTTCTCGCGATACTCTGTGAGGATCGCACGCGCGCGTTCATAACCTTGGTCTATGAACGCCCGAACCTCCTCATCAATGATTCGGGCTACCTCCTCGCTGTAGTCTCGATCTTCCATAAGATCGCGCCCGAGGAAGGGGCTTCCCATTCTACGACCTAGGCGTACCATGCCAAGCCGTTCGCTCATACCGTACTCGCATACCATGGCGCGCGCAAGGTCGGTGGCTCTATCGAGGTCTGAGGTCGCACCGGTGGTAACATCGCCAAACACCAGCTCTTCTGCCACACGGCCACCGAGGGTGGCGGCGATGTCGTCCATCATCTCCTGCTTGGTACGCAGGAACTGCATATCCTCTTTGGGGATATACCATGTGGCGCCGCCGGACATGCCGCGCGGAACAATGGTAATTTTATACACCTGGTCGGCATTGGGCAGTTTGGCTGCGACGATGGCATGCCCTAGCTCATGGTAGGCCACAATGCGCAGCTCTTTTTCGGTATGTCGGCGCGATTTGCGCTCCGGCCCCATCACCACACGCTCGCTCGCCTCATCAAACTCGCGCATGCTAATGCGGGTTTTATCGCGCCTGGCGGCCAGAATGGCCGCCTCATTTACCACGTTCGCAATGTCGGCTCCGGTGAACCCCGGCGTTCGCTTCGCCAGCGTGTCCACGTTCACATCGTCATCTATGGGCTTCCCGCGCAGATGCACCGAGAAGATGGCCTTACGGCCGGCGAAATCGGGCGCATCCACCACAACCCTTCGGTCGAAACGACCGGGGCGTAGGAGGGCGGGGTCTAAGACATCGGGGCGGTTCGTGGCGGCGATCACAATAACGCCGGCGTTCGGGTCGAAACCGTCCATCTCTACCAACAACTGATTGAGAGTCTGTTCACGCTCGTCATGGCCACCTCCAACGCCGGTACCGCGCTGGCGGCCTACAGCATCAATCTCGTCAATAAAGATGAGCGAGGGCCGGTGCGCTTTGGCCGTATCAAACAGATCGCGGACACGGCTCGCGCCCACTCCCACAAACATCTCCACAAAGTCGGAACCGGAGATATGGAAGAAAGGCACCCCTGCCTCTCCGGCCACGGCGCGCGCTAACATGGTTTTCCCACAGCCCGGAGGGCCGAGCAGCAAGACCCCTTTTGGAATCTTCGCCCCCAAAGCCTGAAACTTCTTGGCGTTCTTTAGAAAATCCACGATCTCGGCCAGCTCCTGTTTGGCCTCTTCCACTCCGGCCACATCTTCAAAGGTGACCTTCGGCACCGAATCGGTCACACGCTTCACACGCGCTCTACCGAACTGCAAGGCCTGATTGCCGCTGCTTTGCGCTTGGCGCACAAAGAAGAGGTAGAAAAACAGAATGAACACAAAGGGTATGACAAGCCACTCTAGAATATTAGAGAAAATATCCCCGAGCACCGGGTGTTTGAAGTCAAAATTTACCCCCTGTTTGCTCATCAGCTGGATCAGGTCGGCCTGGGCCTGGTCGGAAGGCGGTAATACCAGTTCCTGCTCCTGGTCTTGTCCGGGCATGGCGCCGTGTAATACCACATCTATAGTATCCTTAGTCAGCGTAACGCGCTCGATCTGGGCCGGGTTGGTCTGTAGAAGCCGGTAGAAGTTAGAGTAGGTCATCGTACGACCGGCACTGCCCAATCCACCCATAAAGGAAGAGCGTAACAAGATGGCTAAAAGCGCCACAACCAAACCGGCTATAAGCATTAAACGTAACCAGGCGAAACCCTTCAACTTCGTCTCCTCATCTGTTCGTCCATGCGTTTGCGTTCCAAAGCACACATAACTTACAGTGTACTTGCTTATCTATACGCATTTGGTGCCTCGAAACGCAATGCTAGACGATATTTTTTTACCGAAATATCCATTTTTGCGAGGTTCGGCCCCAGTTCTACCACATCGGCAGCATATGCAAGGCCGGGAACCGCTAACACGCGGTCGCCCGCATCTACTACCACCGGCCACTCCGAGCGCAACTCCTTAGGAACATGTGCGTCCACAAGGATGTCCTGCAGCTTGCGATGTTTGAGCCGATTCTCGATCTTTACTTCTATACGATCTCCAGGCCGTCGGGAGCGCACACGGAGCGGAAATATAAGCCCATCGGGGTTTAACAGCACTCCCCAATCGGGCTCCCTATTTAGAATACCTTCTAAATCTCTCTCTTCTTCCAAGAAAACGGCCTGCACCCTCCAACCATTCCGTGCAATCTCCGTTACCCCCGGCACGTTCAGCTCCTGCTGCCAGGGAACCGCCGCAGACTGAGGGCGCAGCTCCTCTATGTAAAGCTTGCCTGCATTTACCCTCAAGCGTACGCTCTTCCCCGTAAAAGTAGGTAACTGTGCCGAGAGACCTTCTGTCCCCTCAAGGAATGATTCGACGGTAGCGAAATCTACATCCTGCAGACTGCCTCGCACCTCGCGGATCGCCTCTCGCAAAACCCGGCGCTGCAGGCCTATCGGAAGCTCTCTTAAGCGCTCGACCGACAGCATAAGGGTCTTTGGCTTGGAAGTTTCCGCTAGCTCCTCCAGTTTTTCCCGCGCCAAGCTCTCCAAGACCTCATTATCGGCAGCAAGCAGCTCTGCCATCCGTGCCAACGCATCCTCTACATGGTCACTGTAATACGCCCTCAACAGCGGCAGCAGTTCCAGTCGAATTCGATTGCGCAGAATCTCCATGTTCTGATTGGAACTGTCGCAACGTGGCGTGATCCCCAAGGCCGCACAGAAGGCCTCTGTCTCTTCCCGTCTCACGAAACAGAAGGGCCGGATGATAGGCCCTTGCACGGCGGCAAAGCCCGTCAGTCCCTCCATGCCGGCACCGCGCAGAAGATGGATCAGTATGGTCTCAATGCGATCATTCCAGGTATGACCCACCGCGATGCGATTTGCCCCCTCTTCCTCTGCCACCCTCTGCAGAAAAGCATAACGCATCTCGCGCGCCGCTTGCTCTAGTGAGAGCTTCAAACGCCTTTGCCGTGCCGCAACATCGGCCCTTTCGTAACGCAACTCCACGCCAAAGGCTTGGCAGTGCGCGATAACCCAGCTTAAATCCTCATCGGCTTCCGCGCCACGTAGCCCGTGGTGCAGGTGGGCTGCTACAAGCTGAATATCCCACTCTGCTTGCAACAACCGCAGTGCATGAAGCAGCGCCGTTGAGTCGGGCCCACCCGAAAAGCCAACGACGATCTTATCCCCGCGCTGCACCATAGAGTAGCGAGTGATGGCCTTACGAACCTTGTTCAGTAGGTCTTCCACAACAACAGTTTTTGCGTCATCGTCGGGGGTCATTTTGCCAAAACTTTATCGAGGCTCGGAATGGCTTCTAACAGGTTACGAGTATAGGGGTGCTGTGGATCGCCGAAAACCTGCTCCACAGCTCCTCGCTCCACAATTCTGCCCCGTTCCATTACTATGACCTCTTCGGCGAGGTAACTGACCACATCGAGATTGTGCGAAATAAATAGGTAGGTAAGATTACGCTCTCTCTGCAATCGGCATAAGAGGTTAAGCACTTGGCTCTGCACGGAAACATCTAACGCACTCGTAGGCTCATCGAGCACCAAGAACTTCGGCTCAACCGAAAGCGCGCGAGCGATGGCGATGCGCTGCCGCTGCCCGCCGGAAAACTCGTGGGGGTAACGATCCAAGGCGTCCGGCGACATTGAGACCTGCTTTAGCAGCTCGGCCGCTCTCTCCTCACGCTCCCGCGCGTTGGCACCAATGCGATGGATCACCATTCCTTCGGTGAGGATTTCACGGATGTTCATGCGCGCGTTGAGAGAGGAGTAAGGGTCTTGAAACACCACCTGAATCTCTCTACGCAAGGCTCTTCTCTCCTTCGCAGAGCGTGCGGAATAAGGTAGACCGTTATATAGTATCTGCCCTGCCGTGGGTTTGATCAAGTCCAACAACATAAGTCCCACGGTGGTTTTGCCGGAGCCGCTCTCTCCCACGAGGGCCAACGTGCTACCTCGGCGTATTTCAAAACTCACATGGTCTACTACCCGTCGCCACTGCTTACGCCACAAGCGCCCACGAACCGGGTAGTCTTTGCACAGCCCCTGGGCTACAACCAGAAAATCGCCTACGGAGAGGGTCGGACTTGGGGTCATGAGCGCACCTCTCCAACAGAAGTAGGAGCTATTTCCGGATCATACAGATGGCAGCGCACGGTATGGCGATTCGCAACAGCGAGAGACCTTGGCGCCAGTTCCAAACACGGCTGCCAGCAGAAACTACAGCGTGGGGCAAAGCGGCAGCCTGGTGGCCAAGCCGTAGGCGAGGGCACCACGCCCTCCAAAGAGTTCAACTCTTTGCCTCTACGCATTTGTGACGGCAAACAGGCAAAAAGCCCTTGAGTGTAGGGATGGCGTGGACGTTGAAATAGCTCTTTGACCGGCGCCTCCTCCACGATCTGGCCAGCATACATCACGGCTACCCGCTGCGCAAGTCGCGCCACCACACGTAGATCATGGGTAATCAACAGCACCGCCATGCCCATCTCTCGCTGCAGATCGGCCAGGAGATCGAGTATCTGCGCCTGAACGGTTACGTCCAAGGCAGTGGTAGGCTCATCGGCGAGGAGGAGTTTGGGTTCGTTGGCGAGTGCCATGGCGATCATCACGCGCTGTCGCATCCCCCCAGAAAGCTCGTGCGGATACTGCCGCATCGCACGCTCAGGCTCCGGCAACCCCACACGCCCCAGCAGTTCGATAGCCCGTTCTTTCAGGTTGCCGCGTTTTCCATGAACCACCATCGCCTCAATAAGCTGATCGCCCACGGTGAAGACGCCGTTGAGAGAGGTCATCGGCTCTTGAAAGATCATCGCGATCTCTTTTCCGCGAATCTCACGCATCTGTTCCCACGTCCTGTCGAGCAGGTCTTCCCCTTGAAAGAGAACGCGCCCACTCTCGATATAGCCCGCAGGCTCGGGCACCAACTGCAGAATGGAGAGTGCCGTCATAGACTTTCCACAGCCCGACTCCCCCACTAAAGCCAATATCTCCCCCTCATCAATGGTGAAGCTCACACCATCCACCGCTCGCGAAAGCCCCTGAGGGGTTCTGAAATAGGTTCGCAGATTCTCGACCACTAGTAGAGGGTTGTTCACGCTTAAGAGCTCCTTAAACGGGGGTCAATGGCGTCGCGCAAGGCATCCCCCAAAATATTGAAAGCCAAAACTAAAATGAAGAGCGCTCCGGAGGCAGAAGCGAGGTTCCACCAGATCACCGGTGTGCGCGTTAGCTCGATGCGAGCGGCATCTATCATGTTGCCCCAACTTCCCACATCGGGTCCAACGCCCACCCCCAGATAGGCTAGCAACGGCTCATACAGAACGAAGCCGCTAAACCCCAACACCATGCTGATGATCACCACCGGCAGCAGATTGGGCAGAATATGCTTCATAAGAATACGAACGTTCGAGGCCCCTAAAGCTCGCGCGGCCAGCACAAACTCTCTATCACGATATTTGAGGGTCTCGCCTCGTACCAAACGGCACAGCCCTATCCAGCTGGTGAAGGCCAATGCAATGCAGATGTTCACAACGCCCCGCCCCAACACCAGCACCAGCGCTATAATCAGCAGAATGTCGGGCACGGAGCCGACCACGGTGTAGATATACTGAATAATATCATCTACGATCTTGCCGAAATACCCCGCCAACATCCCCAAAATAACGGCCAGAGGCAGCACAAGTAGGGAGGAAAGCCCCCCAATAAGCAGAGCCGTGCGACAACCTTTGAGCGTCTTATAAAGCACATCGTTGCCGGTGCCGTCTGTCCCTAACAGATGAAGACCGCGCAGACGATGCGGGTGCACCTCACCCATCGTATACTTCGCAAACGGCGCCGAGTAGGTTCGTTCCACACGAACGTGGGCCGCTTCAAAAATGCGATCGAGCACCGTCTTCGGTTCGGCATTTACACTGCTCTTCCATGAGATGCTGTCGAGAAAAGCGACAAGCCCATACAGACCAATCACGCACACGGCCACGATAGCCGCACGGTTGCGCCGCAGTCGTCTAAATGCCTCCCGCCACAACGGCTGGCGACTTGCCAGTCGAATGGCCACAACTAGCCCGCTTACCACCAAGAAAGGAACGAGATTATCCCATGACAGCCAGTCGTACATCGTCTACTCCAGCCTCACCCGCGGGTCTAGAAGCGCATAACAGATATCCGTTAGAATATAGCCTACAATCGTCACCAAAGCGCCTAGAAAGACCATGGCGCGCACCACCGCGAAATCCTGCCCGTTGATCGCATCCACGGTGTAACTACCTAGTCCGGGAATATCAAAAAACGATTCAAGCAAGAGACTTCCCAGAAACAGGCCTGGGATCGAGGCCACCACGGAGCTGGCGATAGGGATGGCCGCGTTTTTTAGAACGTGTTTGAAGAGCACCCGCGTCTCACTTACTCCCTTTGCCCGCGCCGTACGCACGTAGTCCTGATTCATGGCGTCGAGCATGAAGGTGCGAAAGAGCCGTGTTGTGCCGCCCAGCCCACTGATGAGCGCCACCAACACCGGTAATAGGATGAAGCGAAGGCTGTCGAAACCGTGCCGATAGCCGGCCAACGGAAACCACCGCAACAGCTTACCGAAGATGAACTGCCCCGTCATAATGTAGACGAGCGCGGTAATGCTCATCAGCAGCACACACAAAAAGGCACCCCAATAGTCCAAATAGGTCGCACGAAAGTAGGCCAGCCCCAAGGCAAAACAGATCGATACGGTAAGAGACGCCATTAAAACCACAATCTGTACCTCAAAGGAGGGGCCGGCTCCCTCCTTGATGCGTGTCCAGATGTTCTCGCCTGTGGCATCCGACTTGCCGAAGCGCAGCAAGAAGAGCGCCTCGGTGGTCTCCTTAAACTGCACCCACTTCGGTTTGTCGTAGCCGTGCTGATGTAACCAGGACTTGATCTGCTGCGGAGTGGGGTTCTTTGCAGATAGGTTGCGGCGAGCGATCTGTTCCGGTGAGGAGGTAGCATAAAAGAGCACGAAGGTAAGAAAGGCCACGCCAAGCAAAGTAGGAATGGCCAGTAAAACCCGCCGAATAACGTATCGCAACATGTCTTAAGATTCCTTCGGAGGATGCACCCGTACGTGCCGGCGCGAACGTTGCCGCACCACCTGCACGGCAGGTAGGGAACCGACGGTGAGAAACACCACAAGGCCTACGAGCGGCCATAAGTTGGGCCTATTCCACTCCCGTTGCAGGCGCAGTCGCTCCGTAGCATCCACCGCATAGTATTTTGGGCTATCGAGCGCGATGGGGTTCGGCTTTACGTTCCGCAACCACGGCTGTACCAACCCATAACTTTCACTGTGCACACCGTAGATCATAGGGCCATCTTCTACCGCAATATTACGCATTTGCCGTATGATCTCGGCACGTTCCGGGCCATCCTCCATGGCTCGCATTTTGGTGAATAAGGCATTATACGCCGGATTATTATAGGCTGCTGCATTAGGGCCGGGACGCCTATTGGGGCCGTACAACAACAACAGGAAGTTCTCCGGATCTGGGTAGTCGGCCACCCACCCAAAATAGATAAACTGAAACTGCCCCTGATCGACCCTCGATTGAAAAATGGGGAAACGCCAGGAACGGGGTACCACCTCGATACCGAGCTTTTGTATCTGCTTGATCACCAGCGCCGTCTGTAACCGTCCTTCCGCATCCACCCCCGAGTTATCGTAGTATAGCACAAGTCTCTGGCCGGTTTTTGGGTCTACTCCTCCCGGATAGCCGGCTTCGGCCAGCAGTTTTTTCGCCAGCTCTAAATTGTACTGCTGATAAGGGTTTTTGTAGTTGGGATCGTAGCCAAAGAGACCCGGTGGAATGAGAAACTGTGCCGGTTTGCCCAACCCCACAAAAAGCAGGTCTATAAACTCCTGCTGATTCATCGCCAGCGCAATGGCATGGCGTAAAAGCTTGGCTCGCCGGGTGTATCCGCCATAAACGGGGTCGTCCATATTAAAAATAAAGTAGCTCACATCGGCACCCGTCGTTTTGAACAGACGGATTCCGCGAGCACGCATCTCTGGAGAGAGCTGCCCAGGGCTTGATAGAGCCTGCTGAAAATTAATCTGGGATACTCCGGAGAGATCAAGGTAGCCCTGTTGAAAGAGGTTCCAGGCGGTCAGAGGCTCTTTGATAATGCTGAAACGTATCTCTTTCACCAAAGGAAGCTGTTTGCCTGCGTCCACCAACAATCCGGCCGCCCTGTCTCCCGGCTCTCCCTCAGAAGGATAGTATTCAGGATGCCTGTTTGGGTTCACCACCAAAACAATGCGGTCTTTAGGCACATACTCCTTCAGCATAAACGTGCCGCACCCTACCGGATGGCGGGCGAAGTTTTTACCGTACTTTTCCACCGCTTCATGAGGAATAGGGGTTGTGAACGACATCGCCATGAGGTAGCGCAGTTGAGGGTAAGGCCGATCCAGCAGAATCCGGAAGGTGTAGGGATCATGAGGGTCGAGCTGCAGACCCGGAAGAGGGTAGCTGTAGTCTGGCGGAAGGCCTCGTTTCTCTCGTTGCATCTGATAGTCCTCAAAATCATGCATGCCAACCACTTTGTCGTCAAGATAGTTCACAATAGGACAGTTGACCCCCGGATCGGCGATGCGCTTGAAACTAAACACAAAATCGGCAGCCGTAATCGGGCGGCCTTTGCCTCCCGGAAAACAGGGATCGTCCTGAAACCGCAGGTCATGGCGAATGTGGAAGGTCCATAGTTGGCCCATCCGGGTTCCCTGCTTACCGTCTACCGTCTCTCGAACCGGCACGGACTGATAGACGGGCATCGTGGCCCCCAGATCAAGATCGAGTTGTAAGGGGTTGCGCTTTAAATGGTCGTACTCTAAATAGGCCGGATAGATAAGGTTGACAACTTCACCGGAGGCCACATCGTAGGCCACGGTGGGGTCTAGTGTCTTGGGATCATCGCCTAGCGCCAAATAGAGTATGGATTTTCCCGTCTCCCCCGGCGGATAGGGGCTGTTATCACAACCGGCCAGGCCAAAACCAAGCCCAAACAAGCTAAGCCCCCACAGCAAAAAAGCAAGTCGCGAGAAGATTGTTGATGTTTCGCTATGCATTATGCCCGATCTCTAAATATACCGATATCCCAGTCTTTAGATAATAGCACGAAAGCGTCGGATTAATGTGAGCTTATGGCTCATCTTGGCGACGATTTCATCGGCCCTCCACCTTTTGGCTTGCCGATAAGGGCCTCTACCAACACACGCACCACCGTACGCTGCGGGTTTCTTCTTCTCAATAACAGCCCCACCGGACGACAAAAGGCATCTTCCGGAGTCAGAGGCACAATAACAAGGCTCCCCTCTCGTGCCTCCTTGCGTGCCGTGATCTCGGGAACCAACGAGATGCCTTGCCCCAGTTCCACGAGATTTTTAAGCATCTCGATATTGTCGCAAGTATTTACAATGCGAACGTGTGCTCCGGCCAACCGTAAATGCTCATCTACCAGTTTTCGTGTGGGGATGTTTACATCGAAGGTCACGAAGTTCTGGCCGTTGAGCTGATGCAGACAGATGGCCTCTAACCGCGCAAAAGGATGCTCCGGCGGACAGATCAGGGCCATCGGCTCTTCGCTAAAGGGCAATACCTCAATCCCAACATGCGTGGTGGGAACGGCCACAATGCCGATGTCCATTGCCCCCGAAAACACATCGTTGTAGATACGCGCCGTGGAGCTGTACTCCAGGTGCACACTCACCTGCGGATACTGCCGCAAAAACGGCTTGAGGCGCCCAGGCAACTCATGCAACCCAACAGAATAAACTGTGGCAATCCGCACGGTGCCCTCCATCGAATCGGAGAAACCCTTCAGTCGCTCCTCTAAGGCCATGGCCTCACGCACCAGAGAACGCGCTCCTTCGTATAACAGACGCCCTGCGTCGGTCAACTCCACTTTCCCTTTGCCCTTTTGCCGACTCAACAGCGTGCGGCCTAGCTCGCGTTCCAAGATGCGCATGCGCTGGCTCACCGCCGACTGTGTGATGAAATTGCGCTGAGCCGTCTTGGAAAACGAGCCGGTCTCCACGAGATCGCAAAATAGCTGAAGGTCTTTTAGGTCCATCTCGTCTCGTTAGCCAAAAAGGCTCTGCTGACGTTCCACCGGAAAGGTCGCCTCCTCCTGCCCTAGCAACCGGAGCACGCGGTTGCACGTGGCCGGCGAGAAGCCTTCGTAGTCGTTGTTGCAGAAGATGAAAATCTTTTCTACTTCTCCGGCGGCACGTTTGATAGCCTCTACCCACTTTTGAATTCGTTCGCTCTTATCGTGCTGAATCTTATCGTGATGGGAAAAAGCCCCATGCCGCCCGATCAGTCGCACATAGAGGAAATCGGCAGTGATCTCTATCTTCGGCGATAAAATGATATAATCCACTGCTGCAAGCGCTACTCTATGCTGGCGTAGGAGTGCCGCCACAACCTCCCCTTCCAAAGACCGATGGCGAAACTCTATGGCGAAACGCACCCCTTGAGATGACGTTATTTCATCCAGCAGGGGCAGCGTTCCTTCTAAGTTCGGCAGCTCCGACCGCCGAAAGTCAGGCGGCATCTGGAAGAGAATGGGGCCTAATTTCTCCCCTAGCAGCTTCATAGTCGCGACAAACTCTCTTATGAGGTTATGGCTCGACGGCGCCAGGTGCAACTCATGGGTGATCTGCTTTGGTACTTTCGGACAAAATAGAAAGTGCTCAGGCGTTGCCCGATACCAGCCCTCAACCACCTGAGGCTTTGGTGGAGCATAAAAAGTTGAATCGATCTCCACGGCGTTGAAGCACTGTGCATAGAGCCGGATTTGGTCTCTACCCACCGTGTTCGGTGGGTAGAACGGCCCACACCAATCGGCATACCCCCAACCCATCGTCCCGATAAAAATAGGAA
Source organism: Chthonomonas sp. (assembly GCF_035294165.1). Taxonomy (GTDB): domain Bacteria; phylum Armatimonadota; class Chthonomonadetes; order Chthonomonadales; family Chthonomonadaceae; genus Chthonomonas. The sequence continues at coordinate 20,061 of NZ_DATGLN010000195.1, forward strand.
TGGCACGAGCGTCTGCACGCTCATTTTCACGCATCAAGTCCTGCTAGCTCCTCAGCCAGGCTCCTTCCATGGCGATCCCAGGCCTCGATCACCCTATCATCGAAGGGGTCGTCGTCGCTGTTCTCTATTTTTCCATGAGCGTCGAGCCAAGCAACCGTTCTCTTCACCCCCTCGACCCAGGGGATAGTATATTCGAATCCCAGGTCAGTTTGTGCTGCGCGATTGTCGAAGATGGAGGGATATTGAAAAATCTCGATGCTGATGCTAAAGCGTTTGGGAGCGATCTGCGCCATAACGTCGGCCGGAATATGCACCAAGCGCGGCGTGGGCACACCGAGCGCCTCGGCTACTCCTTCATGATATCGATTCCATGTCATCCACTCCTCTCCGGTAACATTATAGCAACGTCCGTAGGCCAACGGATTTCCAATGGCGCCGATAAACCCTTTTGCAACGTCAGAGATATGGCAGGCTGCCCATAAACAGGAGCCATCGCCATGCACAATAATCGCTTTGCCTTTGCGCATGCGATCAATATAGGTGGTACGCCAGCCTAGACTATGCACGATTGTGCCCCCCTCACCATACGTCTGCGAGGGACGCATAATCGTGACGGCAAAATCGCCACGCTGCCCCGCCTCCAACAAAATGTCTTCACATCTGGCCTTATTGGCCCCATAACCAGTTACCGGTCGGCGTGGTTCATCCTCTCGAATCGGGTAGTGCGTTGCCGGCCCGCCGTAGACACACACGGTGCTACAAAAGATGAACTGCTCGATACGTCCACGAAAGGCTCGTATCACGCTCTGGGCATCCTCCGGCACGAACCCCACCATATCAATCACACAATCAAAAGGGCCGGCCTCTTGCATCTGTTTTTCAAACTCGGCATAGTTGCGCCTATCGCCGTGCAGAATTTTAGCGCCTGGCGGAATACGCGCCTCCGTACGCCCGCGATTGTAAAGGGTAACGTCGGCACCACGATCGAGAAGCTGGCTCGTAATTGCCGTGCTGATGAGTCCAGTGCCTCCGATAATGAGTATCTTCATTGGTTCGCTAGCTCCATTGTAAGTATTTGATGCGGATAGTCAATCGTCACCCTACGCGCATGGGCGAGGAAGGGCATACCGACAAGCGCAGAAAGCTGAAAGTCGAAATCTTGGCTTAGGTCCTCCATAATCGAGGCACCAAGAATCGGGTCTAGCTCCATGAGGAAGGGAATGCCTTGCGGATGGGCCAGCGTTAGGTCTATGGAAAAGGCAAACAGGAGGGCGCGAAACGTCCCATTTTTCGACCCAACCCCCAACGGCAAGGGCAAGTCAACCTCCTTATAGGAGTCCACATTCTCCTTTCTGGCCAGTTCACGCGCCGTAATGAGCGAGAGAATACCGAGGGGTGCGGCCCCTGTGTCCAGCATTGCCCACTCCACGCGCGTTCTATCGCCAAGGAGAACCGGTAGAAAGATGTAGCCCTGAAAGAGATGAAACGGCACCGAGGTCGTCATATCGCCCTCTAGCGGAGGGGGAGCG
>NZ_DATGLN010000196.1:0-10080 GCF_035294165.1 Chthonomonas sp.
GTTTGCCGATTGCCAGAGGCTTTCCAGAAGCCTCTTGTCGCGCAGCGTGTCCATACACTGCCAAAATCCCTCGTGTCGGTAGGCGGCGAGCTGCCCCTCCTTTGCTAGCACCTCGAGGCCATCTCGCTCTAAAATGGATTGATCATCTTTCAGATAGCGGAATATCTCCGGCTCAAGAACCATAAATCCCCCGTTGATCCAACCTTCTCCTACCTGGGGTTTCTCCACAAATTCAACGACCCGGTCGTTCTCGATTACCAACTCTCCAAAACGGGCGGGAGGACGAACCGCTGTAATGGTTGCGATTTTGCCTTGCTTCTTATGAAACTGCACCAGGGCGTGAATATCCACATTGCTCACCCCATCGCCGTAGGTGGCGCAGAAGGTGGAATCTTTCAGCCATGGCTCGAGCCGCTTTATGCGCCCGCCGGTCTGCGTTTGAAGACCGGTATCAATGAGATGCACTTTCCAATCCTCACAATGAGGCTCGTGCATTCTTACGCCGCCGGTGGAGATGTCAATGGTCATGCTGCCTTGAAGAGCATAATAATCGAGAAAGTAGCGCTTGATCACTTCCCCTCGATAGCCGAGAGCGATGAAAAACTCTTTGTAGCCATAGTGGCTGTATATTTTCATGATGTGCCAGAGAATAGGGTAGTTTCCTACCTCTACCATCGGTTTTGGGCGAACTTCGGTCTCTTCGGCTAAGCGAGTACCCAAACCTCCAGCGAGAATAGCAACCTTCATAAAGGGGCCTCACATCGGTTAGCGCTTCAGAACGGTGTATTATACCCATTGTCTAGCGTGAGGGAAGGCGTTCCGCCTCCACGGCCTGCTCGGCCTTTGGCAAAACCGCTTCTTCTGCAAACTCGGGGGGTGCCACCCGTTCGGCAACGGCCCGAAGATAGCCACGCACAATGAAATAACCCAGGGGGAGCAGAGCCAAAATGAAGCTGAGCGCTCCAAAAGTTAGTAGACCCGGCGAGCCTGTGCGTGGAGGCAGGGCGGAATCCACCACGCTGATTCGGCTTTTGCCTGAGACGGTAGAGAGCCTCAACCGAACGGCCTCCTCCTCTACAGTTTGTAAAGTAGCTAAGGCAAGCTTCTGGTTTGCTTCTAGCAGGGCTAGCTGAGTAGAAAGCTCACGGCGTACGAACAGATGTTGAGCGGCCAGCTTGATCAGGCCGAGAATGCGATTCTCTTGGGCTTGAAGCGCCTTCAATCGGGCCTGATTGGCAATATACTGTGTATCGAGCCGATAAAGATAACCTTTCTCTTGCTGTTGAAGTGCTTTACGGGCCAGCTCGACTTGCGCTCGGGCCTGAACGACCTGAGGATTGGTAGGAGAAAGTTGTTGAGCGTAAACCAACTGATTGTAGTTGTTCTCGGCCAAGGCAAGATTCATTCTAGCCGTTCGCAGAAGCGGGTCATCCGCCGGTAGTTCGGAGAGGTGGCTTAGCTGTTTTAGGACGCCGGCGCGAAGCAGGGTGTTTGTTTTTTCGAGTGCGCTTATCTCCGCGGCCGTCTTGCCATAGTCTGTGTAGAGGCTCTCCAGAGCACCGCTCGTGCTGGCCGTATCTACGCTGGGTGATTCGTCGGGGGTAATTCCTTTTAAATGCTGCACAAACGCCATGAGGCGTTCAGAAGCTCGATGATAAGCGGCTTGTGCGCGCTCCAACTCTCTTTGACCGGCCCGCAGCAGCACCGAATCGCGGTCGTTGTCGCTGGTGGCGTAGTAGTGCTGTAGGGCGATGGCGTAGAGGTTCGCCGCCTTGGCGGCAAGTTCTTTTACTTGGGTGCGTCGCAGATCAGCTCCTAAAGCCCACCTTGCAGGCCCCGGCAAGCGCACCGAAACATACAGCAGACCGTCGTTAGCGTTATCCACCGGCACGACGTGGTGCATTAACAGGTCGTCAGCATCGCGCTCCGTGCGGAGATGGTAAAAGCTTTTGAGGTGGATCTGCTTCTCTACCTCCTCGGCCAAACGGCGGCTCTTGAGTACCCCAATGTACTTCTCCTGACTCGTCTGTCCAAGAAGTGCGCTTAAACCGGAACTCCCACTGCCTGCATTTGGGGCGTGTTGCACCGATAGCGACACGGTGGCCTCGTAAGTTTGGGGGAACAGCAAAAGCATGAGTATCAAAAAGGCAACAAAAAGCGCCGGGCCTACTAGAATCCAAAGCCGCACATATTTCCGTACAACGGCAGCAAGTAGATCAAAGTAGAGGATAAGTTCGTCATTCTGTGACATCCAAAGGCGCTCCGATAGGTTTAGAGAACTATTTTACCGCAAGAGGCCTGTACCAGCACTTAGGAACATGAATGGCGAGGTTACGAGGAGTTATTCGCCTTTGGCCGCATCTGTGGTTCCCAGCCCAAAAGCCGTCGCGCTTTGCGCATATTCATTAGGCGCTGCTCATAGTCGCCCGAAATCATAAAGGCTTCGAAGCCGGCCCCTCGATACTCTAAAGCAGCTTTCAGTGCGCGGGCTACGTCGCTGGCTGCCGTTGCAATGGTGGGTGTCTCTGGTCGGGTTTTCTCCTGCCAGACTTTGTCGGCTATGGGGTGGCAGAGGCGCAGGGCGTTGATTGTCATTCCAAATCGGCGGCAGGCGTTGCGACAAACCTCCTCACCCAGCCACTTGGTAAACCCATAGAAATGCAGCGCATCCGGGGTAATGGCCTCATCTGGAAAGTAGCGTTTTGTGAGGTCCCCATCGTATACCGACATGCTGCTGGTATAAACTGCATGTTCTATGCCGACCCGATGCGCCGCCTCGAGTGCGAGATAAAGCCCTTTTACGTTTACATCGAAAGCGGACGTAAGGGCATCTTCGCAGCTCCAGTCTGCGCTGCCCATCGCCATATAGAGCAGGGCTTCCTGGCCTTCGCAAGCGGCCACTAGGGCGGCAAAGTCGCAGACATCCCCCTGTATCAAAGGAATGTCGCTTAACTCACTTTGCTGAGGCAGGGCGCGATCGAAGATGGTGAAACGAAAATCGCGCTTTAAAAGCGGCAAGGTAAGACCGGCAACATAGCCGGCTCCTCCGATAACGAGTACCCGCATTGGTTCCCCCTAAGAAGAGAAAAAGAGTTGCTGGATCATGAGAACGACAGCAAGCACAATCAACACGATAGTAGTAATCCATGTGATTACATTGTAAGTGAAGGAGTTCGCATGCTCCCCCATAAGCCGGCGATTATTCACGAGCTTGAGAGTAAGAATAAGAATGATGGGCAACAGCACACCGCCCACGATGTTCGGCAGAATGATAAGAAAAGCAAGATTAGCTCCCCCAAAGAGCACGGTAATCGCAGAGACTACAATAAGCAGAGTAAACACCCAAACGAAAAGCGGCGCTTCGCGTGTGCGTTTGCCCATGCTTGCTTCCCAGCCAAGCGATTCCGTGATGGCGTAGGCCGTGGAGACCGGTACCGTGATGGCGCCGAAACACGAGGCGTTAAACAACCCCAAGGCAAAGAGAATGGCGGCGGCCGGCCCGGCAAGCGGTTGCAAAGCGCGTGCAACCTGGCCTGCATCGCTATAGTTTCCGGGGTTGGCTCCCGCATGATAAAGCGTTGCAGCGCAGGCCACCATGATGAAGAAGGCGATGAAGTTCGTAAAAAAGGCGCCAAACAGCACATCTATTCGTGTGATGGGGTAATCCTCCACCCGAATAGCTTTATCGCGCACGGTGGATTGAATGTAGAACTGGCCCCAAGGCGTAATCGTGGTTCCGACCACGCTAATGATCTGGAAAATGTAGTCTTTACTCCAGGGGATGTGCCCGGGCCAGAAGAGGGCGGGCAGCACTTCACGCCAGTGCGGGTGCGCCATGAAGGCTGCCGGAATATAGGAGAGATAGATAAGCGAGGCGTAGAGCAAAACCCGTTCCACTCTACGGTAGGAGCCGTTGACGACCAGCCACCAGACGCCAAAGGCGCTGATGGGCACCACGATATAGCGAATTTTCTCTGAGGCAAAAAGCTCGAATGCGGCCGTAATGCCGGCGAACTCGGAAACAACGGTGGCATAGTTCGCAACCAGCAACACGCTCATGGCGAAGAGGGTCATGCGAACACCGAACTCTTCGCGAATGAGGTCGGCAAGCCCTTTGCCGGTCACTGCGCCCATACGGGCGCCGATCTCCTGACAGACCCCCAAAGCGATGGTGGAGAGCAAAAGAACCCACAGCAGTTTATAGCCGAAGGCTATTCCTGCTTGAGAGTACCCAAAGATACCGCTCGCATCGTTGTCGGCGTTGGCCGCGATAATGCCGGGGCCAACGATGCTGAGGGCAAGAAGAAGGCGCGTACGCAAAAGGCGGCGACGCGCCGGACGGACATTTGGGCTAGGCATGAGCGTCGGGACCTCCTTAATGCGTGTTTTGTCGGCCCCGGCGTCAGGGCCATTGTGATCGGTGAGCTATTTGGTAATAGGCGACCAGGCAGCTTGTGTGTTGTCGCCAACCCCCTTGGTTAGGTTGATGGGGTTGGTCATATCAGCATTAACAACCCACAGGTCGTGCTTACCGTCGGCATGTTGCACTTCATAAAGCAGTCGAGAGCCGTCGGGTGACCATTGCGGGTCGAGGGGCAGCCCATTTGGTGTGGCCGGAATGGTTGCCGGAGGCACCTTCACCCCTTCACGGATGGCCAGCACCTCGTTTGGATAGCGAATCACGTAGATGCCCAGAGGTGTCCAGCTATCCTCTCCGTTAAACATCCACCCTTCGAAAGCAAGCATCTTACCGTTTGGCGAAACGGTAAGATGCCGCGGCATAAGGGTATGCCCTAAGCAGATCATGATCGGCTTGGGCAACGGTTTTCCGGGTTTACTGAAGTCGTAAAGATTGATCCCACCCACGTAGATGCTTTTGTGAGTTTGCGGGTCACGGACGTACTGTTGGGCATAGGCCACCAGCAACTGATGTGTGTGCGGTATCCAGGCGACGTTCACATAGCGACCGGGGTCGAGAACGTAGGCCGTCTTGGCGCCGTTTGGGAGCGCCCGCGCCATCTCGTCGGAACCGCCTAGCATGGGGATATCGCCGTTCCCTTGCGCCGTAAGCGCCTGAACGCCGGCGATGATCGAGCCATCGGAAGAGAAGGCCTCTTGAATGTAGGGGCCTTGGGGGTCGAGCGTCGGCGCGATCTCTCCGTTCGTCGGTGAGTTGCTCGCGATGGGCGGCGGCAAAATCTGTTCCACGTCGTTGCCGTTAAGGTAGACCGTCTTGATCGCGCCTTCTGTAAGGAAGGCCACGTGCTTGCCGTCGGGGCAGGCGAGCGGTTTATCTTTGGGAAAAGAGCCGTAGGTTATTTGGACGGGCGTTTGCCCGGCACCGAGTAGGTAGATTTGTGTGCAGGACACGTTCGATCTGTTTGAGACATAGAGAACATGCTTTCCATCGAGCGTCCAGGTTGGGTTGCTTTTCAGAGAATGGTCCGAGGCAACCGTAAGCGGGCGCAGGCCGGTGCCGTCGGCTCTTATACCGTAGAGATCGGTATCGCCGTTAGGCTCTTGCCGAATAAAGGCGATGTAGTTTGCTGTATCGAAGTCTACCCCGTTGATGATGCCCGTTTTGCCTGAGGCGGCCACATAGTAATAAAAACCGATAAGCACAAGGATGAGCGAGAGCAGCCCCAGCAACAACTGCTGTCTGCGCCGATTCTCTCGCTCCCACCAATCCGGCACGGAGTGTTGTAATGGATTCGGGTTCGTCATCTCTCAGTTTGCCTCAACCTACGTCTGAGGGGGCGTTCTCCAAATAAGGCTCCTCAGCAAGGGATACGCAGGGAACACAAAGAACCGTTCCGTAAGGTTCCACCGAGCAAAACATCTTGAAAGGGCGCCTGGAACAGGTCTCCAAAGCGCCCTCTCCTAATCAAAATAAAACCTCGTACCCCTACCCAACTAGCGACTGGAACGGGGTTGACGGGATTTGAACCCGCGACCTCCTGCGTGACAGGCAGGCACTCTAGACCGGACTGAGCTACAACCCCAACTGTCTGTTTAGTGACCTCTCTCAGCACAAAAGTATACCCCAAAGCCATCGGAAGGGTCAAGAGGAGCACGTAAAGGAAGAAAGGCGCATTTGCACTGGCCTTCAATAAAGCCCGCACTACGACCGTGAAATATATTTAGGCGGATTATATATATCGTATTAGCTACTCTTTGCCGAAAATAGAGTTAGCGAACGACGGAAACGCTCGTATGGAAATAGAGGCCGACACCCTTACTTTTGGAAACGCGGAGCCTTTCGAACCGCCTATACCCGAAAGCGTTGCGGCGCCGCTTAAAGCGGTGCTTGCTAAACTGCAAGGCGGGTGCGCCGTGCTGCTTGTAAAAGCGGAAATTCCGCAAGCCTACCACTGGCTTAATACGGCACGCCTCGAAGCCCCGATCCTATTAGGTCCACTGGAGAGCCTTCACCTCGAAGCCTGGCCGCTCTTGGAAAACACCTGGGCTGTGGCGCTGAAACTGCCACAGCCGCTTGAAGAGCCTGTGGTTCCTCTGCAGATTCAGCTAGCGCGCCAGGCACTGCAGCAACGGCTTCGGGCAGAATGGCAGCAGCACTGTTCTGATAAGACAACGCCCTTCTCCATCCTGCCTATTACCTCGCTATTTTTAGGGGAGGAGCAGCAGAACCACCTCGCCGAACTAAACGCCTTGCTAGAGGTAATGGTGCAGGGGCGACTTGGGGTTCATTTTCATCCCGTTGTGAACCTGCGCGAAGCCCGTGTGGCCGGCTACGAGGCGCTTATTCGTATGCCATCTCAACCTGAGATTAAGCACACCGGAGAACTGCTCAAAGCCGTGCAGCGCGGCAGCCTCATCGCTTGGTTCGATATCGCCTGCCTGGAACGTTGTTTACAGGAGGCGGGTAAGCAGGGGTTGCAACAACTGTTGTTTGTTAATCTGGACGCAGAGGGCATTATGAACCTGATCGCTCAGGATCGCCCTCTTCTGCAGCGTGTCTACGACAACGGCTTAAGCCCGCGACAAATCATCATTGAGATCACCGAACGACAGGCCGTGCAGGACTTCCCCGGCCTTCTTAGAGAAATAAAACGTCTCCGTGAAGATGGCTTTCGAATCGCCATTGACGATGCCGGCTCCGGCTACAACAGCTTGGAGATTATCGCCGAACTCCTGCCCGACTTCATCAAGCTAGACCGCAGTCTGGTGCGCAGCCTCAACAGCCGTGGCGAGAGCCGCGCCCTTGTGACCGCCCTTGTGCGCTTTGCTGCCCAAATCGGGGTCAGAACCTTAGGGGAGGGGGTAGAAACTCCATCCGAGCTAACGGTGCTGGTAAACCTCGGTGTGCAGTATGCACAGGGGTATCTCTTTGGACGGCCTCAGGAGACCTTTCATGGGGTATCGAAAACTATCCGTGAGCTTATTCAGACGCAAGTACGGCGTCAGGAGCACCTGCAGACCGGATGTTCGCTCCCTGTAGGCGCACTCAAGCAGGCCGGGCTTGCCATGACCGTCGGAACACCCTTGTTAGAAGCCGCACGCCGCTTCGCTAAAAACGATGGACTCACCAGCATCGTCGTTATGCAGGGCGGTGAGGTTTGCGGGGTGCTTATGCGCCAAACCCTGGAAAACCAGCTTGAAATGGCACGCCAGGCACAAGCCGAATCGTTTCTGGCCAACGAGACGGTAGAACGATGGATGGAGAGCAAATTTGTAACAATCCCGGAACACTTTGCGCTCGATGAGGCCATAGGCCATCTCACCTATCGTAGTACCGTGAGCCTAGAGACCGATATCGTGATCGTTAACGCGGCAGGCGCCTATCGCGGCGTATTGCCGGTTCGCCTGCTGCTAGAAGCCGCGTTGCAACAAAACGGCAACCGAACCCATCATACCTCTGCTCTTACGGGCTTGCCCGACCGCCTTGTGTTGGAACAGGCGCTGCAAGAACGGCTCGATGCCAATCAGTCGGCCGGCCTGGTTCGCGTGGATGTTGCCGCGCTACATGTCTATAACCGCGACTATGGCATTGCCTTCGGAGACGCTCTCATTGTTCAAGTGGCCGAGCGCCTTAGAAAGGCTTCCAAGGAACACGGTGCCCCCACCGATCAGATATTCCACTTAGGGGGCGATAACTTCGTGTTGCTCACGCAATCGGCTAAAGTTACGGCACTTTGCTATGCGTTGGCTGAGGATGGCGACGCGGCAGAGATGGGGCCTCCTAACGCAGCGAAACCGGCAGGTTGGGTGAAGCCGGAAAAGGCAAGCAAAAGGCTGCAGGTTGTGGGCCTTACCCTCCGCAGAACAGGGGGGGCAAGACCGACGCAGAGCGCGCCGCCACCGTCGGATGCAAGGACGGCGTTGCAGGTTTTAGAGAAGCTTTTGCGGGAACTGCAGCAGCGCCCCGATCTCTCTTGGGCTGTAGATAAGCTTCCGTCGCTTCTGCCAAAAAGCGCTTGAGAACCTTTCTCCAACCCAAGTTCTGCCGGTATCGCCCAAGCCTAGGGTTGTGAAAGAGCGAACTATTGTTGCTCTCCAGAAGGCCATTTGGGCGCGGCGTCGGCAGCGGTGCTCAGAGCGGCCTGCATCGCGTCCACCTGTTGGCGTGCAAGGGCAGGTGCGTCCGCCAAAGGAACGATCTCCTTGGCTGTGCCGTCTCTCCGGCGCAACTCCACGCCTCCCTGCTGCAAAGAGCGCTCTGAGATGACGATCTGCAAGGGCATTCCCCGCAGGTCAGCGTCGGCAAATTTCACGCCGGGCGAAACCTCACGATCGTCATAGAGGGTCTCCACTCCGGCTTGTTGCAGCGCCGCATAGAGCGATTCGGTTTTCGCGATGTTCTCCGGCGCACGACACAGACCGATGAGGTTGAGCGCATAGGGAGCTACCGAGATCGGCCATATGAGGCCCTTTTCATCCCGATAGGCTTCTGCCACACAGGCGAGCAATCTTCCTACGCCGATGCCATAGGAACCCATGACGATCGGTTTTTGGTTGCCATCTTCATCGGTATAGAAGGCTTGAAGCGCCACCGAGTAGCGGGTGCCGAGTTGAAAGATGTTGCCCACTTCCACCCCTCTTTTCAAGGAGAGCGGTGCGCCGCACCGGATGCATAGGGCCCCTTCGCCTGCCTGAGCGATATTGGCCACAATGTCGGGCTGAAAGTCGCGCCCGCTGCACACATTTCGGAGATGATAGCCCTCCTCATTCGCTCCGGCCACCAAGTTTGTCTCTTCAACCAGGAGATCGTCGGCGATGACGAGGGCCTTACCGGGCGGAATGCCCACGGGCGAGGCGTAGCCGGGAACCATGCCGGCCTCCAAAATCTCCTCAGGATGCGCGGGGCGCAGGGCGATGGCGTGCGTGCTGTTTTTTACAAGTGTTTGATTCGTCTCCATATCGCCGCGCACCAGCGCCACTACAAGCTTTTGCACAAAACCGCCTTCGTCAGAGCCTTCTGGGGGGGCAAAAGTGCCCATAAAGAAGACCGCCTTGGCCGTGCTGCTGGCGGGTATGCCGAGATAGGCCGCCAACGACTCGATAGTCGTTGTGCCCGGCGTGGCCACGCGTTCCAATGGGCGGGGCGGATCGGTGTTGGCGCGAACCTTGCGGAATGTCGCCACCTCTTGGTTGGCTGCATAGCCGCACTGCTCACAGACCACCAGAGTATCCTCGCCGATGTCGGTGAGGTACATAAACTCATGGGCAAGCTTACCTCCCATCATACCCACATCGCTCCCAACGGCGAGCAAAGAAAGCCCTACTCGTGCCCCAATGCGGAAATAGGCGTTATAGTGCGCGATATACTGTTTTTTAAGCCCTTCTTCATCCTTATCAAGCGAGTAAGAGTCTTTCATGAGAAACTCGCGTACTCGGATAAGCCCACCACGTGCGCGGGGTTCATCGCGGAACTTCGTCTGGATTTGGTAAACGAGTTGGGGGAGTTGACGGTAGGAGCGTATCTCCGAGGCCGCCAGTTGCGCCACCACCTCCTCATGGGTCATTGCCAACAGCATCGGGTGCCCGCGTCGGTCACGAAAACGCACCATGGTTTCGTCTATGGTTTCCCAGCGCCCGCTCTGTTGCCATAGTTCGGCCGGA
>NZ_DATGLN010000197.1:0-30565 GCF_035294165.1 Chthonomonas sp.
GTGGCCATGGCGACGGTGTCCCACCCGTTCCCATCCCGAACACGGTCGTGAAAGCCGTCTGCGCCGAAAATACTGGAGGGGCAACCCTCTGGGAAGATAGGACGCTGCCAGAAACTCTGCACGAAACCGCCGAGCGATCCCTTCGATCGTCCGGCGGTTTGTTTTTAACCCATCCACCCTTTTGGCAATCTGTAGGGGCAGGCCTTGTGCCTGCCCATAAAACATGCCCATCACAATGGGGTAACCATCAAATGTGGAGAGGGGCAGCTCGCGGTGAGCAACTCAGCGGCCTGAGAGATTCCCATTGACTTCTCTTTCTCTGGCCGCTGTATTGCTGTCCGCGAGGACGAAAGGACGGGATAGGGGGCGAACTAGACAGGCTTGCTCTGTGAACTGGCTCTAGAACCGTGAGGTTGTCAGCCTCTACAGTCCCACTCCCTTCCCCTGCAGGGGAAGGGGAGAGCAATAGGCTTACTCTCGGTTCCCTACGGAGAGAGCTGCAAACTAACTCGCTGCTTGCTCCGGTAGGCCTTCCTGTGAGGGTTCCGGAATGAGCAGCGCAATAAACAGGGCCGGCACGTAAAGCCAGGCAACCCATACCAGTGCTTGTGCAAAGTTGGAGACGGGCGCAAGCACTCCGAACACCACGGTGCCGATGGCCGCCACGATGCGACCGGTGTTGTAACTGAAACCGGCGCCCGTGGTACGCAATAACGTGGGGAAGAGCGGAGGAATGTAGAGTGGGTATAGCCCGAAGACGCCCTGAGAGAAGAAATGAGCCCAAATGATGTAGTACAAAATCGTTATATGGTTGTGCGGAAATGCGTAGGCCGCTAACATAGCCAGCCAAGCGCCGATAAAGGTAATGGAAATGGCAACCTTATAGTTGAAACAACGTGCAAGGAAGGCCGCAAAGTAGTTGCCTCCGATGGCCATAACGGTGGTGATGAGACTGGCAAAGGCCACATAGTGTTGCTTCTGTACGTCGCTCCAATGCGCGATGTCGGGGAGCTGCCGCAACTGCTGCGGATACCAGAAGATAAGCGCCCAAACGGTGGTGAGGGAGGCGGAACAGATGAGCAGGGAGAGAAGGGTTGTACGCAGCACAGGGCCGCGAAATAGCTCGATGACGGGTGGATCGGGCTGCTGCTGTTTGGCCGTAGTCCATTCTTCGGGCTCGGGAACGGCACGCCGAATCCAGTAAACCAAAAGAGCGGGTAAAGCCCCAACTAGAAACACCAGACGCGGATTTGCCGCAAAGACCCCGGCCGCTAAAGTCGCCACCAAGATGCCACATTGAAATGCCGATTGTAAAGTGGCGCTTACCCATGGGCGCCAACGCTTTGGCCATGTTTCGCACACAAGAGAAGAACCGGCGGCCCACTCGCCACCAATTCCCAGCGCTGCGAGAAAACGAAGCACTAAAAACGTCTGCCAGTTAGGCGCCAAAGTAGAAAGCCCGGTGCACAGTGAAAAGAGCAGAATGGTGAGCGCCATGGTGCGACTGCGACCGATCCTATCGCCTACTCGCCCGAAAAGGGTGCCTCCTAGCGCCCAACCCACCAAAAGCGCCGCCTGAATGTAACTGCCGATATGTACTATGGTTGCTTTGGGGGTGCCAGCAGGTACCAGCATAGGCACCAACGAACCGGCAACCAGCACGTAAAGCGTGCTATCCATTCCATCAAAAAGCCAACCTAGCCAGGCAGCCAGTCCACCCTGCAACTGGCGCGACGTGAGATCACGAAGAGAAGTAGGCTCGGGAAGCGATTGAGCCGACATCGAAAAAAAAGTCCTCCTTAAATTCTATTCTAAATTCGCTGCTTCGCCGTCTATATCCTGCTTGTATTTGTTTAAGTAAGCCCCATTCTGATATAGAAAAGCGGGGGTTACGGCCAAGTTCGTCAGTCGCGCATCTTGCAGGTGCTTCTTTAAGGATGAGGACATAACTAAAGAACAATGGGGAATGGACGAATCATACTAAGTAGAGCGAGTGAAGGGAGAAACGCGTGGTCGCTTTTTGGGCCGCTATCATTGGGGCGCTTACCGTTACCTTAATCGGTCTTTGGCAATCGAGCACACGCTACTACGCTTGGCGACGGCTCAAACGTCGCTTTGCCGGTATGGTGGTGTCTGCCGAACCGTTGTGGCAGCACAATAGTCCCTCTCTTGTGTTGCGTCCGCTGCTAAGGAGCACCGACCCCGAACCGTTCTGCATTCCCGCCACCTTATGGGCGGCTAAGCGCTACCGCCTCTATTTCTTGCTAGACCTCGATAAGAGCTGCTTGCCAGAAACAGTAACCGAATGGTTGCAGAAAGGGAGCTTGCTCTTTATCGAGATGACCGGAGAGGCCGCCATCTATCGTGCAGAGGTTCGGCTCTGCGGAATCCATGTTCGACCACAAGGGCTTTTAATAAAAACAACGCGCCCGTTGTGGGCTGTGCGCATTCAACGTCGCCAATACGCTCGTGTTGCCGTGGCGTTGCCTGTCACCCTGGAGAGCATAGAGGAGACTTCGGTTCCTCAGGCGGTTGAGGCTGCATCGAAGCGTGCTGAGAATCGCGAGAGGCAAACTCGACGGCACCGTTTCGATGCGACTTTGTGTGACCTCTCTGCCGGTGGATTTCGAGCGGAAATTCATTGTGAGGGTAGCCCCCAAGCGGCGGCCCTGCTGTCGGAGCTTCTGGCGCCTCAGACCGTGCTGCATGTGCATCTGCCGATTATTGGGTTAGAAAAAGCCCAACTGCGCGCGCGTGTGTTTACCTGCGATCGAATCCTAACGCGCTGTGGACTGGGCGTTCGTATTACCTGTTGCTTCATTGCCCCCGAGCCATGGGAACAGGAGGAGATCATGCATTTTGTGTTCCAAAAACAACGGGAGGAACTGCAGCGTCGTCGTCCCTCCCGTTTCGTCTAGAAGTAGGTGGCCCTGCTAGTGCTTCTTTCTGGAGCTGCCTTTGTGTTGCTTCGTGCGAGCGGCATGGTGAGATGGCCGCGTTGCATGCCGTGCTTTTTTAGGAAGGGAGCGATGCTCGGCAACGCGGTTTAGCAGTCGCTGCATGGCGGCCAGATGCGTTTGCGCTTGCCTTAGGTCGTGCTGGAACTTCGTGGAGCGGTAGGTTTGCGCTTGCGCCGCCAACATCACCGTGAGCAGGGCCAGCAAACCCATCAAAGCCACAACACGGGTTACAGCGGCACGCATCCTCCTGTTTCCTCCTTACAACCCGTTTTAGAAGGGAAGCCTCCGGGCGCTTCCCTTCTATTTTTACGTCGAAACCCTCTCCCCTTGTTCAGCCCGCTTGAGCGGTGGTGGGGGGCGGTGTGATCTTTATGGGCACGATGTGTTTAGGGATAAAGCTTCGGTCTAGAAAGGCCGAGAGAGGCAGCTTGTGCTTTAAAACGCCTACCTTCACCGCTTCATCCATAATGTCCTCCATGTCCTTGTCGGTGGGGGTAAGCATGGAGTAGCTAACGCGATCGGGAGGCGTTGTGAGCACGTAGCGAAGCAGTTTCGGGTTTTGACGATAGTAGGGGGCGACCACTTCCGCCGCTTCAATGCGATGCTTGTCGGCCCACGCGCCGCTATCGGCGATGCCGCGTACGAGGTCGGCAACAAGGAGGGGGTTAGAGTGAATCAGCTTGTCGCTCACCACCAGAACGCAGGAGACAAAGCCCGGCCATAGGTCTTTGGCATAATACAGCGGTCGCCCTATGCCCATCATCTCGGCTTTGCCGGGGTTGGGTTCACCCACGAAGAAGGCATCTATAGCATGTGCTGCCAATGCTGCCGGCATGTCTGGAGGAGCCATTTGAACAAACTTGATGTCGTTAGGCTGCATGCCCTCCTGTTCCATCCGTCGCCGCAAAACAAGATACTGGTTGCTGGTAAAGCTGGGAACGGCCAGGGTGCAGCCCTTGAGATCGCGCAGGCTTTTGGCCTTGCTGTTTTTGGGCACGATGAGCGTAGAGCCATCTCGATGGCCGAGATAGACGATCTTACACGGCACTCCCTCTTCCACGAGTTTCATGGCGAGCGGCGCCAACATAAAGCTGGCCTGCAGCCTCCCCGATTTAAAGGCCTCGCAGAGGGTGGGGAAGTCCATAAACCGCCACGACTCGAACCGCGCGAATTTACTGGTTCGCGTGGCGTAGTCGGTGACAGGGCAGGTGAGGTGGCAAGTAACCGGCAAAAAGCCGACCTTCAGCACCTCTCGTGGGCCGTTGTGTTGTTGGAGAGCCTCTGCAATGTTTGAGTAGAACCGCAGGGTGCCAAGCACGACGAGCGAAAGAACCATACCAAAGCAACCCTGCAATAACGGCGAACGCTGAAACTGTTTCCAGAGAGTAGATTTCATTTCGATGCTCCTTCCAATCCCATTTCGATTAAAAGGCGTTGAGTTGTTTCGATAACAGCGGGATGAGTGAGGTTGCGAGGACGTGGCGCATTCACCACCAACTCGCACTGTATACGGGCGGGGCGCTCCGACAGCACGATAACCCGATCGGCCAGATGGGCGGCCTCTTCTAGGTCGTGCGTTACAAGCACCACGGTGCGCGGGCGTAGCGAGAGAATTCGGCCTAGCTCTTGTCGTAGCTGCAGTCGGGCGATGTAGTCGAGCGAAGAGAAGGGTTCATCCATTAGCAGGATGTCGCTCTCGTCGGCTAAGGCACGGGCAAGCTCTGCCCGTTGCTTCATGCCACCTGAAAGCTGGTGCGGGTAGCTATCGGCAAACATGGGCAGTTCAACAAGCTCGAGCATCTCGGCAAGCTTTTTTTGCCGCTCGCTGCCTTTCGACAGGCGCCTTAGTCCTAAACCGATATTCTCGGCCACGGTGAGCCACGGAAAAAGCCCGCCCTGTTGATAGATCATCCGAACCTCCCCATGGCGCTCGATCTGCCCCTTTGTAGGCTGCTCGTAGCCGGAGAGGAGGCTTAGCAGGGTTGTTTTTCCACAGCCGGAAGGCCCCACGATGGCCAGAAATTCGTGGCGTTTGATCTCTAAATTAAAGCTTTCAATGACACGCAAGGGGCCGTAGGAGTGCTCCAGCTCCCTAATGGTAACCGCTGCTAAGCCGTTGGGCGGCGTCTGCATTGCCGTGTGTGTTGTTGTGAGGTCACTTTGTGTCATAAAAACCCCCTATAGTTGCATGTTCGTTTTCTCTAGGGCCGCCCTACGCCCAAACCGTCCGCAACGCGGTTAATGTAATTGAACCAAGAGGCTATCAGGTTGATCTGTAGGATAGCCGTGTCGTCGAAACCGTGTGCGCGCAAGCACTCGATGTCCTCTCGGCTAACCGAGGCCGGTTCAAGCGTAAGTTTGGCCACGTAGTCCAACATAGCCCTGTCGGCAGGGTCTAGATTGGCTTTCCGATAGTCTTCGCGAATGGCGTTTGCCAACGCATCGTCTTTGGTAACGCGACGTAGAAACTCTACGTGTGACTCCGTTCAATAAAAGCAGTGGTTGAGCACGGAAACGGTGGCGGCGATCATCTCATGCTGTTTGCGCGAAAGCGGCAGTTCCGGCGACATAAGGGTGCCGAAGGTCGCAAAGGCATGATAGAGCGTTTCTGGTAACAGGCTATGGGAGAGCACAATGCTCTCGCCCTTCACGGCCTCCACCGGCAGCTTGTACTCCGGTGGATAGAGATTCCCCTGCTTTAGCATCGCCTCTAAAACCTCCGGCGATTCGTTGGGTTGAACGATCTTGATCCAGGTCATAGCGTGCTCCCTAGTTTCTATAGCCCCACTGTACGGAGGGCGATTTTGCAAGCAGCAGGACGAACTTATCCATAAACACGCCAATAAGCCCGATAACCACCATGTGCACCACGAGGAGGTCTTGACGTAGGGCGTTGCGGTCGTCATAGATGGCAAAACCAAGGCCGCTGCGGGTACCCACCATTTCGGCGGCCACCAGCACGACCCAGGCGATGCCGAGAGTCACTCGTAAGGCCGTAATCAGTTGCGGCGTGATGGCAGGCAGTGTGACGAGAAGGATGCGGCGTACCCCTCGAATGCCGAAGTCGTGCGCAACACGGAAATAGACCTCCGGAATGGCGGCCACCGCCGAGGCCACCGAGACGGCCATAGGAAAGAACACCGCCATGAAAATGAGAAAGATGGCCGGAGGATCGCCCACGCCGAACCAGGTGATCGCAAAACCTATCCATGCGAGGGGAGACAGGTTGCGGAAGAAGTTGATGATAGGAAGGAGGGCCGTGCGCACCCATGGGCTATTGCCAAGCCATAAGCCCATGGGGATGCCGAGCAAGACGGCGATGCTGAACCCGGCGGCCACGCGCCATAGCGAGACGATAATATCCTGCCAGAGCCGCTTCGAGTGCCATTCCTCCTGAAAGCCATGCCAAACGTCGGCTGGGGTAGGAAAGACCGTAGCGGGTAGCCGATGCAAGGCACATAGCAGCCACCATAGGCCTAATGCGCACAGGAAAAGCGCAAAAGGCGCAAGCACAGCGTAGGTAGAAGAGGGCTTACTTTGATAGCGCATAATGGTCTGTTCACTCCCCTACGATAGCTTTAACGCGGCGAGGATGCGTTTTTGGTTGCCGAGTATCTCGTTTTGGTTATGCAGCAGTGTCTGCTGGTTCTCCAAAATCTTCTCCTCCCGTGTGAGGATGCGCTCTTGATTGCTGAGGATCTCTTTCTGATTTCCGATGATCTCTTTCTGGTTCCCGATGATCTCTTTTTGATTGCCGATGATCTCCTTTTGGTTGCCGATAATCTCTTTCTGGTTGCCGATAATCTCTTTCTGGTTGCTCACGATCTCTTTTTGGTTATCCACGATCTCCTCTTGGCGATTTTGGATGCGCTCTTGGTTTACGAGCACCATCTCCATGGTGGCCATTTGCGATTGGAGCTGTTCCATCGTAGTGAGGATCGTCTGTTGTGTGGCCGTAATGGCCTGTTGGCTGGCGATGATCGTCTGCTGATATGCTGCCAGGGTTTGCTGTTGAATGGCTGTCTCCTCCGACATATTCCGGTTCATTCCTTTCTGCATTTTCATCTTCTTGTTCTTTGGCTAACTCCGAGACCTCTTCCATCTCCGTTGGTTCCGGTGGCGGGGTCTCCATGTCTATACACACATGAAGCAGGAACTCTCCGTTTTCCAGGATGAGGTCGGCCTGCCCTGGAATGCGATCGGGGCGGGCGGGCGCATAGCGCACGAAGCGAAAAGGAATGTAGTGCCGCCCCGATAGGCAGAGCATCGAAACGTGCGTTAGCCCTCGAAACGAAACCAAGCGCTGATCCAGCACCATCGGGTCGTGAGGGTCGAACTGCACATGTACCCTCTTGTCGGTTTTATAGGCCTCGCAGGCTTTGCTAATGGCGCGTACGGCCATCTGCGAGGAAAGCCCATAGCGGTTGCGAAGCTCCTGATAGACCAGCGGCTGTAGGGCCAGCTTATTGGCGATGCGATAGGTATAGGCCACATCGGCCACATGCTGGCAAGCGCCGTTGAAGGCCTCGATAGTTTCCTGCAACGCACGCTGCTGGTCTTCGTTCGTTTCAAGGCGTAGCACCAGTGTCTGCTTCATGGTAGTTCTATTCTAACACAGGAGGGAACAAGAGCGCAATAGATCATAGACATTTTTTTGTGCATAGACAAAATCAAGCATTTTTTTTTTGAGAGAATTCATCCCCTTCCGTAACGTATGTAGGGGACAAAGGAGGGGCTTTAGGGTGGGGCTTAGTAGAGGAAAGAAGGAAGTGACTTGCGGTACGCCTAAATATCCATCATATAAACAAGTTTCAACTGTGGTGCCGCTCCTAACCGGAGCTTCGGCACCCCGATTTTTGGTAGGGCAGGAGGAAAGCCATGCCACACTATGTCCAACGCGGCACCGTTCCGCGGAAACGTCATATCCAGTTTCGCAAGCCCGATGGCACGCTCTACAGCGAGCAGGTGTTCGGCACAAAGGGGTTTTCCGGTATCGCCTCCATTCTCTATCATCTCCATCCGCCCACGCAGGTTGAGAACTTCGAGCCGCTTATGGACCTCCGGCCGGCGCTGGCCAATCGGCAGGCGCTACGCCATCATCATCTGCGCACAGCAGGTGCACAGCCTCAGGGTGATGCCGTTTCCGGTCGCATTCCTTTGTTGGTGAATGCCAACGTCACCCTTTCTCTGTGCTGCCCCAAGTTCACCATGCCGTATCTCTACAAAAACGCCGATGGCGATGAGCTGATCTTTGTGCATGAAGGGCAGGGCGCGTTACACACCATGTTCGGGCTGCTGACGTTTGGCGAGGGAGATTACCTTGTCATCCCGCGCGGCACCATCTATCAGTTGGAACTGCTGCGCTCCCCCATGCGGCTGTTGGTCGTGGAGGCTGTTGGGGGGCCGATAGAGATACCGAAACGATATCGCAACGAATACGGCCAGTTGTTGGAGCATGCCCCGTTCTGTGAACGCGACATTCGCGTTCCAGAAACGCTAGAGGTGCACGAGGAGACAGGGCATTTTGAGGTGCGCATTAAGGCGCAGGGTGCTCTCACCGCCTATCACTACAATTTTCATCCCTTTGACGTGGTGGGGTGGGATGGCTATCTCTACCCGTGGGCGTTTAACATCCACGACTTCGAGCCGATTACCGGTAGCCTGCACCAGCCGCCGCCAACGCACCAAACCTTCTCTGGCCCCAACTTTGTTGTCTGCTCGTTCGTACCTAGAATGTTGGACTATCATCCGGAGGCGGTGCCCGTTCCCTACAACCATAGCAATGTGGATAGCGATGAGGTGCTCTACTACGTGAACGGCAACTTCTCTAGCCGTCGGGGCATCGAACGCGGTTCCATTACCTTGCACCCGGCCGGTCTCCCTCACGGCCCCCAGCCCGGCGCCGTTGAGGCGAGCTTAGGCCTTAAGCGTACGGAAGAGATGGCGGTGATGCTCGATACCTTCTATCCGTTGCAGATCACCGAAGCCGCCCTCGCGTTTGACGATCCAACCTATCCCAAGAGCTGGCTTCCACGGAGTTAAGAAAAGGTTAATGGAAAACTCGTCTAACATGCAGGAGTTTGTGGGGATAGACCCTTCCGACCTCACGCCACCCGAGGTCTACCGCCTGCTGCTGCATCATGTGGCCCCGAGGCCTATCGCTTTCGTCTCAACCCTTTCTAAAGAGGGGGTGCCCAATTTGGCGCCCTTCAGCTTCTTCATGGCCGGAGGATCAAACCCTCCTTCGGTGGTCGTCTCCCCTACCAACAATCGCCACGGACAACCCAAAGATACCCTGGTCAACATTCGCGACACAGGGGAGTACACGATCTCGGTGGTGAGCTATTTTATGGCGGAGCGGATGAATCAGGCCTCTGCCGACTACCCTTATGGCGTTAGCGAATGGGAGAAAGCGGGCTTTGTTCCTGCCCCCTCTGTGAAGGTGAAGCCGGCTCGGGTTGCCGAGAGCCTTATGGCGATGGAGTGCCGCCTGTTTCAGATTGTGGAACACGGCGGAGGCCCCATCTCGGCTAACTATATTATCGGCGAGGTGCTCTATTTCCACGTAGCCCGCTCGCTTTTGCTACCGGATGGCCGTATAGACGCAACGCGCGTGGATTACATCGGGCGCATGGGCGGCGATTGGTATGTGCGGGCGCGGCCCGATGCCATGTTTGAAATGCCGCGCCCACAGCTTTGAAAAAGGGTAGCTTCGTCAAAAAGCTACCCTTTTGTTTGTTTGTCTCAATGCCGACTTGCTTTTAAGTTACTTCTGCTTCTGGTCGCCTAGCAGCAGTTGAAGCAGCGAGTTCGCCGCTCCTCCTTGCGGCCCTCCGATGATCTGCTGGGCGTGCAAGGCGCGATTGATGCGCATAAGGCAGTCGCTCAGATGAATGCGCGTGTATTCGTCATGGGGCCGCTTTAGGTCGGCCTCTATCTCATCGCGTAGGGTGCGCATCTGATACCAGGCCAGCATCTTAGCATCGGCAGGAGCCGGATTTGTAGGGTTCACAATCATGTCCGCCATAATATCTATGTAGGTGCGCTGCAGTTCACGATGCAAGGCGTTGATGTTCTCCCCGCTGGCCAGCTCCGGCCAAACGGCAGCGTTCACCGTATGGAATAGTTCGGTGAGCGGTAGCGTTTTTGTCGGGCCTACCTTGAACTCGTTGTTCACGATGCGGTCGAGGGTGATAGAGCTGAAAAGGTAGCGAAGGCAGCTCTCTTGGGCGCTGGAGATCGTGTCGAAGATGGGATAGTCCTGCCGCTGCAGCATAACGACGAACCCGGCGTTTGGGTTGGTGGTAAAGTGGGTGTAGTAGCTCGACGGGAAGTTGAAGGCGTCGGCACTGAGCATATAGTTGCAGATGAGCTGCAGAGCGGCCTCCTGCTGTGCCCGCGGAATGGGCAGCAATGTGGGATGTTCTAGGTAGTCGCCGCGCTGGTTACGGTTTACATAGAGACCCCCGATGTAGTGTGCAGCGCGCGCTGCTGAAGCGACATGGATGTTCAATAGCCCGTTGAAATCGCGAGTAAACTCCCAGTAGCTCTGACCAGGCGCCGGTACCCGCTTCGAGAGGGTGAGCAGCAGATAGCGCGAGAGGTCGAGGGAACGCTTCCAATAGACGAGGGGGTCTGCGCCTAAGTCAAAACGGGTGACATCGGGGTCGAACTGGTCGGCGATCTCATCGCTTTCGTAGGCGTGCCCCGGCAGGTTGCATGCCGAGGCGATCTGGTGCAACGTGTACAGCTCGGCTTCGGGGGTTTTGGCATTGGGGATCGGCAGGTAGCCGTATTTGATTGCCCACTCGTCGTAAGGCCCAATGCGCGGTGTCCAGAAGGCGACACCGCGTCGGCGCAATGCCGCAATGTTAAAGGGCAGATAGTCCATCACCGAGGCCGAGATACCGGTTTTATCTATCGTCTGTTCGTCCTTGAGTTGGTCGAGGGTGTGATAGGTGCTGGCAACAAAGTTGTGTCGTAGCCCAAGAATATGCCCCATTTCATGGGCCACCACGGAGCGTAGGAAGTCGTTTGCGTAGGCCGTCTCATCGGTTTTTACGAGGCTGGCCGGCTCCAAGAGCTTCAGTGCCATGCTGCCGAACCAGGCGTTCTGCACCCCCTCGGCGGGCATATCGCAGCGCATCTCCTGCAAGGAGCGTTTCAGAAGCTCTTTGGGTGAAAGCGGCTGCATCATCTCGTTGAAGTAGGAGGCAGGGTCTACCTCCACTTGCTGTTCCACCTTTGTAAAGCGCACAAGGTTGGCATCAATGGTGATGTCGGCGTTGAGAATCTGGCCGGTAAGTGGGTTAACCCGCATAAGGGAAACGGCGTAGCCACTGGAGGGCGAGGTAACCCATCGCACAACGTTATAGCGCATATCGGCCGTATCCCAGTCGGCGTTGTCGGGCATTTGCTGCACCACGATGGCGTTTTTGAACCCGATCTTCTCAAACGCCCGGTTCCAGTAGAGAATGCCCTCCTTAATCGCTTCGCGATACTGCAGCGGAATGGCGTTGTCGAGCCACATGACGATAGGCTTCACCGGCTCCGACAACGGGGCGTTTGGGTCGGCTTTTACCAGATGCCACCGGTAGATGTAGTGTACGGACTGATCGGCCTTCGAGTCGTCGTCAAGGTCTTGGAATTCCACCTGAAAGTAACCTATACGAGGGTCGGCCAACCGCGGCATATAGCCGTTGTCGGTAGGGAGGGGGAACAGGGTGTAGTTGACGATGAAGGGAATGGAGCGGTCGTCTGCAAGCACACTGTTGGAGCCACCTAACAGCTCGGCCAGACTAGTTCCTCCGCCACGCCCGAGCTTCATAAAGTTATAGTGAGTCTCTACCACGAGGTCTTTGGGAAAATTCTTGATGTTGGTAACGTAGGTTTTACTGCGGTCGAGGGCATAGCCTCCGCCGCCCCCACCGAACAGCCCGCCAAGTGGATTGGAGAAGATGTCGGTAACCTGGGCGATATCTCCTTTAAAAAGGTCACTCACGTCAATGAGTAGCGATTTTCGGTCGGGTTGTTGTGCTTTAATAACAAACGATTCTAGTTCTGCATCGGCAAAAGAGCGCTTCACCGCCCGCGCTAGGGGCGTATCGGGTCGCACGCGGAAGTTGATGTTGGGTACCACGATGGTGAGCTTGCCATCGGGAGTTTTTACAAATTTGAACAACAGGTCGTTGATGGGCGTACCTGCTACGATCTGGGCCGAGGTGCCAGTGCGCGCCGTTACCTCCATAAAGAGAGGCTTGTTCAGCAAGTCCTCCGGAATCTCCATGTAGATGGTATCGCCCTCGTCCGTCTTTTTACGGTAGATGGTTACGAACCCCGGGAGTTTTTCAAAGCCTTTCACCTCATCGTCTATGGTCTTGGGCTTAGGGGCCTCCGAGGCCGATGCCACCCCGCCGGTCTTCACGTCGCCTAGGGGGCTACCCTCGGTTCGCTGGGAGGTAAAATGGCCACTGGCAAGGGTGGGGGCATCCGGTCCGCCAAAGGGCACGTTGTCTACCTGCAGATCGGATTTTACGGTGTCTCCACTGGACTTCTCGACCCACAGCGTGCCCTTTGCCGTAATCGGGTGCTCGCCGGAGGTTTCGGTGAAACTCAATTCCACACGAAAGGTATCGGCAGAGGCGACTGTCTCCTCGCCATCAATCTTAAAATCGGCTTTGCCGGCGCGAATGCCGAGTTTGTCGTTTGGCTGGTAGGTATAGCTCCAACTATCTCCTACCCCCACAGGCTGTTGGGGGAAAACCACGCTGGTGGCCTCTATAAGGCGCACCGAATCGCGCGCCTGCGCTTCGCCCTCGGCGGATTTATAGGAGGCCAGCGTGCCATCGGGGTGGACGACGAGCACATCCGTTGTCTTCTCTTCATCGGGCAAGGGGCTAGAGTGGCCGTTGGTGGAGATTTCGCCCGATTCGGTGGTCTGCTCTAGGGTGACGTCGCCGGAAGGGGCCACATTGGTAAACTTCACCCTTTGCGTCTGTTTTATCTGCAGCGCTAAACTCATTCCTTCTGCAGAGACCTTTAGATCGGCCTCTTGCTGATAACGTGCGATCTGGCCTGCCTTAGCGCGGATGGCCAAGGTAACTTTTTGTGATGAGGTCTGCTGTTTTTGCTGGGATTGCGGAGGCTGTTGGGCACCACAAAGGGGTGCAATACCCAGCAGCAAAGTTGCGAGAACACAAAAACGCCCAAACGGTTTCATAGTAGGTACGTATCTCCTCAAGTCTGGGGACTTCTGCCCATGAATTAATTTTACACCATTGTGACACTAAAAATCGCCCTCTTAGCCATCGAAGGGGTGCGCATAAAGACGAGCGACAGGCGCGGTTTGGCGCGTAGGGCAGGGTGGAAACGCTGTTTGGAATCAAGACGGCGATTATGGGTCAGAGGTTTCGCCAAAATGGCGGTGAGCCATTTTGGCATGGTAGGCGGTTGCCGGCATTTTCAGAAAATGGCGCCAAGTAATGTCGTATCGGCAGCTGGGCAGGAGAAGGCAAAGCCTATGAAGAATTATTCACCCAGAAAAGTTCATCGTTTGCCGATGAACGGCCTCGACGATCAGCATTTAGAAAAGGAGTTGGTGAAATGCCAAAAGACAAGGTTCGTGTAGGGTTTATCGGATGTGGGGGTATTTCAGGTGCCCACCTGCCCCATCTTTCTAAGTGGGACGATGTGGAGCTGGTAGCGTTTTGCGACATCGTGGTGGAACGCGCTAAAAAGCGATCGGAGGAGTACGGTGGCGGGAACGTTTACGATGATGCCGCCACCATGCTGAAGAAGGAGCAGCTCGATGCCGCCTACATTTTAATTCCCACCTATGCGCATGGGGCACCAGAGCGCGCCTGCATCGAAGCCGGCGTTCACTTTTTGGTGGAGAAGCCACTAGGTCTCTATCCCGACGATTTGCGCAAACTCAGCAAAGAGGTAACGGCTTCGGGGCTTATCGCCTCGGCGGGTTTCATGAATCGCTACCGCAAGTCGGTCAATCGTGTAAGGGAGCTTCTGAAAGGGGATACCGGCATCCTCCTAGATGGGGGTTGGATCGGAGGGCCGCCACTGCAGCGCGAGGGAGACTACTTTGCCAACAACCCCATCGGGTTATGGTGGCCGGTGAAGGAGAAAAGCGGCGGTCAGATGGTTGAGCAGGTCATCCACACGGTAGACCTCGCCCGCTACCTTATGGGTGAGGTCGTAGAGGTGTTTGCTTTTGCGGCTCGAGGCTTTAACCAAAAGCTGCCCAACCTTGTGTCGAACTACAACCTGGACGATGCCATGGTCATGTCGCTGCAGTTCGAAAGTGGCGCCGTAGGCAACATCATGTCCTGTTGTGCTGCCCAGCAGGGGGGTGGCATTTTCCTGAACATCTGGGCGAGCAAACATACCGCCAAGTTCACAGATTGGGCCCACCATGTGCAGATCTATCGCCAGGGCGAGCCGGGAACGGAGGAGATTCGGGGCGACATCGAAGACATCTTCGCAAAAGAGGACCGCGCCTTCATTGATGCCGTGAAGAGTGGCGATGCCTCCGGCATTCTCTGCCCCTATGCCGATGGCGTCCGCTCTACGCTTGTGGCCCTTGCAGGCAACGAAAGCGTAGAGACCGGCAAGCCGGTGCGCGTTCGCTACGAGTAAAGCAGGCCTTTCTACCGGGGCATCGAGAGGAGGCCAAGCTGGCTCGTTCCGGCAATGTACGCCTAACCCATTGCCCTTAATGTGCTGTTTCCCTTCGGGAACAAAAAGGAGAAAATGATAATGACGCTCGATCTTGATGCCTATTTCGACCGCATCGGGTGGGGAAACGGCACATTGCCGACCTACGAGACTTTGGCCGGCATTCTCGATGCCCACATGCGGCACATCCCCTTTGAAAATGTGGATGTGCTTTTGGGGCGAACCATCCATCTCGATCTGAACAGCCTACAGCAAAAGCTGGTGCTGGCCCGTAGAGGTGGCTACTGTTTTGAGCACGGCACGCTGTTTAACGCCGTTCTCAACAAAATTGGGTTTCGGCCTACAGCCCATACGGCCCGTGTAGTGCTATTTACGCCACGCGAAGCCGCGCCGCGTACGCATATGTTCCTCACAGTACCTGTTGGCAACTCGGTTTTCGTGGTCGATCCGGGCTTTGGAGGGCTAGCTCCCCAAGTGCCGGTGCCTCTGTCTGACCGAGCTGTTAGTGCAGAGCATTGGATGGTACGCGACGGCCCCTATTGGGTACTTCGGGTGCAGACCGAAGATGGGGTCGTAGATGCCTGGGTCTCTACTTTGGATGTAGACAATATGGTAGATTTCGAGATGGGGAGCTACTTTGTTTCAACCCACCCGAACTCTCCGTTTGTCAATCGCCTTATGCTACGTGCCCTAACACCCACCGGACGCATCACCGTGATGAATCAAGAGGTAACGGCATGGCATGACAAAAAGCCTTATCGTAGTTTCCTCTCCAGCAGAAAAGCCCTACGAGAGCTGCTGCGTGAACACTTCGGTTTCGACCTCGTTGAAGTGGAGACGCTGAAGGTCCCTTCGATTCCCGATTGGAGTAGCTAACGATTGTCGGCCTTGAGGGGTAGGGGGCCTGCAGAGACTACCAACCTCACAGTTCTAGAGGCAGTTTACAAAGCGCGCCTATCTTGTTCGCCCCCTATCCCATCCTTTCCCCCGGTTCGGGAGAAATGGGGCGGTGGTGTTGAGTTTCCACAGGAAAGCCTATCACAGGAAACCGCCAGTAGGGGTAGGCACAAGGCCTACCCCTACTTGGGCGTGGTTTGAACAAAGGCTGAATAGCAGGATGCCTCCATAGATTGTGTTGGATACAGCCCCTCGTTCGGTGCCGATAAAAAAGCAGGTCTGTCGTACGACAGACCTGCTTTCTCTTAGGCGAGTGTGCGGTTAAATTTCGACTTTCTCGAACTTCTTGGTTTCGGAGGACTTGAGACACGCCAGGATGATCGCCAATGCCCGCCGCCCCTCCTCGCCGTTGATCTCCGGCGGGGTGTTGGTAAGGATCGACTCCACAAAGGCACGAATCACCCCCGAATCGGATTGACCGCCCTCTTCGTTCGTCTGAAGCGCTCCCACCTCGTAAAACTGCTTCTCTTTGTTTTTGAGGTGAACGATCACGCTGAATCGGGGGTCGGTACCGATGCGAATCTGGCCGAGAGTGCCGTAGACATAGGTCGCATTGTCTTCACCGGGGTAGTGTGTCCAGGATGCGGTGAGTGTGCCGATAGCGCCGCTTTCTGTTCGTAGAATGCACACCGCGTTGTCGTCTACGTCTCCCATCGGTTTCTCTAGGTGGTCTACCATGGCGGCAACTTCTACGATCTCCTCTCCAAGCAACCAACGGAGGAGGTCGGCTTTGTGTACGCCTAGATCGCCCATCGAGCCGACAAAGGCCTTTTTCTTATCGAAGAACCAACCCGTAGGGCCTTCGATAGACCACGATTCGGGGCCGGGATGGCAGAAGGAGGTTTTGAAGGTGATGACTTTTCCGATCACGCCCTCCTTGATGAGTTGTTTGGCTTTTATGTGGAGGGGGGCTAGGCGTTGATTGTGGCCGATCATGAGGAATTTCCCGGCCTTTTCGGCCGCCTTGATCATCTCACGGGCCTCTTTATCGGAGGTCGCCATCGGCTTTTCGCACAAAACATGTTTGCCGGCCTTGAGGGCCTCGATGGTGATGGGGGCATGGTAGACGTTAGGAGTACAGACGCTAACCGCATCCACGTTTTTTAGTTGCAGAACCTCTTCGTGGCTGCGAAAGGCCTTGGCATCGTACTTCTTCGCTAACTTTTCGGCCCGTTCGATGACGGGATCAACGAAGGCGATGATCTCGACATTCGGATGGGCCGCATATTCGGGCGCGTGACGATAGGTAGCGATGCTGCCACTTCCAATGATGGCAACACCTATCTTCTTTTTTGCCATGAGAAATGTACCTCGTGCTTCGGAGTTTTATGTTTGGGGGAGGCACAACGTCGTTGTGCCTCTTGCATCTGTCTATTTTACCGCTTTCTATGGGTTATCGCAGCGGGGTGACCACAGACAACCTACAGTTTTACCAAGTAGGCGGTCTCAAGGCCTCCCACCTCCCGAATGCGCTCCATGAGGGCGGGGGGTACCGGGTCATCAATCATAAGCACCATAATCGCTCTGCCACCGATGGCGGCACGCCCCACATGCATACCTGCGATGTTGATGCCCGCCTCGCCGAGCAGTGTGCCCACCTTTCCGATAATTCCCGGGCGATCCGTATGCTCTGTGATGATCATATATCCGTGAGGCACGATGTCCACATGGTAGCCATCAATATGAACGATGTGTGGCTCGTTGCCGTAGACGGTGCCGCAGATAACACGTTCTCCTGTGGCTGTATGCGCATGAACGGAAAGCAAGCAGGTGTGGTCGGGGGTGGCCTCACGACGCTGTTCCAACACACGAATACCGCGCATCTCGGTGAGATAGGGCGCGTTGACGAGATTGACCCGCCCGTCATGGACGGGAAGCATAAGCCCGTAGAGCACGGCTCGTGTGATGGGGGGAGTAGGCAGATCGCCGAAATCGCCGTGAAAAACAACCTCTACAGCGGCGATGGGGTGCTCTTTTTGCTGGGCGAGAGCCAGTTGCATCTGAAGGTCCCCAATGGCCGTAGCAAGCCGCTGGAATGGCTCTAAACGCGCCTGCTCTTCTTCTGAGAGGCTGGGAAGGTTGACCGGCGAGCGGGCGGGCCGCCCTTGGAGAAACTCCACGATCTGTTCCGATACGTCCACGGCGACCTTGATCTGGGCCTCAACCGTAGAGGCGCCTAAATGAGGGGTTACTACGGATTGCGGAAAATGCAGAAGCGGATTTTCCGGCGAAGGCGGCTCGGTTGTAAAAACATCCAGCGCATAACCGGCCACTTTGCCACTGCGCACCGCCTCCGTCAACGCCTCCTCATCTATAATGCCTCCACGTGCGGCATTGATGAGGTAGACGCCATCCTTCATTCGCGCGAACTGCGCAGGGCCAATAAGTCCACGCGTGCTTTCATTAAGAGGGGTATGCACGGTGATGAAATCGCTGCGTGCTACAAGCTCGTCCAAAGTTACCGGCTCAACGCCCATCTGGCGTGTGACCGTTTCCGGGACGAAGGGGTTGTAGGCGATAAGCTCTACACCGAACCCTTTGAGGCGTTGGGCTACCGCACTGCCGATGCGCCCTAAGCCCACAATGCCTATCGTCTTGCCATGCAGTTCCCTGCCGAGAAACTTTTTACGTTCCCATTTACCGGCACGCAAGCTGGCATCTGCCTGAGGAATATGGCGTGCGAGGGCGAGGATAAGCCCCACGGTAAGCTCGGCCGCCGCAATGGTGTTGCCGTCGGGCGAGTTTACCACAAGGATGCCGCGTTTGGTGGCCGCCTCCACATCTATGTTGTCTACCCCCACGCCGGCACGACCGATGATACGCAATCGTTCCGCAAAGGCGAGCAGATCGGCCGTGACTTTGGTTTCGCTACGCACGATGAGGGCATCGTACTGCCCGATGATGGCTTTTAGCTCATCGGGCTTGAGGCCCGGGCGAAGGTCTACTTCGATCCCCGTCGCCTGCCTTAAAGGAGCGATTCCGGCCTCTGCCACCGGATCACTAACAAGCACTTTCGCCATAGGTTCTCCGTCGTCAAAAGTTCCGGAGCCTTTTTGAAGCTCCGCCGAATCAGTTTATCCTATAGAGCCTTCTTAGGCGTTACAAGAGCCGTTCTTGCTTAAACAATGGCCAACATGCGATCCAGGGCCATGCGCGCCTCTTTTGCGATCTCCGGTGGCACCTGCACCCTATTAACGACCTCGCCACGTACCAGCGATTCCATGGCCCACAGCAGATAATGGGGATGGATACGATACATGGTGGAGCAGGGGCAGACAATGGGATCTAAGCAGAAAATCGTCTTGTCCGGCATCTCATCGGCTAGCCTTTTCACCAGGTTGATCTCGGTGCCAACCGCCCATACGGTGCCTGGCGGCGCCGCACGAACGGTCTTGATGATAAACTCCGTAGAGCCGTAGGCATCAGCGGCCTGCACCACATCGAGGGTGCATTCGGGATGCACGATGACGTTGACATTGGGGTATTCTTGACGCGCCTGCCGAATCTGCTCCACGGTAAACCGCATGTGCACCGAACAGTGCCCTTTCCAAAGGTAGACACGCTTGGCACGGATATCTTCCGGGCTATTTCCACCGAGGGGCTTGGTAGGGTCCCACAACAGCATCTCTTTTTCCGGGTCCAGCCCCAGCGCCACACAGGTATTGCGCCCAAGATGCTGATCGGGCAGGAAGAAGAGCTTATCGCCTTTTTCGAGCGCCCACTGCACAACCTTGCGCGCGTTGGAAGAGGTGCAGCTCGCCCCACCGTGGCGCCCCACAAAGGCCTTGATGGCTGCCGTTGAGTTGACATAGGTGATCGGCACAATGCGACTCGTATCGGTGATCGTGCCGAGCTGTTCCCAGGCGCGTTCTACCTGCCCAATGTTAGCCATATCGGCCATAGAACAGCCCGCGTTCATGTTGGGCAGAATGACGATCTGATCGGGCCGGGTGAGGATGTCGGCCGATTCGGCCATGAAGTGAACCCCACAGAAAATGAAGTATTTTGCTTCAGGGTGTTTGCCCGCGATCTGGGAAAGCAAAAGGCTGTCGCCACGAAAGTCGGCCCATTTGATGATCTCATCGCGTTGATAGTGGTGCCCCAAAATAATGAGATCCTCTCCCAAGCAGCGCCGGGCCGTGGCGATGCGCGCGTCCGTCCCTTCGGGAGAGAGTTGCACGATCTCCTGGGGAAGCGGTTTTTGCAACATAGTCTACTTTTCCCTTCAACCGAGGGCGAGCAGTTCCACGTAAGGTGGAACGGGGATGTTGACATCGCCCTACCACGAGGTTTTTAGATTTTTACGGTTTTGACCGCGTCTTACTTTTAACTATTATATACGAATCGCGCTGCGAAAGCGCTGCAATGCTTTAAGGAGTGATCTCGATGGTACGCTCGTTCCAGTAGTCGGCGGCACCAGGGGAAGCCCCGCGCGGGCGGCGCACGTATTTGCGTAGGGTATAGTCCACCGGAACGAGGGCCGCATGCTTTTGTTTGCTATGCTGCGCACACAGCCGCGCTGCGAACTCAATAACCGAGCGCGGCACGCGCTCCGGCTGACCGTGGGTGCGAATAACAACATGGGCGCTGACACCGGCACGCACATGCAACCAGATGTCGTTGGGATGGGCGACGCGCGTGGTAAGGTAGTCGTTCGCCGTGGCCGTTTCGCCTACGAGAATCTCATAGCCTTCGGGTGAGAAGTAGCGACGGATTTTGTGCCCCTCGAACTCCGGCTCTTCGGTGGGTGCTCGCTCGATGCTCTCCTTAGGCAAGAGGCCCTGAGAGGCAAGCTCCTCACTTAGTTCCCTCATCGCCTGCGGGGTGCCAAGTTGGGCCAACTCCACGAGAGCCGATTCAAGCCGGTGAAGCGCGCTTTCCGCCTGCGCCAACCGCTGTGCTTCCTGTTCGCGGGCCGCTTTCGCTTTTCGATAGCGCTGAAACCAGCTTTCCGCGTTCTCCTGAGGCGTTCGGTGTGGATCGAGGGGAATGCTGCGCGGTTTTAGATCGGGGTCGTAAAAATCCTCTACGGTGATGTTCGACATATTGGGCTGAATGCGCCAAAGGTTTGCAAGGATCAGCTCCCCGTTTTGGCGGTAGAAGTCGGCTTTTTCTGCCTCCTCTAAGGCCTTTTTGGCGGCTGCAAGTCGTTTCTGCCAGGTGGCTATGGCGCGCTCAATGCGCGTTCGTATGTTTGCCCGCAGCGACTCTCGTTCGCTCTGTTCTACAAGGAAGGTATAGGCTTGATCGAGGGCAAGTTGAAGGCTCTCCATAGGTTTTTGTTGGCTCTCGGGCCACTGCACCGAGGGGAACGGGTAGGCGCCTATAGGCGTGCCGACGTCGGAAAGAAACAGCGTGGGACGGTAGTTCTGTTGCGCGGCCGCATCAAAAAGAGAAGTCCAGGCGATCCGCAGGCCCTGTGCTCTATCCTCATAATTTAGGGCGCGCGTCGCTATCTCTCGCGCTAGGAAGGGCGACATCCCGGCATAAATCTGCATGAGAGCGCTCGCCAAACCCTCCACGTCGTTAGGAGGGATGGAGCCAAGCTCTCGTACGATCTTTTCTACGGCCTGTGGTGCAAAAGGGTCGGCCCTATCGGGTTGCGGCGGCGGTAGTTGGTAGGATTGGCCGGGTAGCAGTTGCCGTACGCGGTTGATGCGATGGCTCACGCGGTGAATGGCATCGAGAATGGTGCCTTCCGGCGTCACCAAAACAAGATTGGAATGTTTCCCCATGAACTCCCCGATGAGCGTTGCCGACGGAAATTCATCGGCAGGGAAGCCGATTTCAAGAAAGAGAACCCTGTCGAAATCGAGTTGACGCAGCTTGAGGAGGCGCAAACCTTCCACATGTTTGCGCAAAGTCATGCAGAAAGTGGGCGGTGTGGGCGGGTTTGGGGGTCGTTTTAACGTGAGGTGAGCGCGCGCAAACTGGGGATGGGCTGAGAGAAGCAGTAGGTAGTTCCCCCCGCGATTCCGAATGCCCAGCAGAATCTCGCGCTCGTTGGGTTGACGTACCTCCTGAATTTGCCCGCCCACCAACACCGCGTTTAGTTCGTCTATACAGGCACGAAGCGTTAGACTATCGAAGGTTCTCAAGTCTCTTGCCCACCAAAGCTCTATCCTTGTGGCAACAACAGGCGGAGCGTTTTAACCTGCCAAGGCAGAAAAGAGAGCGATAGAACTCCTTGGGTTACATTGCACGGCCGTCCCTCCGTTTCCAGCAAGGTGGTTTCCCAGACCTGAGTCCCTTCCGGCAGGCCTTTCAGCAGGGCGATGCCGGAGCGCCCGGCGCTCTCATAGAGGCGAACGATCATCCCGTTGCCGTCATGCGCGGTTTTCAAACACCCGATCTTCACCGTAGTGCCTGGGGCAAGATAGGGGCGGCAGATCGAATGGGAGGCATTTTGGCCGTTCGCCTTTCTTGCGATGAGGGGCTGGTTAAAACCGGCCGCGGCCTCTATGACCCCGGCTTCGGGCCAGAAGGCTGGATAGGGATAGAGGCTATAGCGAACTTGATGCGTGCCAACATCGGAGCAGGTATCAGGCTCATAGGCGGTGCGTACAAGGTTCATGCGTAGCCGACACCCAAGCACATCGTAACCGTATTTGCTGTCGTTAAGCAGCGCGATGCCGTATTCCGTTCCGCCAACCCATGCCCAACGCAGCGCGGGAACCTCTTGCCCATCTGCCGGACGACGCACGGCGGCATAGGGCGTCTCGAACCAGGCTTGGCATTCGGACAGACGCGCTGTAAACGCTACTTTGAGGTTAGGAATGCCTACCTGCGGATTGCCCACCTCTTGCCAGTCGAGGTGGGTTTCAAAGTCAATTCGAGGCAGAGTCTGATAGAAAATAATCTTCTGGGTAATGACCGATTTCCGAACCGTATGGCGCGTCTCCAGAACGCAGCGTACCGGCCCCGTTTCCAAGACGCGCGTTGTCGCCCCACGAATCAGGCTGAACTCTTGATAGACTTCGTCGTAATGCCACGCAGCCATACCGTGAGGATATTCGTCCACAAGCTGAAGAACGCCAAGGGCGAGGTCGGGCCGAGCCGAGTCCAAGTAATCGCTACCACGCCGCAGGCCATAGCCTACCAACTCTTTGCCTGCCCGTTTATCGTAGAGGCTCACGATGATGCCGCAATCTCTACGGATGTAGGCAATGAAATGCGGGGTTTCGATGCGATAGTAGGGCGCATGTTCCTCGGCATCGGCTGGAGGGGCTGCTGAGCGCGGGTCTACGGGAGCGTAAGCCGGTTCTGGCGCGAGGACGGGAAAGGCCACTGCATCGTACACGGGCTGATAGCCGGCCGTTTCAAAGGCACCTAAGGTGGGTGTGAAAAGCAGACCTTCCGTCGTTATTTGCAGGGGAAGCCGCGTGCCATCCGCCCCCTGTAGGGCGGCCGGAGGCGTTCCATTCCACCCCTCAAGCCGGGCAACATCCGTGCGTTCAAAACCGAGCGCGTTTGTAACGGCGATGACACCTGGAGGCAGAGGGCTTTCGAGCTTATCGAGGGCCTGTTGTATTACCTGTTGGGCTGTGGCTTTTACGGCCAGGAAATCCTCGCGATTCTTTTCATAGGCCTCATGGATGGCCGAGCCGTCGAGAATGTCGTGGAACTGGTTGAAGCAGACGGTACGCCAGGCCTCGCTCAACGCCTCTGTAGCGTTCTGACCGGCAAGGGCTGCTACTGTGTCGGCGGTGCAGAGCAGGTTTTCTCCCATACGGTTATAGTACTTTGTGTCGGCATGGGTGGTGTAGCAGCCTTCAAAGATGGTGCTGCTTTCCCCCCTATGCACGGGCAGGACAGGGTGGTGTTGCAGAAGCTCCCTTGTGTAGCTATCGAGGCGACTGCAGAATGCGGTTGGAAGCAGAGGGGTTTTCTGGAAGCGGCGCAAGGCCTCTAGGTTTTGGCGTGAGGGGCCGCCGCCGTGGTCGCCGATGCCGTGGAAGTGCAGCGCGCAATGATGCCCGGCTTGGTGGGCTCGAAGGGCCGCTTCGGCCAGGTCACGAGCGTATATCTCTCCGTTGTAGGAAGGGGTAGAGAAGGCCAAAATGCGCGTCCCATCTTGCCCTTCCCACCAGTAGGCAGGCCAGAGCTGTGCCTGACCTGGGTTCGCGCGATGGTGATAGTAGCGCTCGGCTCCGGCGGAAGCTGCAAGCTGTGGGATGTTGCCGGCATGCCCAAAGGTATCGGGGGCATGATAGGTCGTTGGTGTTACGCCGAGCACCGTTTGTGAGTAGCGTACCCCTTCTAACATCTGACGGACATGAGCCTCGCCCGACGACATATTCGAATCGTTCTCGATCCAGGCCACGGTGGTGGCCTCCCATCGTCCCTCCTTAATGCGTTCAAGCACCTTTTGAAAGAGGTCGGGCGCTTCTTGGCGTACAACCTCATAGGTTGCCGGTTGGCTATGCGAAAAGGTAAGTTCGGGAAACTCCTCCATTAACTGCAGGACGCTCTTGAAGTCGCGCAGGATCACCTGCACCGTATCCGGCCACGTCCACAGCCAGTTCATATCAATATGACTATGGCCGATAAGGTGAACCCGCATGTCTGCAATGGGGTTTTGCAGTGGGGAGAGAACCGTGACGATCTGTTGAGAGAGTACCTCTATCTGATCGAGGGAAGTATCGTCGCTTATTTCCGGAACGAGTGCGGCAGCCTCTTGCACGAGGCGGTGTTCGGTTTCGGTTTGCGCGAATTCGTGAGCGAGGGCAAGTTGCGCCCAAAGGATATCGAGTTTCTCGAAACGGTTACGTAGGCTGGGTGTGGTCAGACGTAGCTGGTACCACCCGATCACCTGATTGTTCGGGACACGCATTTCGAAACGCAACTCGCCGTTGTCGCCCTCCTTCAGGGCGGGAACGATGGTAAAAAGCGCCGGTCCGGCGGCTACAGAGAGGCTGTCGTCCTCAAACACGGGTTTGCCGTTCCAGGTAATGCGGGTAGGGTAGAGCGTAAAGAGGGTTCCTTGCAGCGGTTCTCCGACGATGGATACGCCTGCTACCGTTTTGGGAAGGTTCAGCTTTGTGGAGAGAAGAACTACGGTGTTCGGTTCCACAAAAAGATTTTCAAAAGAACCGGTGCCGTGAAGTACAGGTGTGCCTTCCCCCGGGCCGGCAAGGCGTTGCCAGGTAACGGAGGGAAAGCCGTTGAGAGCGCGATCGGCCGCGGCGCGAAGGCGCTGAAGCGCTGTGCGTAGAACATGGGAGGTTGACATAAGGAAAAAGCCGCTCCTATGGATTTAAGCTAGTCTTCTAGCTTATTCACCATAGACAGCGGCTTTTCCTTCGGCTTTGTTTGTTCACGCTGGAGAGCGAGGTGAGAATAGGACACCTCGCAGCTTCCCCTGGAAACTATTTGTTGACGTTGATCTTGACGGTCTTGGGCTTAACAGCCTCCGCCTTAGGCAGATGAACCTCTAGCACGCCGTTGCGATAGTTGGCTTCCACCTTGTTGGGGTTGATCTCAACCGGCAAGGTGTAGGAGATTTGGAAGCTGCCCGTGCCACGAGCCGACCAGAGGCTTTGGCGATGCTGCACCGCGTTCTCCGCTTGATAGAACGGTTTGCGCTCGCCGCGGATGGAGATGGTATCGGTTGTGGCCTCGATATGGAGGTCTTCCGGGTTGATGCCCGGCAGCGGCACAACGAAGACGATCTCCTCGTCGGTCTCGAAGACATCGGGCGACAGCTCCGGATCACCCACGAAGGCGGTGGATCCGAGCACTCGGCTCAGCGGCGTGTAGCCCATCAGCGAGGCGAAGATGTCGTCCATGTAGCGATGCATTCGGTCAAACTCTGCCCAGGGGTTCCAGCGGGTCACGTTCTCGTTCGATCGCACGGTCAAGGCGTTTCCGTTGTTGCGGGCCATAGACGTCACCTCCTTTTGAGTTTATATTCTTATTGGCACACCTCTTTAGTGTGTTCCACTAATATGTACGCACAGTATCATGTTCAATGTTCCCAAATTGCGGGATGCTCCCACACTTTTTTTCTACGGAATTTTCGCAGGCCAAAGGCACGCCCTGCTCTCACAAGAAAGGAGAGCTAACAAGCAAGCAGACGAGAAAGCCCCCCAAGGCAGGAAACCGCCCGCGTCGTAGAGAAAAAGAAACACAATCACGACTCGGAAAGGGTAGCTCACACACAATGCGTTGTTGTTGCCGGCATTTAGGCTGGGTAGGCGTCTGGCTCCTGCTTTTGGGGGCTGCTGCCCCATGGGGGGCTGCGACCCCGATAACCCTCAATCTCCGAGCCGATCGGAGGCAGATAGCGGAAGGCACAAGCGTTGTGCTTCATGTGAAGGCCTTTCGTGCACCGGGTGTGCCCGCTGTCGGTGTGAAGCTTTGGCCTTTGTGGAATGGGCGCCGTTGGGGGGCGGAGATCACTACCGATGCCCTAGGGCAAGCGACCTACTCCATTCCGTTGCCTCTTCCCGGCCTAGCCCGCCTTCAGGTGGCACAGGCCTCCTCTTCTCAACCGCTTTCGGCTTGGTGGATATGGGCCTCAACGCTGCAAGATCATCAAACGGTGTGGCTCTGGCGCGTCTTTACCCTCCCACAAAAGCCTAGGGAGGCCATCCTCCATATCACCTGTGACGATCGGTTTACGGCCTACCTTAACGGCAAGCGCGTTGCGACCGGGTCGGATTTTCATAAGGTGCATGCGGTTGGCTCACTGCAACGCTACCTACATCCAGGCACCAACTGTTTGGCGGTGGAATGCTACAACGGCTCCGGCCCTGCAGGCCTTTTAGCACGCCTCGACATGGGCTTGTCTTCCGGCAAATCGGCCTCTATCGTGACCGATTCCGCTTGGCAGGCAAGCCTGACGCGACCCGCCCAATGGCCCCAACCTACGGCTTCCGCTACGCCGGCGGTGGTGGTGGCTAAAGTGGGTGAGGGCGTTTGGGCGCGAGATATAACGGGGTGGCCAGGCCTGAAGGCTTTCAGCGCTTTTACCACCGATACTCCATGCCCCGCCAACACACCTCGCTCGAACATCGTGCTTGTGAAGGTTACTCCATGGCATCCTCAGCAGAAGCTGCCATGCGATCCGGCGCACCTCGTGGGCATTGAGTGGGAACCGTGGTTTACCCCTCTGAACGCCACGTGGAACACCGCCGAGGCTATTCCTGTGGAAGGCACCTACAGCTCCTTCGACCCGCTTGTGGCGCGGCAACATCTCCTCTGGATGATCCGGTGCGGCATAGATTTCATTCTGGTGGACTGGTCGAACAACCTCTGGGGAATACAGCATTGGAAAGACCATGCGCCGGGTGTGGATGAGCTTATACGGGGAACCGATGTGCTGTTTCAACAGGCGGCCAAGCTGCAGCAAGAGGGCTTCTCGGTTCCCAAAATCACGCTTCTACTAGGGTTAAATAACGGTCCTTCAACCACCACAACAGCGCTCAATGAGGAGATAGCATGGGTCTACCAGCACTATTTGGCGAATCCGACCTATCGTGACCTCTGGCTAGATGCCTACGGTAAGCCGCTGATCGTGCTTTTCAACGGGCCTGGGCCGGGCGATCTGCAGGGGCAGCCTCCTATCCTGGCCCCTCAGTTCACCGTGCGCTGGATGGCCAGCCAACTTCAAAGCTGCCACTTCGAGCGCTTCGGCTACTGGTCGTGGATGGACGGCAGCATAACTCCCGTCCCAACCTACTATCGAGGCCAGCCGGAGGCGCTCACCATTACCATCGCTTTCTTTGGAGATGGGGGATGGCTCTATCCGCAAGCGATGGGGCATGAGAACGGCTATACCTACCTCAAGGAATGGCAAACCGCCTTTGCGGTAAGGCCTCGCTTTCTGCTTATCTGCCAATGGAACGAGTTTGCTGGGCAACCGGAGGGAGCGGGCTATGGGCAAAAGCACGATATGTATATGGATAGCTATAGCCCTGAACTCTCTAACGACATTGAACCGACTTCCTTAACAACCCCTGCCTATCGTGGCAAGGGCGGTTGGGGCTATCTGTACCTTAATCTCACACAGGCGGCGATCTTCCTTTATCATCATCCCACCCAGCAACAGGGCCTACTGGCCCTCGCTCCGCCAAAGAAGGAGCCGGGAGCACTGGTCTTTCGGTGGGCCTATCTCGGCTATGCGCCCACCACGTTCACCGTGATGTTAGACGGCAAGCCGGTGGCAACCCATCTGCATGGGGATGCCTATCGGCCCGCATTGGAGAGCCTATCCCCTGGGAAACATCGTATCGAAGTGCAGGCGGAAAATGTGTATACTCTATTTCCGATCTCGCAGATGCACGAGGATAGAACCGGTGAGGTTACGCAACATTTTCCTGTTAAGGCCGAAGAGGAGTTTGTGAGGTGACTTCCCCAACACGGCCTGTGGAGGCCGAGCGCGTTTCGCGCTCCATCACCTTTCGGCGGGGCACGCCGGAGGACGAACCCGATACTTTCGACGTAATGCGTCGTGCCATGGGCAGCGACATGAGCTGGAGCCAACACGTAAGGGCACGGCGTCATCTTCGCTCTGCGCCGAACTCCAGCTACTGGGTGGCCGAGGATACACCACGGTTTGGCCGAAGTCGCATCGTAGGATACGCACACAGTATGGTGCGAGACGGGGTATGGCAGCTTACCGAGTTCTTTGTGCTGACCGCCTACCAACGCCAGGGGATCGGGCGTACGCTTCTGCGCTGTTGTCTCCAAGATGGAGAGGAGGCCGGCGCCTCCTCTCGGTTTATCCTCGCCTCCTATCATCCTGCCGCCGATTCGCTCTACATTCGCCTCGCCGGCTGTTTCCCACGCTTGCCCATGCTGCTTTTAGGAGGGCAAGCGGAGTCGCTTCACCCCCACCAATCCCACGGCCCCATCCTCGATGCAGTTGCTCCACCAAGCAGTTCAAACCACGACTCCTCGGAAGAGCCGCTTTTAGCGGAGCCTATGGAGGCCAATCCGGTAACTCTTGCCGTGCTCGACCGCCTCGACCGAGCGATTCTGGGGTATACCCGTTTGCCAGAACATCTCCATTGGATCGCCGAAACCGGCGGGCCGGAGGGGGCAGCCCGCCTGTTTCGTAAGGCCGGTGGGGGAGCGCAGGCCGGAGAGCCGGTTGGCTATGCCTACTATGGTCCGCTCTCTACCGGCCCCTTTCTTGCCCTCAATCCCGCCGACCTGCCGCGCATGGTGCTGCATGTGCTGCACGTAGCACGGCTCCATCCCCATATAAGTGGGCATCTCGCACGCGTTGAACCCTACCTCGCCATCCCCGGCTGCAATGAGGTGATGTTGCAGTGGCTGTTGGGGTGTGGATGGCGCATCGTGTTTCAATATCTTTACATGAGTTCCCACCCCGTTCCGAAACTCGAACACTATGTTTGCCATAACCCCCTTCACTTCTTTTAAGTGGATAGCTATGAAAAACAACCCCAAGCTGCTTTGCAAACGAGGCCTCACAGTGTTTACGCTCGCCCTCTTGCTCGGTTTGAGCGGAGCCAAGGGGGTGTGGGCCGACATTGTGGAGTTAAGTGTACCGACCTATCCGGCGGAGGCGCTGAAGCCAAACGCTTTTGGCGAAAGCCCTCGCTGGATGCCAACGCTGCCTGCTGCAGCCCTTGTACACCTACCGGTGGCTGTTACCAATGCAAGTAGCCACACCGTAACGCTCTTTCTACGTAGTGAACCGCTCTATTTTCTAAAAAAGGGTGCACCACATAAGCTTGCCATAGCCACTAG
Source organism: Chthonomonas sp. (assembly GCF_035294165.1). Lineage (GTDB taxonomy): Bacteria > Armatimonadota > Chthonomonadetes > Chthonomonadales > Chthonomonadaceae > Chthonomonas. The sequence goes on from NZ_DATGLN010000197.1 coordinate 29,325, forward strand.
GCCGCTCATTCTAAAGCCGCATGCCCAACGCACTCTCACATTCACCCTAAAACTGCCGCCGATGCCCCACAACGCGCTGCTTCAATGGAATGTGCTGGCCCTCCAAGGCCAACAACGGCTCAGCTTCCTACAGCGGCTCTATGTGATCGTGCCTGAAGGCACCGAGGGCACACAGGCGGTTTACGAGGGACGAGATGACACCACGCAAGGCGACTGGTTAGGGCATTACGGCAAACAGGGCTTTCTTATCCCCCTTCGAGACGGTACGGCCAGCTTCTTCTTGCCCACCGTCACCGTGCAACGAGGCACGGGGTTTGAACATTGGCGCCCCTCCGCCATTGGAAACGATGTGCTTGAAAGCGAGTTTGTAAGCTTCGCCTTCACAAAACAGCCTAAAGTGGAGGATAAGCGCGTGCTCTGGGGAGCGAATGGGCTTACCGAGCGTGCGCCGGTGGCCTTTGCCGCCGCCAAGATACTTGTGCCCGTTCCTCATCAACTGAACGTCTATCACTTTAAGATGCTGCCGCTCTTTCTACGGGTCAACACAACCGATGCGCAGCCACATCGTTTAAGCCTCTATTTTCTCGACTATGCGCGGCTAGGCTGGAGCTATGAAGTGGACGTTTACGATATCCAAGGCCATCCGCTGGCCTCGCAGGTTGTAGACAACTTCGGAAATGGCGCCTATTTGCGCTTTCGCTTTACCGGAAGCGTCATAGTGCAGATTCGGGCTCTTAATTCCAAAGACCCCATCACCGTTTGCGGTGTTTTTGTGGACCCTGCAAGTGGTAAAGGGCTGCTGTGGCAACCCGCCAGTGCAGCCGAGCGATGAGGCACGCCATAGTTTCTCAACAAAGGCGGCAAGCCAGAAGCGCTTTTCCTTAGGGAAGCGAGGAGGATGAGATACATCGCTCCGAATCGCTTTCGCTTGACTCCGTGTGGTGGGCGTGCTATACTACCGTGGCCTGATGCAACGAGCGAAATTCACCAGGGCGCTCTGTTGGCTTTGCGAGAAACCATGCCGGAATTTGTGCGTAATCTTTAAGGAAGGATTTTTCAGAGCGTTCAACGCGGTGCCGCCCGGTCCTCCTGTCCACTCACGAAGGCGGCTTGAGGCTTTGCGCGAACGATGAACATCGTACAGATCGTTTCTAGCAACCAAATTTCCGGCACCACGAGCCAGCTACTTGTTCTCGCTAACCGCTTGCGGGAGCGAGAACATCGTGTTCTGGTGATATGCC
>NZ_DATGLN010000198.1:0-5624 GCF_035294165.1 Chthonomonas sp.
TCATTCTCTTGCTGTTTCGGCTCTTCGCTCTGAGATACGAGCTGAAGCGACAGACAGAGGAGGCAACACAATGATAAAAGTAGAAGCGATGATTCGCCCCCAAAAGCTGGACGATGTCACCGCGGCGCTCTCCGAAATAGGAGTGCGGGGCATGACCATTACCGAAGTGCGCGGTTCAGGGAAGCAGAAGGGGCTTACGCACCTTTATCGAGGAGTTGAGTACACCGTAAACCTTTTACAGAAGGTGAAGATCGAGATCGTTGTGAAGGATTCGGAGGCTCAACTTGTGGCAGAAACCATCGCCAAAGCCGCCCGTACCGGCGAGATCGGAGACGGAAAAATCTTCCTTTCCCCCATTTCCGACGTCATTCGCATCCGAACCGGTGAAACCGGTGAGGCGGCGCTGGAGTAGGCGCTACAGCACCTCGTTTCAGCCCCCTTCCTCGGAAGCTATCGAGGAAGGGGGATTTTCACTCACTTTCAAACTTTGGCGAAACCCGCTTGTGGCTTATTGACATCGCCCGACTTAGTCCAGTAAAATGCCTTGTCATGGAAAACTCCGCGTTGGTCTCGCCCCCCAAACGCTCGCCGCTTACCCCGGCGGCCATGCCTCCCGTTCACTTAGAAGCTTTTGAGGGGCCACTCGATCTACTCTTGCACCTTATTCGCATCAATGAGATAGACATCTACGACATCCCTATCGCCGAGATCACCCGGCAATACCTGCAGGTGATAGAGGCCATGGAGGCGTTGGATTTGACGATAGCCGGGGAGTACCTGGTTATGGCGGCCACTCTCATCGAGATCAAGTCGCGCATGCTGCTGCCTCAAACTCCGAAAGAAGAGGATGCGTTTGAGGCGGAGGAAGACCCTCGGGCAGAGCTGGTACAGCGTCTGTTGGACTATCAACAGTTCCGCGATACGATCGCCACCCTGCAGCGGTGGGAAGAGGAGCGACGCCGCATCTATTTTCGCGACGCGGCGCAAAATGTGGAGGACTACCTGCTGCCTGTTCCCCAAGGAGAGATTACGCTGGCGCAGCTGCATCACGCACTTCATCAGATGTTGGCACGCGCCGGCCTAGAGAAGAAGCCACTCACCACCGTGGTGCCACGGCGTCGCCTTAGTTTGCGCCTTAAGATGCTAGAGATTGTGCGCAAACTAGAGGCCGTTGCTCCAACGGCAGTGCCATTCGAGAGCTTTTTCATGCTGCCGGGGCCGCTTTATGACATTGTGCTCACCTTTCTGGCGGTTCTGGAGCTTTTGCGGCTCGGGCGCGTGCGTGTGGAGCAGGCCGAACCCTTCGCACCCCTTTATCTTTATGCAGCGCAGGAGGACTCCGGGTCATGAGCACTTCCTTAGAGGCCGCACTGGAGTGCCTGCTTTTCGTTTCCGGTGAACCCCTTCCTGTTGAAGAGTTGGCTCGGGCCACCGGAGAGGAGCCGTTACGTGTAGAGGAGGCGCTTCGTTCGTTGCAGGTCGCGCTTGTAGAACGCCACAGCGGTCTGCAGTTGCTACGCATCGCAGGAGGCTGGCAGTTGGCCACCCGTCCGGAGTATGCGGAGTGCGTGGGGCGTTTACTAACGCCTCGCGCCAACAAGCTTTCCCGTGCGGCCTTAGAGACTTTGGCGATTATCGCCTATCGCCAGCCCATTACGTTGCCGGAGATAGAGGCGATTCGGGGCGTTTCATCGGATGGCGTTCTCAAAACGCTTTTAGAGCGGCGCCTCATTGCCGAAGCGGGCAAGAAGGTTGCTCCCGGTCGTCCCACGCTTTACGTTACGACCTCCGAGTTTTTGCACTATTTCGGCATTGCCAGCCTGGAAGCGCTGCCTCCCCTTGAGGCGGAGCCATCTCCACCGTCTGAATTGCCCGCCGAGTCGGCTGTGGAGGGGGTCTACCCGCGGAGCGGATAGGTATTTTGAAGGCGGTTTGTGGGTGGTAGCTCTTGACAAGAGCGAAGGCGGCGTTGTATCATAAAAGGTGCAGAGAGATATTGCCGGGTGGTGCAGTGGTAGCACAGCTGACTCTGGATCAGTTGGTCGGAGGTTCGAATCCTTCCCCGGCAGTTTAAGCGGATGCCCTTCTAACGAGCATCCGCCTGTTTTGTTTGTTCTGTTTGTTTCATCATGAAGCAACCTATTTTCCTGCTTGCAGACTACATCTGAGCGGTTTAAGCCTTAAAAATATTTTTACGATGCCAATCCAACGCCTCTAACGCTGGTGTATACCGGCTATTTCGAGGGAGCAGTATTGTGGAGCCAGGGATAATATAGTTGCATGTGTTTCGCAAATGAGGCGAGCAGAGTATCTGGAATTCATGCGTTATCGTGAACCAGCCTGCATCGAAGCCGTAGTGATGGTTCTTACAAAGCGCTATGCCGTTCCGAGGATCATTGTTATGGAATTTGGAAAAATGGGAGGATATGCGCAGCGTCCACAAGCATTGTTCTATGCGGCATAAAGGTGGCTATCCGACAAACAGCACATCTATTTTCATAAAGCTCCCTAATTACTTTTGGGAAAAGGGCGTTACGAAGGTAGTAACCTATCTCATCTGCGGTTTCCCGTACCCCTGTAACTCGGAATTTGGCTTGCGCCTCCGCCTTTAACCTTTCCAGCTCATAATCCAAAGGCCTTTTTGGTATTTCGTACAAGACTTTCTCAAGACTCAACGGGAAATAGGTATTAAGAAGGTGCTGCTTAAATATTTGCCGCCACTTTCGCTGTTGTAGAATTTTCCAAAGTTCGTCCGGGAATTTAGCACCATCTACAACCTCACTCAACTCACTAAGACAAGTTGGATTTCCCACTTCCTCCTTTGAAATAGGGCGTCCCCCACGAATGAGTTGCCAGAAACCATCATGAACAAGGTAGCGGAAGGGATAGTATATACGTTCTCGCCAGCTAGCCTCTGTAGGGACCAAAGACCTCCAATAAGAATGAACCAGGGCTACAAGCTCCGGTGTGATCTGTATAAAATTTTCCCGGATATAGCCGCGTTCTATTGCATCTAGTATTGCCAAGAGCAATACAGGCTTATGTGGCGCAAATCCCTTCTTTGACTGGTAGTTTCTATGTAGATGGCTCCAGAGACGAAGGTATGTCGTGGTTACATCCGAGTCCATCGCAATATGTGGCAGTAGATGAATACGCAGGCAAGCCGTAGGCGTGCCTGCGCAGGTGGCACAAGAAGCAAAAACGGCCTAGCCTTCGAGCAGGAGCGTTTCGGGGTCTTCGATAAGCTCCTTAATGCGCACAAGAAAGCGCACCGCATCGCTGCCGTCTATCAGACGATGATCGTAGGAGAGAGCCAAATACATCATCGGGCGTATTACGATCTCCCCGTTCACCACCACCGGGCGCTCCTGAATTTTGTGCATGCCCAAAATGCCTACCTGGTTGCCGTTGAGAATGGGGGTGGAAAGCAACGAACCGTAAACACCCCCGTTGGTGATGGTGAAAGTGCCCCCCATAAGTTCCTCGAGCTTAAGCCTGCCTTCTCGGGCGCGAGCGGCCAAATCGGCGATCTCAGCTTCAAGCTCGGCAAAGGTCTTCCTATCCGCATCGCGTATCACCGGCACGGTTAACCCACGCTCGCTGCCTACGGCGATGCCTATATCGTAATAGTACTTTTTGATGACCTCGGTGCCTTGAATCTCGGCGTTTAGGTAGGGAAACGCCTTCAACGCCCCAACAACAGCCTTGGTAAAGAACGACATAAAGCCGAGATTGACCCCGTAGCGCTCCTTAAAGGCATCGCGACGACGCTTGCGAATCTCTATCACAGCGCTCATGTCGGCCTCGTTGAAGGTGGTGAGCCGAACCGCGTTGCGCTCCGACTCTTGGAGATTGCGAATGAGCGTGAGGCGTAAACGTGAGAGCGGCTCCCGCTCCTCTCGCCGACCAAATGAGGCCGTAAGCGATGACAGCACAGGCGGCAGCGTGCCGGAAGGTGTGGAGGCCGTGGGTTTCTGCGGCTCTTTCTCGACGGAAGGTGGGGCAGAAGAGGATGCCTGGGTGAACTGGCGCACATCCTCTATGGTGATTTTGCCGTTCGGGCCGCTGCCCTTGCCTTTGAGGGCGCTGAGATCAATGCCTTGCTCCACAGCAACCTTCTCGGCCAAGGGCGTGGCTATGGGCGGATGCGCTTCCGATTTTTCGGCCACGGCGGTTTCGACGGGCGCGTTTTCAACAGCCGATTTGACCGCCTGCGGCGCCGCCGGCACGGCGGCAGCCTCCGCCTCTACCACAATGGCAAGCACATCGCCGGGCTTTACCGTGTCGCCCTCCGGATGGACGATCTTTTGCAGTATGCCGGTAGCAGGCGCGTAAACCGGTAGGCTGACCTTATCGGTGGCAAGCTCCACTACCTCCTCGTCGCGCTCTACGCGATCTCCCTCCTTTTTATACCAGGTGCCGACCGTCGCTTCTACAACGGACTCGGCCAGTTGCGGCACTTGTATCTCAACGCCCATAGAATTGCGATCCTCTTTCCGAATTCGGTTTTATAGTACCACACCCGCAGGCTTGATAACCTCCAGGCCAAGCTTTTAGCGATGGTTCTTCAGGGCCGATGGGTTCGCCAAAAGCGCTATTTGGCGATCCGGGCCGCCTCTCGGCGCGAGAGGGAGAGCGCGGGAATGTCGGAGATGGCTGCCCGAAGAATGCGCTCCTGCACAACGAGGTGACGTGGACGCGACCCCTCCGCCGTGCTTGCCGATTCCTCCCTGCCGATATAGCGAATGGGACAATCCACCTCTAGTTTCTGTAGCAGAGCACGCAAACGCGGCTCCATAAAGCTCCAAGCGCCCATGTTTTGTGGCTCTTCTTGCAGCCAAACCAGCTCACGTATGTTGGGATAGCCGCCGATAACCTTTGCAAGGGCCTCGGCAGGGAAGGGGTAGAGCTGCTCAACACGCGCAACGGCCAGGCGCTCTTCCTTAAAAACCTCCTCACGAGGTTCCCCGTTGGACTGGTAGAGGAGGTTCATATAGACCTTGCCGCTGCATAGAATAAGCCGCGTAACACGGTTGGCGCGATTTCGCGCCTCATCATCATCGAGCACCGGCAGAAAGCGCCCTTCCACCAACTCTTGCAAGGAGGCAGCCGCGTTTTTGTCGCGCAAGAGGCTTTTCGGGGTGAAGATGACCAACGGCTTAGGGCTGTGGCGCATGAGGGCGGCTTGACGCCTGAGAACGTGAAAGTATTGGGCTGCAGTGGTGCAGTTAACCACGCGCATGTTGTTTTCGGCGCAGAGCTGCAGATAGCGCTCCACCCGAGCGCTAGAATGCTCCGGCCCTTGTCCCTCGTAGCCGTGCGGCAACAGCAACACGAGGGATGGGCTTTGCCCCCACTTTGCATAGCCGGCCGCAATGAACTGGTCTATAATCACCTGGGCTCCATTGGCAAAATCGCCGAACTGCGCCTCCCATAAGGTGAGAGCATCAGGCGCATGAACGCTATAGCCGTATTCAAAGCCGAGCACGGCGCTTTCGGAAAGAGGGCTGTTATAGACGGCAAAGGAGGCGCGCGCCTGAGGAAGATGCTCTAGCGGCGCATAGCGCTCGCCCGTCTCAACGTCGTAAAGGGCGAGGCGACGCTGATCGAAGGTGCCGCGCTCC
>NZ_DATGLN010000199.1:0-24948 GCF_035294165.1 Chthonomonas sp.
GCTCGAAATGACAGTACAGCCTCACCCCTCCCCCTGCAGTGGGAGAGGAGAGACCAATATGCTCACTGGCGGTTTTCTTCGATAGGTTCACCTGAACGGTCGGTTTCTGTGCAGTTGGTAAGATGCTCTGCTCTTGGAGAAGATCGTGCTGGCGGCGTGCTTAGCAAACTGTTTTGAACATTCCCCGTCCTCTTGCGTCTCTATACTCGGAACGGTCACGAGAAAACATAACGAAGCGGATGACCGTTCAACAAAGCGAAAATCCAGATGAGAAAAAGGTAAGGAGGAAATTCCAACAATGTTCTCTACCCAAAAGACGCGAATGCTACTTGCAGGGGCGGGTTTGGTAAGCCTGTTAGGGCTTGGTGCGTTCGTTCAAAACTCTTTCGCCCAGGGCCAGCCACCGGCTCCCCGACCCAACCACCGTCCAATGGCCCGGGCCGAGAAGCACCCCGAGATTCGTCATGCGCTTTTCGCGCTCAATCGCGCCAAGATGTTCCTGTCCAAAGCGCAACACGACTTCGGCGGCCATCGGGAGAAGGCGCTCGACCTCACCGAGCAGGCCATTAGGGAGTGCCAACTCGCCCTACAGTACGACAAACACTAGTCCGGAACAACCACTCAGGCCCTCGGCGCCCCTGTAGAAAATCTGTTCTACAGGGGCGTCTGTTCGCACTTTTTACCTCCTATCCTCCGTCTATCTTTTTGGAAACACAACTTTAGGCACGATCGGCTCACGTTTCCTCTTCGGTTTCGTTAAACCATACTAGCCTGTAGGGAGACAGGCATCCCAAGCAAGGACGCAGATAGCTAAGTCGTGCCTGTTTATGTCTATTTGCTACTATAGTTATTAATGTGGAAAGGGCCAGAGCGTACGGTATGTGGTTAGACAGAGCGGCAAGACGAACAGGGTACGTCCTCGTTCGCGTTTTAGGGGCTAGCTTTTGCTACCTACTCTTCTGCTTGGGGGTTGCCCGCGCCGATCTCGTTTTCGATGCGAACACGCCGCACATGGAGGTTTGGCAGCAGGTCTACGATTCGCTGCCGACTGCCTGGAAGACTCAGAAAACGGTGGTGGTGGAGGTGGTATCGGCCCAGAGGATGCAGGAGCTTTTTGAAGAGACGATGGGTCAGCCCTGTTCAGATGTCGTAGATGGCTGTTACTATTTGGGTGGAGATCGCATAGATGCCGATGCCACCATTCTGCTGCTGAATACTCTTCAGGGAGATCAGGCGCGCACGGTTTTCGCCCACGAGTACGGCCATTTTGTTTGGGATCAGCTTCTCACTGCGGCCGAGCGTGACGCTTACAATGCGGTTTGGAAGCGGCAGTTGCGTAGGCACTGTTTGGTAAGCACCTATGCTTCGACCTCGGTAGAGGAGGGTTTTGCCGAGGCCTTTGCAGAGTATATATGTGCGCGTCAAAAGCTCGATGCCTGCGACGTGCTTTCCGAGAAGTTTCTCAACAAGCTAGCCTCGCGAATGGGTGATAAACCCCAAGTGACCACTTCCTATTAGTCTAAGCCTTGACCAAGATCGCCTTGTCCTGCTGTTAACGAGGTACTGCTAGATGGGTAGAACGTCTGCGAATACTGTATAATACACAGAAGACTTCCCCGTAAAGGCGATGGCAGGCGATGGATGAAACCGTAGAACCGGCAGAAACCCCTTTTCTACAACCCGATGCGGCCTCGAAGGCCGCACAGGAACGACTGCTGCAAGGGCTAAACCCCGTTCAACGTGAGGCCGTTTTGCACGGTGAAGGTCCGCTGCTGCTCTTCGCCGGAGCCGGCAGCGGCAAAACGCGCGTTCTCACCCACCGCATCGCTTACCTCACCGCCGTGCGTGGGGTGCCCCCTCAGCGCATTCTGGCCGTCACCTTCACCAATAAGGCCGCACGGGAGATGAAGGAGCGCCTCGACAATCTCGTGGGGGAGCAGATGGGCAAAAAGTTGTGGGTAGGTACCTTCCACGCCATCTGCGCACGCCTCTTGCGCGAGTTCGCCGAAGAGGCCGGCCTCTCGCGCGAGTTTGTGGTTTACGACGATAGCGACCAGGTAAGCCTGGTGAAAGAGTGCCTGCGCGCCCTCAACCTTGACGAAAGCAAGTTTCAGCCTCGCTCCATGCTCGACCGAATCGGGCGGGCGAAGGAAAAGCTGGTCCCGCCGGAAGATTGGGCTAAGCACTATTCTGGCTATCTCGAAGAGATCGCCGGCCGCATCTATCCGCTCTACCAACAGAAACTGCGCCAAAACAACGCGCTCGATTTTGACGACCTGTTGGCCGAGATGGTTCGGCTGCTGCAAAACAATAAGGCGGTGCTGCAACACCTGCAAAATCGCTGGCACTATCTGCTGGTGGATGAATATCAGGATGTGAACCATGTGCAGTATCTGCTGCTCAAACTGCTGGCACAGAGGCACCGAAACCTTTGTGTGGTGGGTGACGACGACCAGTCCATCTACAGCTGGAGAGGGGCCGATGTCAACCTCATTCTGCGCTTTGAGAAGGACTACCCGGACGCCAAGGTGCTGAAGCTGGAGCAGAACTATCGCTCCACGCGCCGCATCCTCGATGCGGCCTATGCCGTCGTCAGCAACAACAAGGGGCGCAAAGAAAAGCGGCTTTGGACGGAGAACCCCGAAGGGCTGCCGCTCACGAAGTACGAGGCGGCAACCGAACGCCTGGAAGCGGAGTGGGTGGTCAATACCATCTTCACGCAGGTGCAGGCAGGTAAGCGAAAGTGGTCGGATTTTGCGGTGCTCTATCGCACGAACGCCCAGTCGCGCGTGTTAGAGGACATGCTGCGGGCTTGGAGCGTGCCCTATCGCATCGTAGGTGGGCAGCGCTTTTACGACCGTAAAGAGATCAAGGATGCTTTGGCCTATCTTCGCGTCATCCATAACCCTAACGACAGCGTGAGTCTGAAACGGATCATTAACGTGCCCGCCCGAGGCATCGGAAACACAACGCTGACAAAACTAGAGGCGGAGACCCTTCTTACCGACTCCAGCTTGTGGGAGGTGTTGGGAAATGAGCAGGTGCTTACGGAGTTCGGCGCGCGTACCCGCAAGAATCTCTCCGAGTTCCGCGAGCTTATTTTGGGGCTACGGGCTTTGCGCGACACCTTGAGCGTGCACGACCTGCTTAAAACCACGCTGGAGCGTTCGGGCTACCTGCAGGCGCTGCACGAGGAGAACTCGTTGGAGGCGCAGGGACGGCTCGAAAACCTATCCGAGCTTTTGCAGGCGGCCGTGGAGTTTGAGGCCACCACCGAATCGCCCACGCTTGCCGCTTTCTTGGAGGGCACGGCGCTTGTCTCCGACATAGACAGTTTAGAGGAGGGGACGCCCGCGGTAACTCTCATGACCCTGCACGCGGCGAAGGGGCTTGAGTTTCCGGTGGTCTTTCTTACCGGTTTGGAGGAGGGTGTCTTTCCCCATATGCGCTCGTTAGAGAAAAGGGAGCAGCTTGAGGAGGAGCGTCGTCTCTGTTATGTGGGCCTTACGCGGGCCAAAGAGGAGCTGTATCTGAGTTGGGCACGGCAACGTTCCCAGTTTCTCGGCACCGCCTATAACCCGCCATCGCGGTTCTTAAAAGAGATTCCCGAAACGCTGTTTGCCTTTAACCCAAAGCCGTCCGGTTCACCGCTTTCCACTTTCGACCCCGATATCGAGCGGAGAGACCGGCAGGGAAGCGTGCCTGATCGGCTTTGGCACGAGGGGCCGCGCCCTCCACGCGAGGTTGCACGCCGGAAAGAGGAGGCTTCGTATAGGGCAGGGCAGCGCGTGCGCCATCCTCAGTTCGGCGAAGGGGTGGTGCTGAGGGTAAGCGGAGAGGGAGATGAGGCCGTCATCGAGATCGCGTTTCCCAACGTGGGGCCGCGGAAGCTGATGCTCTCCTATGCGAAGCTAGAAAGGGTGCCATAACGGTGGCCGGCAAGGAAAAGGTGATTACGGCGCTACGGGCGGCCTGGCAACGCGAGGTGGAGGCCGCTCGGCTCTATCGTTTGCTTGCAGAGCAACAGCACGACGAGCGGCGCCGGCAGTTGCTTTTGCGGCTCGCCCATGCGGAGGAGGAGCATGCCCAGCGCTTTGCCGGCCGCATTCTCGCTTTGGGCGGAGTTCCGCCTTCCGAAAGTTTGGAACCGACTGCGGCACAGCGCTTTCTCGTGCAGACGTTGGGGGTGGAGGCGATGCTGCGCCGCATTGAGGCGGAGGAGCAGCGCAACGCGCGACTCTTTGCACACCATGCGCAAGCGCTTCAGGAAGATGCCGAATCGCACGCCCTTTTTCGCCAAATAGAGGATGAAGAGGAGCAGCACACCCGCCTTCTGCAACAGCTAAAACCGCGTGAAGAGCCGCGCACCCGGCTCGAGGCCATTCTCAAGGGAGAGCGTTGGCATGCGAGTACCGGTGGCTGGATAGGCGACGCTATCTACGGGCTAAACGACGGGCTAGGCGCCGTGTTTGGGGTGGTTAGCGGAATGGCCGGTGCGGCCGGTGGCAAGCGCGTGGTGTTGGTGGCTGGGCTTATTGCCATGCTGGCCTCCGCGCTTTCGATGGGGGCAAGCGCCTTTATGGCCGCCAAATCGGAGCGGGAGGTCTACCAGGCGGAGCTGGATCGGGAGAAGCAGGAGATAGAGCAGTCGCCGGAACACGAGAAAGAGGAGCTGGCGCTTATCTATCAACTGAAAGGCTTCTCCGAGCAGGAGGCCGTTGCCATGACCGAGCGATTGGCTTCTCAGCCGGAGCAGTTTTTGAAGACGATGGCGCAGGAGGAGCTGGGTTTAAGCGAGGCGCGTTTTCCAAACCCCTTTGTTGCGGCTCTCACGGCCACCACCTCCACGGCCATTGGGGGCTTTATTCCGGTCATTCCTTTTCTGTTTACGCACGGCAACGCGGCGGTACTTTGGGCTGCATTTATCGGCATGGCAGCTCACTTCGCTGTGGGGGCGGCCAAAAGCATGGTCACGGCGCGCTCGTGGTGGAAAAGCGGCCTAGAGATGACCTTCATCGCCGTTCTCTGCGGCGTGACCACCTATGCACTCGGTCGCCTCTTTCATATTGGGTAGAGGGTTTTTGTTGTAGGCTTGGGACACTTGCCCTTGAATTGCAGGCGATCCTTATACGTTTGCACACTTTGATAAGCTGTTCTGCGCGTGATTTTTGTAGGTATATTTTTACATATTTATAGTTTACTATTGTGTTTAACAGTAACTTTGCGCGGATTTGCTACGCTGCGTCGTTGATGGGCCAGTCACACTACGATACTGCCTCAAACAAAGAAGGCATAGACCCGAAAGGCACTTAAAATCTCCGCAAAAAAAGAAGGAAACGAGCATAACTTGGAGAACATAGCATGTAACACAACACGTGTGTCTCTGTTGTTGGAATTTCAATGATGTAATGGTGTCACTTCAGAAAGTGTCAGGGGAGAAAGAACATGCCTGTGGTACTAGCACTCTTAGGTGTTGCTACGGGAATAGCTGCCTATATTGCAATAGTAAAAGGTGTCTGGTACAAACACACGATATCGAGTATGTCGCCCGAGGATCGACGTTCAGAGGATATTGAGCAGCCTCATCCGGAGGAGAATGAACTGTCTACAAATGGTGCTAATAACATATCAAGCGATATAGCATTGTCTAAAACAGAAGCTACACAAACAGTGTTGTCTTCAATGGAAATCATACCTGCAACACAGGGCGTGAAGGAGCAGAATTTTGAGAAGACAGGCGTACAGTCGTCACCATATGGCAATGAGCAGGCTTATGTTCATTCTATAGAGAGTAGCAGGGAAGGAGTAGAGGGAGAGAAACAGAGTATTGTAGCTCAGGAGCTAGATGATGAGGAGATAACACCTTCCCCTAATCCGATGGAGGAGCAAAAGGAACCCTCAGAACCGATCATAGATAGTCTAGCGGTTGCAGACTCTGGATCGGCAATGACCGAGAAAAAATCGAGGCCTCCTGTACAAAGGGGAGGCAGACCGCGTGGGGCAGGAACAGAAAGCACGCGGTCTTCATCATCACAACCAAGTCACCAAAATCGTACTCGACCTGAAGTCATTTGTTGGCGACACTCCCGTGAATGGATAGTAGGAATAGAAATCCCAGATGCTTTTGGAGACAAAGCTTCTCTTGAGATTAGCCAAAACGGAATTTCGCTTCAGCCTAATGGGGCTCAACAGAACTACTATCCTATACCACAGCTCGATTCCGATGTGGTGGTTCAATGGGAGGAGAATGGGGAGACAATACGATATACAATAGAGCTAACCGTGCCTCTTCTTTTTAAACTAGATAACCAACGGCAAGGGCGTCGTGTGAAATTTCCCTCTTCAGGTTCATATCTTGTGATAGTACCAGCGGCTTGGCAACGGGATACTGAGCGGTCTGGAGCTCCACCGGTGACGCCAGAATCTGCAGCTATTGAGGGATATTTAGCCCATTTCTTCGATTTTGAGAAAAGTAGCGATGATACGACAATCACTTTCATAACCCCCGAAGGCATCGTTCATCCGATACAGCAGAGACGTCGTTTTGAACTGATCGGAAATCGTTTAGAAGACGCTAATGAGGATATGGGTCCCCTTTTTGGTGAGCGACCACCTCGAGTCCAGGCAGATAGCCAGGGTTGGAGTGACATCGGCCAAATTGTTATCGGGGAGGAGGGGCACGGGAGCGGAAAATGGCGTCAAGAGTTCAGACCGGAGCCTTCCTCAAGAGAACAGGACTTGCCTATGCAAACTCAGAAAGCTGGATGGTATTTTATCAGGTTCTACGATAAAGAGGAACAACTTATAGATAGTATGGACTTTAGGTATGTTGCTTGTTTAAGGGCAATCGTTATTTCCGAGTACACGCCTGTGCCCGCGGTAAACGGACATAAACCGGTAAATGTCAGGTTCCTGCATGATGCCGGATGCGTTATAAGCCCTGATAATAGAGCTAGGAATATCCCAAGTACTACACAAACGGAAGAGACTGTTGCGGCCATTCCTGCCGACCCGTCCTTCGGTAGGACCCGCTGGTACGTGGGGCCTGCGGGGCAAAGGAGACCGATAGAGATTGAGATTTTAATAGAACGCATATGGTGGACACTCGGAGACGCGGACTATCCACCTACGGACAATTGGCAAGACCGAGTCTTGACGCTGTCCAGAGAGGACTTTGCTGCGACATCAGGCAAAGCAATTTGGATCCGACTCCCAAAACACCGATGGGTAAACAGAGTCTTATCAGGATTTGAACTTTCAAGAGCGCGACCGTATAGGGTGGAGGTAGCGAATAACTCTGTTGCCATTCCATTGCGTGAGTTCTACGACTCCGACGAGCTAAATAGCCCTAACCAAGCGGCTCTATATATTTGGATTGAATATGGCGACATCCTTTATAAAGGTGTTCTTGCGCGGGTACCACCTCTTGAGAGTGCGCTTGCGCAGGAGCTTCCTCGCAGTTGGCACGGATATGGGCGACATAAGACCGCTTTCGCCAAAGCGGAACTCAGAATTGGTTCTGGTCACGTGCTGATCAACACCAATCCAGTCAACCACTACATAAGACAAATGCCATGCAAAGCAAGGCGTTTTTGGCAGCGCCTTTACGCAGTACCTCAAGTGAGGCAGGTTCTGGAACAAATAGACGTGGACATTACTGTTCGAGGCAATCCACGAGCTACTATGCGACAGGCTAAGGCGGCTGCACATGCTCTTGCACGTGGGTTAATGAAATATGATCCTGCCCTCAAGCAACGACTTCAGGTGGCAGGATTCGGTAGGTTCTGTAAGGTAATAGAGGACGTAGAGACCATCTTTAGGGAAAGGGAGTAAACGATGAATCCAATAGAACTGTCTCAAGAGATTGTGGAAACGTATCGGCGCTATCTCAAAACGACCTTTTATTTCAAAGACCCAAAGCTAAGACGGTCTTTCGAGGAGGCGCTTAACTCTGGTCACCTTAGTAAAGGTCCGTTTCTTGAAGCCGCGCCGATATTCAAACGCGGCAAAACACTCTACAGCCTATTTATGGAACTGCGCGGATTTCCGCTTGATCGTGCAGTTGTAGACGCCCTCGATGGTGATAGACCTCTCTATTGGCACCAAGAACAGGCTATTCGAAGGGTAATGAATCAGCGAAACGTCGTAGTTGCTACTGGAACAGGAAGTGGAAAGACCGAAAGCTTTCTATATCCGATCCTTCTCCATCTCTATCAAGAGTTCCAAGCGGGCACACTATGCCCGGGAGTTCGTGCCTTGATCCTCTATCCTATGAACGCTCTCGTTAATGACCAGCGCGATCGTCTACGGGATATCTGCAAAAGGCTCAAGGAGGCCAATGCATCGTTTCATTTTACCTTCGGACAGTATATTGGTGAGACACCCGATAATGCGAGGGATTCGAGGCGACATGCACAAGACTACATTCAAGAACGTGAGGAACGAGGTACTACCCTCTTTTCAGAGGCAGGCGATGTTGTTCATGGGGAAATGGTGCTTCGCTCTGAAATAAGGAATAGTCCTCCTCATATCCTCTTAACGAACTACTCAATGCTTGAATATCTATTGCTTCGACCAGACGATAGCCCACTTTTTGATAATGGAAACGGTAGGTCGTGGACTTTTCTTGTGCTTGATGAAGCCCATCAGTATAGAGGCTCGCGTGGAATTGAAATGGCGATGCTATTGCGACGTATCAAACAGCGAATTCGCGAAGGGGGACGTTCTGCCCCACTACACTGTATAGCCACAAGTGCTACATTGGTTGACAATGAGAAAGGAAGGACTGCTGTGGCGCAATTTGGTAAAGATTTGTTTGGGGAACCATTCAATGAAGAAGACGTGATATTTGGGCAGACCGAATCGAGCCTCCAGCCGGGAACAGAGAGTCTGACCGCAGATGATTATAAAGTACTTCATCGGTTTCTTGAACAGCCTACAGCAGAAGCTAGAAATTATGTAGACGCACTGGCACACCGGCTAGGAGTTTCCTCCTTACCACAGGATGGTGACCCAAAAGAGATGGTTGGTGCACTTCTTCAGCGCGATTTGCGAGTGACGAATCTCAGCAACTACATCACCAAAAACCCAAAAGAGTTTGAAGAGGTTGCTAAAAAGGTTTTTGGCGACTTGTCGGAAGAGAGGCGTGTGGATGCACTAACGGGGCTAGTTGAACTCCTTGTGCAGGCTAAAGACCCGGTATCAAAGGCACCTCTCTTATCAACACGCTATCATACTTTTGTGCGCTCTCTTGAGGGGGCCTTCATGGCTGCCCCGAATCCGGACGAAAGGAAGGTCTTCCTCGATCGCAAAGCTATCGGCGAAGAGGGAACTGCTTTTGAAGTCGCCCTCTGCCGCGAATGCGGTCAACACTATTTTGTTGTACAGAAGGATTTTAGCACAGGCCGTGTTCGCGAACCCGTACGGGATGTGGGTGACATCAATTTCGGTGCAACATTCCTTCGCCCTCTTGAATCTGATATGCAAGCAGACGAGGAAGAAGATGAAGAGAGTGGGAGAAGGCCTCAAACGTTTACTTTATGCCTTCAATGTGGGAAGGCGTCTTCATCGGCACCAAATTGTGGACATACAAATATTATTACAGTTGTTAAGGAAGACCCCCCTACTGCGGAGGAAAGGGCGGATCAACTAGAAAGATGTGGGGCTTGTGGCTATACAGGGGGTGGTCGCGACCCAGTTAGGGAGGTTGTGCATGGTACTGACGGACCCCATTCAGTTATTGCAACAACTCTTTACAAAGAACTCCCAGAATCCCGTAAGAAAATTCTCGCCTTTGCAGATGGACGGCAAGAGGCGGCCTTTTTTGCATGGTATCTCGAGGACTCGTATAAAGACCTTTTTAATCGCAACTTGATTTTGAAGGCAGCTCGTAAGCTGTGTTCACATACCTCCGAAGGTCTCACTTTGCGTGAGATTGCACATGAGTTGCTATCTCTTTTTGAAGAAAAACAGGTCTTCCCATCGTCTATGGGTTCGATAGATAAGCGTCGTGAAGCTTGGTTAGCTCTTTATCGCGAGTTTCTCACCGAAGAGGTACGAATCTCGCTTCAAGGCGTCGGCTTGATCCGGTGGTCTATCAAGTTGCCTCGTTCATTTGAGATACCACCGGTACTTTTGAATCCACCTCTTTCACTTACCGAACAGGAGGCCCGTGATTTGATATTTCTTTTGCTGGATACTATGCGAGGCGACAAGGCAGTGGAATTGCGTTCGGACGAGGGTGTCTCCCTGACCTGGGATGCGCTGAATCTCCAAGGTGCTCAAACGCGATATCGAATTGGAGGGGCTGATAGGGAAAGGAATATTTGCAGTTGGGACAGTAAAAACTGTAAACGAACAAAATTTTTGATTAAACTCCTTTTGAGGAAAAATATCCCAGAGCAAATGGCTAGAGGGCAAGCTGGGAGGATTTTGGGGGAGATTTGGGAGGCTATAGGAAACTATGATGCAGAAAATATGTCTTCGTCGCCTATTCTGTGCCGTGCTAACGATGCGCGAAGGCTAAATCCGGATTGGTGGAGGCTGCACGTTATTCAACCAAACGAGACGATTTTTCAGTGTGAAACTTGTGGCCGGTTGCAAACGGTGTCTGTGCAAGATATATGTGCAAGGCCTGGTTGCCCTGGTCGCTTAAGGCCAGTTAATGTTTCTCAGTTAGAAGAAAATCATTATCGCCAACTATATGAAGAACAGTTGCCTGGAATCCTTCGTGTTGAAGAGCACACCGCACAATTAGACAAAGACAAGGCCCAGGAATTTCAACGCGACTTTAGAGAAGGCAAGATTCATATTCTAAGTTGCTCTACGACTTTCGAGTTAGGCGTTGATTTAGGCGACCTAGATACTATCTTTCTCCGTAATGTGCCGCCAGAGGCATTTAATTACATTCAACGTGTAGGGCGTGCCGGACGCCGAATGGGGCATCCAGGATTTGCTATTACCTTCTGCCGCCGTAGTCCGCATGATCTCTACCACTTCGCTAAACCGGAACAGATGCTTATTGGCAAAGTAAGACCGCCTATTTTGATCTTGCATAACGAAAAGATTGTGTTACGCCATATCACTGCAGTAGCCCTATCTTCTTTCTTTAGGCACTATCCTCAACGGTTTGTTTCCACGAGTAACCTCTTCAGTGACCTAAATCAGCCACAAGGCACTAGCGATTTCATGGCCTTTCTTCACAATAATCGGCGAGCATTAGAGAGTGCTTTAACGAATATAGTTCCTGAGGATATGGCGGCCAAGGTCGGCCTTGATGATGGTTCATGGATAGATCGTATAGCAGGTGAAAATAGTCGTTTCGCTCTTGCCGAAATTGAAATTATGAGTGATTACCGCAATATCAAAAAACTCGAAAGAGAGGCGCTTGAAAAGCCTAGGCCAGACTATGGTACAGCTAGATGGGCTCAGGCCCGAGCCACAACAATTGAGCAGGAAGAAGCCCTCTCATTTCTTTCGCGGAAGGCGGTGATTCCGAAGTACGGCTTTCCGGTGGATGTCGTTGAGCTAGATACTCAGAAAGCGCAGAATTCTCAAGAGGACTACGGCATTCTCTTCCAGAGGGATTTGCGTATCGCTATCTCTGAGTTTGCTCCGACAAGCAAGTTGATAGCAAACAAAAGGGAGTGGACGTCTTATGGGCTTAAACGAGTCGCAGAGAAAGAGTGGCCTCGAAAATCTTACATGATATGTCCTAGACATAACGTCTTCTATCAGTTCGAGACAGGTAATGAACATTCTGATGCACCCTGTGGTTGTAGGTTGTCGAAACGCAAATACATCATTCCTCAGTTCGGTTTCGTAACGGATCGTAGCAAGCCAGGTAAACCAACAGGCCGATCTGCGAGATTATTTACAACGCGCCCCTACTTCGACAAGCTACATGGTTCTGCCCCTGATCCGATTCTTCTACCAACCCCTCAAAACCGACTGATTGTAGTTACAAAAGCATCGCCTGGTTCCATGGTCGTGTTGTGTGAAGGGCGACGTGGAGAAGGATTCTATATTTGCCCGCAATGTGGAAGCGGATTTAGAGAACGTCCGAGAAAGCATAAATCAGCCTATGGGCAGGACTGTAACGGTACTTTGGAAGCGCTCTCGCTCGGCCACGAATTTGTAACCGACATCCTTCAAATCCAGTTCCGGTCTGGGCCACAAACACAGATTGAACCCCTTTGGCTTGCTTTTGGCCTAGCTTACGCTCTCGTTGAGGGCACTGCGGAGGTTTTAGCCGTTCCCTCCACCGACCTTAGTGTAACCGTCGCGTACGATGCAAATAGCCCTGTGCCCCCGATCATCATCTATGACGACGTGCCAGGAGGAGCAGGACTTGTGGCACAGCTAGAAAATAGAGATGTCTTTAGGGCTTGTCTGGAAGCTGCTAGAGATAGGGTCAACGGGGATTGTGGCTGTGACGTGGGCACCAGTTGTTACGGATGTCTACGGAACTACCGAAACCAGTTTGCACACCAAGAGCTTCAACGTGGCCCAGTGCTCGGGTATTTGAACAACATATTGTCACAGTGGGAGTAGTGTTGCGCTTTCGGCTTTATGTCGGAATGGTGGCGAAAGAAGTTCGCGTTTAGGGAGTATAGTAGTGATACCGGTGTTCAAAAGCCAAGGCCGACGCTCTCCTCAGTGAGGATGAGGACAAACCAACCGCTTCCTTAACAAGGAAGCGGTCGTGAGTTCATGGCACCGATACCACTGCGGTACTAGTGGAGGAACAAATAGGAGGAGTGCGAAGTGCTCTACGGCGTGCCGGAAGTGGGGGGAAGGCGGAGCTGGTACTCGTTTGGACGAAGGTAGCCGAGTTCCCGTGCGGCGCGCTCGATGCCGGCCGGTGTCTGCAGCGCCTGCAGTTCCACCTCGCGTCGCTGGTTTTGGAGGCGAAGCGTTTGCAACTGCCGGTACAGCCGCTCGTTGGCCTCGTGCCACTGCCTTGCGGACGAGTAGGGAGCCGAGGCCACCAGTCCAAGCCAGGTGCAAAAGGCGCAGAAAAGGAGAAGCGCCAGGGCCGATAACAGCTTGCCCGCTTTCACCTGCGGCTTGGCACTCTTTTGAACCCGGTTGGACGATACACTTTCTCTCGTTGGCACGCTTAGGGGTGGTCTCCATCACCGTTTTCTAAGAGAGGCGAGAAGCCTTCAAGGCTGCCCGATTCTTCCGCCATACCGATCAGAAGGGCGCGAATCATCGGGTCGGAGCGAACACGCCGCTGCATCTGCATGCGCAGGTTGGGGTCTAGCGTGGCAAGCGCGTTGTTTGCCTCGGCCTCCTGCAGCCTTAAGGCGTGTTGCTGCATCTCTTGCCAATGCGCCTCGAACAGCTCGAAAGGCATCGGCTCACGCCCCAGCCGTTCACAGCCAATGCAATACCAGCGATACTCTTGGTCTAACATTTTCTTGCTCTTGGAAGGGGAGGGACGTAGTGCCCTGCCCCTTCCATCCTATCGAGATTATTTCAGGTTATAGAAGGCGCTACGGCCCGGATAGATGGCCGCATCTTCGAGCATGCTTTCAATGCGAAGCAGTTGGTTATATTTCGCCACGCGGTCGGTGCGGTTGGGGGCGCCGGTTTTGATCTGACCGGTGTTGGCGGCCACGGCCACATCGGCGATGGTGGCATCCTCCGTTTCGCCGGAGCGGTGCGAGATGATGGCGGTATAGCCGGCGCGCTTGGCCACCTCGATGGCTTCCAGGGTTTCGGTGAGGGTGCCGATCTGGTTTAGTTTGATCAGAATGGAGTTGGCGCAGCCCTCTCCAATGCCGCGGCGCAGACGTGCCGTGTTGGTAACAAAGAGGTCGTCGCCCACAAGCTGAACGTGGCCACCCAACCGCTCGGTAAGCAGTTTCCATCCCTCCCAATCGTCCTCTGCCAGGCCGTCTTCGATGGAGATAATCGGGTAACGGTCTACCAGACGCGCATAGTACTCCACCATTTCGGCGCTGGTGAGCGTTTTCCCTTCTCCTTTAAGCACATATTTGCCATCGTGATAAAATTCGGAGGAGGCGGGGTCGAGGGCGAGATAGAAGTCGCCTCCGGGTTCATAGCCGGCTTTGGTGATGGCCTGCACGATGATCTCGATGGCTTGCTCGTTGCTTTTGAGGTTGGGAGCGAAGCCTCCTTCGTCGCCATAGCCAGCGGAGATGCCTTCTCTTTTAAGCACATCGCGCAGCGCATGAAACACCTCACTGCCCATGCGTAAGGCCTCCGAGAAGGTCTCGGCGCCTACGGGCATCACCATAAACTCCTGAAGGTCTACATTGCTATCGGCGTGCTTGCCGCCGTTCAAAATGTTCATCATGGGAACGGGAAGCGTGCAGGCGCCTACCCCGCCGATGTACTGATAGAGCGGAACGTCGAGGCTGTTGGCCACCGCTTTGGCCACCGCCAAAGAGACGCCCAGAATGGCGTTGGCGCCCAAATTGGCCTTATTGGGGCTACCGTCCAACTCGATAAGGCGCATGTCTATGGCGCGCTGGTTCGTCGCGTCCATATCTACAAGTTCGGGGCAGATACGCTCGTTTACGTTCTCTACGGCCGTAAGTACCCCTTTGCCACCGTAGCGGGTTTTGTCTCCGTCGCGCAGCTCCACGGCCTCGTACGTTCCTGTGGAGGCGCCGGAGGGCACCGCCGCTCGGCCCATCGAGCCATCTTCAAGATAGACATCCACTTCAACGGTGGGGTTGCCACGAGAATCGAGGATTTCACGAGCGATGATGTCGTCAATAATCAAACCCATTCGTCTGTAAACTCCTTCTGGTGTTAACGCAAAAACGCCTTGTATGTTGTCGAAGTGACGACCGGTATTCTGCATTATATCACATAGAGTTGTTAGGACTTAAGTTTTTTGTGTTCTTGGGCGGTTTTTCGCCGTGCTGCCGTTGTCTACATTCTAAAAACGCCGAAGCGCGTGGGTGGAATGGGGGCATAACGCGCTGCTGCCAGCCCGAGGCCTACGGCGACACGGGTTTGCAGCGGATCGAGAATGCCGTCGTCCCAAAGGCGGGCTGTGCTGTAGTAGGGGTTTCCCTCCCGTTCGTAGGATTCGAGGATGGGGCGTTTGAAGGCCTCGGCCTCCTCTTCCGACATCGTCTGCCCGCGGGCGGCCATCTGGTCTTTTTTGATTTGAAGCAGCACGTCGGCCGCCTGTTGGCCGCCCATCACCGAGATTCGTGCGTTTGGCCACATCCACAGCAGGCGAGGGCCATAGGCGCGTCCGCACATGCCGTAGTTGCCGGCCCCGAACGAGCCGCCGATGATCACGGTGAACATGGGCACCTGCGCACAGGCCACGGCCATCACCATTTTGGCGCCGTGGCGGGCAATGCCCTCCTGCTCGTAACGCTTTCCCACCATAAACCCCGTTATATTCTGCAGAAAGATGAGAGGAATGCTCCGTTGGCAGCAGAGTTCGATGAAGTGCGCGGCCTTTTGGGCGCTTTCGGAGAAGAGCACACCGTTGTTGGCTACAATCCCCACCAAGAACCCCATCCAACGGGCGAAGCCGCAGACGAGGGTGGGGCCAAAACGCGGTTTGAACTCGTGAAAACGGCTTCCGTCCACCAGCCTCGCGATCACTTCGCGTACCTCGAAGGGCTGTCGAAGGTCTCTGGGCACAATGCCGTAAAGCTCTTCCGGGTCGTAGTAAGGCTCTTCGGGGGAAGTGTAGTCCAGCACCGAGGTTTGCGGGGTGGGCAGTCCCTCCACAATCTCTCTTACAAGGCGGAGGGCATCGGCATCGTTTTCGGCAAGGTAATCGGCCACGCCGCTCAGGCGCGTGTGCACATCGGCGCCGCCAAGCTCTTCGGCATCTACCACCTCGCCGGTGGCCGCGCGCACCAAAGGGGGGCCACCGAGAAAGATGGTTCCGGTTCCGCGCACGATCACGGCCTGGTCGGCCATGGCGGGCACGTAGGCCCCGCCTGCCGTGCAGCTTCCCATGACGGCGGCGATCTGGGGGATGCCCATGGCCGACATCTGCGCCTGGTTGTAGAAAATGCGTCCGAAATGGTCACGATCGGGAAACACTTCGGCCTGAAGCGGAAGGAAGGCCCCGCCGGAGTCGACGAGGTAGATGCACGGCAGGTGGTTTTCGCAAGCGATCTCTTGGGCGCGAAGGTGCTTCTTTACGGTGATGGGGAAGTAGGTTCCTCCTTTCACGGTGGCGTCGTTGGCCACGATCACGCATTCCCGCCCGCCAACCATTCCGATGCCCGTTACGATCCCTGCAGAGGGCGCCTCTCCACCGTACATCTCCCAAGCGGCCAACGGGCTAAGTTCGAGAAAGGGCGTGTTCGGGTCGAGCAGCGCCTCAATACGCTCGCGTGCCGTCATTTTGCCTCGTGCGCGATGTTTGGCCACCGCCTCCGGCCCACCCCCCTGTTTTACGCGCTCCAGCGCCTCCCTCAGCTGAGCCACCAGGGCCTGGTTATGGGCACGATTCGCCTGAAACTCGGCGCCTTGTGCCTGAACCTGCGTTAACAACCGTTGCACCGATAGACCCTCCTTGTCTCTCTCATTTCGCCGCAGGCCTCGCTCCCTCCTGCTTCTTGGGTAGATCGGCAGATGCCAACATGCGGCGGCTTTGCTTTGGCGCTCCTCTGGTGGGGGCGCGTTACCGGTGAGGAAAATGCCTTCGTTTGTTTGAAGCCTCCATGTATGTCACACTAACAAGAGGAAAGCAGGAAAACGCCATCGAATCGCATGTTTGATGAGGGTATTGCGTGAAATTTTCGGCGATGGCTGAGGAGAAGGACGGTGGAAGCGATAACACGACGGCAATGGATAGGGATGGGGCTTTTGTTGGCGACGCTGGCTTTTGGCGTAGCGTGGTTCGCCTTGCGCGAGATTCGCCCTCCGGCAAACCGTTTGTCCTTACGTGGTGTGCCGAGCCAGGTCGGCTCTTCGCCCGTAACGCCCAACCAAAGCTCATCGGCGTCGCCTACGGCTTCCTCCGGCCGCATTGCGGTGCATGTGGCCGGGGCGGTGAAGCATCCGGGGGTCTACTATCTGCCGACGGGTGCCCGCAACATAGATGCGTTGAAGGCTGCCGGAGGGCCCACGGCGCAAGCGAACACGGATGCCGTGAACCTGGCGGCCTACGCCCAGGATGCCTCTCAGCTCACCATTCCCACGAAGGGAGAGCCGAGCACACCCGCTGATGCGAACGCGCAAGGGGCCACAGAGACAGCATCGAACCTAAGCGGGGGGCATTCTCATGGTCATTACGGAAGCAGGGGAAATAAACTGAGGTCGCCTTCGGAGGGGCAGGTTGTCCTCAACACGGCCAATGCCCAGGAGTTGGAGCGCGTGCCGGGCATCGGCCCCTCGCTTGCAGCCCGCATTATCGCCTTTCGGCAACAAAACGGCCCCTTTCAACGGCTGGAAGACCTCATGCAGGTATCGGGCATCGGCCCCAAAAAGTTCGCCAAAATGCGCCCGTTCTTACGCCTGCATTGAGGGTGCCGTTTCGGCCTGGTAGATGGAGCGCACGTCTACGACGCTACCTGTATCGGCGGCCTGCATGGCGGCGAAGGTAAGGGCGAGGGTGTTGAGGTTGTCGCGACCGCTGGTCTCGGGTTCCACCCCTGCCTCGATGCAAGCACGCCAATGATAGAGGTCGTAATGGTGCCCGGCAGCCCCAATCGGTGGCGCCCAAATCGGCTCTCCCCACAGCTCCGGCAAGGGAGTGAAGAAGTGCTGTTCGGTGTATTGCGAGAGGTCGGCGTTTTGGCGGAAGAGCCGAATCGTGCCCCAGTCATCTTTCGGATTCCAGACGATGGAGCCGCGCGAGCCGGTGAAAGTCCAGCGTCCGTTCCATCCGGTATCGCAACCTGGAGAGGCGAACGAGCCGGAGTAGTTCACGCGCACTCCGTTCTCGAACTCGATCCACACGAAGGCGCACATATCTCCTTTGGTGTTGCTTACGGGCGGGTTCCAGGTCATTGCCTGCACGCGCACGGCGTTGCAGCCTAGGAAGTAGCGCATAAGGTCGAAATGGTGAATGGCCATGTCGAGCAGGAAAGGATGGCGCATGGTTTGGCGCCAGCCGAAGAGCAGCCCCTGAATCTGGAACTCCACCACAAGATGATCGAGTTGCCCTATCTGCCCTTCCACGAGGAGATTGCGGATGCAGCGCGGCTGATCGTAGTAGCGATACTGCTGGGTCACCATCAGCACGCGATGGCACTCCTCGGCAACGCGCACCATATCCTTTGCGGCGGGCATCGAATCGGCCAAGGGCTTTTCGCAGAGCACGTGCAGCCCGGCGCGGAGGGCGGTTGTGGTGGTGGCATGGTGGCAGGGGGCCGGGGTACAGTCAATGAAGCCGTCGGCCTCTACCTTCGAGAGAGCTTCCTCCAGCGTGGTAAACTGCCTCTCTGGCGGCACACCGGCTATCTCGCCGGCGGCGCGAAGGGCACCTAGGTTGGTATCCACCAGGGCCACATGTTCGAAGCCTGTGCACTCTCGTGCCGTGTATATCCATGAACTGCCGAAGCCACCCACTCCGGCTTGTATCAATCGCATATTTGATTCCTTCCTACATCCTAAGAACGATAGAAAGAGAGAAGCGTGAGGCGTGTTGTTTCGCCTGCTTCTCTCGATAGCTTACTTAATAATACGTATTCAGCGCGAAGGAGATAAGCATTACACATAAAGTTTACACCATCTGTTCGATAGCTTTCGACGGGATTCCTGCTTCTCATGCAAAAACCCGTACTTTTAGCGGATTGAAAAAATTTCAGGGCACGCGCTGCAGGCGGATGTTGCGAAAGAGCACCAGGCCCGTGTTCCCTTTGCTCACCAGGTTCACCCTTAAGAAGTCGGCCTCTTTAGGCACGACGCCTTCGACGGTGAAGGTGCGCCAGCCGTTGGTGCTTCCGGTAACGCTTTCTGTGGTAGGCCCGCCCAGCCAGCTCCAGCCCGGCCCACCGAGGAAGAGTATCTGCGCATCGTTCTCTCCGGTGGCCTCTTTGGTAAGAATCTCCATGGTGAGGCGATAGCGCTCTGCCGGCATTACGGGCACCGGCCACGACTGCCAGAGGGCCTCGGTGGTATTGGTAAGCGCCAGGGCGTGCTCTTCGGAGAATGTGGCAAAAGTGCCTTTGTCGGCTCCGCCGTAGAATACCCCTTTGTGCCAACCGTAGGCGCCGTTGGCATCTATCTGCTGTAGGTCGCCGTTGACAACCCATTGGGATGGGGTGGGCGGAGTGTGCGTGATGGTCAACGGCTGTAGGAAGGCGTGGGCGACATCGGCGACGAAGACGGGGGTTTCACCAAGGAAACGGGGGTTCTGCTGCGGATCGGCCTTGGGGCCGCTTCCCGTTTGGGGATCGGAACTTGTGGCGAAGAGGGGAATAAGCTGCGCACGGGGGCGTAGCGGGGGCAGCAAGGCCGTTTGCCCGCGATAAGCCCATGCGATGAGCCGTTCGGTGCGCCCTTTGCGAAAAAGATAGCCTATTCCGTTTTCCAAAGGCGCGTAGCCCACGAAATGACAGCCATCGAGGAACGAGGCGATCTGGCGATAGGCATCGAAGGTGAGTTTGGGATGCATATCCGGTGAAAGCAGGCCCCAGCCTTGCAACTTCCCGCCTTCCGTCCAGTCCTGTTCGCTGAACCAAAAGAGATGTTGAACGCCCTCCGCCGCGGCGATGGTGTAGGATTGAACCAGATAGATGGCAGCACGCTGCATGCTTTGCAGGTTCTCGATGGAGGATGTCCAGCCCATCTCGGTGATCCAGATGGGCAGATTGGGGCGGCCGTGTGCGGCTAAAAACCGGCGTACGTTCTGCAGTTGTTGAGCTAAGTACATCTGTTCGGGGCCGTCGGACATGGAGTAGGGATGGATGCTCACGGCGTCCATGTAGGAAAGCCCTCCATGTTCGGCAATGGCTTCGAGCCAGTTGATATCCGTTTCGTTTGCGGCGGCGCCGACGATGATGCAATGGGGATCGGCCTTATGGGCGGCGAGATAGGCG
This sequence comes from Chthonomonas sp., assembly GCF_035294165.1. Lineage (GTDB taxonomy): Bacteria > Armatimonadota > Chthonomonadetes > Chthonomonadales > Chthonomonadaceae > Chthonomonas. The sequence continues at coordinate 20,004 of NZ_DATGLN010000199.1, forward strand.
GCTTTCAACAGCTCCGTGTAGGCGGCAGCGTCGGGGTGCGGTTTCCAAAAGGCGGGGATATTCGGTTCGTTCCAAATCTCCCAGCAGTGAATCTGTTTATGATAGCGGGCGACAACGTGCCCCACAAAATCGGCAAACTGCGCGAAATCTTCGGGGGTATGGGGCGATTGATGCATCCAGGCCGCTTGGTAGCAGAGGATGGGCAGCATGTGGATGTGATGACGGGCGTAGAAGGAGACAAGCCAATCGGCCTGGCTCCAATTCCAGACGCCGGGCTGCGGCTCGATGGTGCCCCACCAGAAGTCAAAGCGATCCCACTTGGCGCCGGCCTGTTCCAGCCACTGCATCTTTTCCTGGGCGATTTGGTGGGCGTTAGGGGCGTTAAGATAGTGGAAGTAGCCGATGCCGTTGAGGCCGAACAGCGATTGGGAGGTGTCGGCACGAGCGTAAAGAGGGCTAAAACAGAAGCAGAGGAGGGCAACAAGGAGTGTTGCCCTCCTGCTCTGAAGGGAGAAGGGAGGCCTACTCGTGCAAGAACCCGTCTTCAAGGCGTCCTTCCATGGCGATGGTTGGTTTGCCCTCTTGTTCGCGCCAAACGCCGCAGGGGCCGCCTCCCTCGCTCACGCCCAGAGGAACCTCGGTGCCGTCCATGCGGAGCACGGGGTGGTAGTACTGCGCCACCTTTTGGGCGTCGCCCACAATGTAATGGCCGATAAGGGCGCGGCGGAAACGGTCTTTAGATGTGTTGGGGAAGCTGCCGTGCACTACCGAGCCGTTGAAGAAGAGCACATCGCCGGCGTCCATAATCATGGGGCGCACCTCGCACCCTTCCGGCAACGGCACGGTGACGTCGGTGAAGCTCACCGTGGTGTCGGCCTCAACTGGGCAGAGGATGGGCCAGAGATGGCTGCCGGGAACCACTTGCATGCATCCGTTCTCTTCATCGCAGGGGTCAAGGGCAAGCCATGCGGCCATGCAGGTGCCGGGCTGCACCCGCAGATAGAACTGATCCTGATGAAGCGCCTGGCCGCGTGCCCCGGCAGGCTTGAAGTAGAGCATGGTCTGCACGGCGTAAGGCTCTTTGCCCATAAGGGCGGTTAGCCAGAGGTTAAGGCGCGCATCAAGGAGCCATTCCAGGCTCAACTTGTCCCAGCGATGCATGTGGATCATGCGGGGGTAGCGTTTCAGGGGATCGGGGCTATTGAGGTCTATGCCGGCAAAATCTCCCGGTTTCGCGCCCTCCTCTCTCAGACGCATGAAGTGGTCGCGATAGCGTGCCACTTCTTCTTGAGAAAACAGCCCACGCGCAATAACATAGCCGTTGGCGGCGTAAAACGCCTTGGCCTCTTCGATATCTTGCTGTCGTACTGATGCGGTCATAACAAGTTTATCCTCCGAAAGCCGACTCTTTGAAGTTGAAGAGCGCAGCCTACATTATATTATACGTCCTATATAGAGCTATTTCAACCTACCTTTTGTTTCGTTTAGGCATAGAGGGGACCGAGGTTGTTGCAGGCACGAAAATCGGCATCGGTAGAGGTAAGGCCGCCGTGGCGTGCCCAGTAGGTGGGGCGAAAGATGCGCTCGAAGGGCACATTATGCATGTCCACCGGAATACGGAGAAGGGCTGCGAGCGCAAGCAGATCGCCTCCGATATGCCCGTAGCAGATAGCCCCGTGGTTGGCGCCCCAGTTGTTCATCACGTCGTATACGCTGCGAAAGGCTCCCTCACCGGTTAAGTTCGGCACAAACCAGGTGGTAGGCCAGGAGGGGTTGGTGCGTTTGTCCAGGATGTCGTGTACCTGTGGGGGCAGGTCTACGGTATAACCTTCGGCGATCTGCAGCACCGGCCCCAATCCCTGCACCAGGTTGAGCCGACACATGGTTACCGGCATCTCTCCACGCGTGAGAAAGTCGGTGGAGAACCCACCGCCGCGGAAATACTCCAAAAGGGCGGGGCACCAGCGGGTGGCCTCCACACAGCGTTGTGCCTCTTGCTCTGTGACCTCCCACCAGGGCTTTATGGCAGGTTTGCCTTCCAAGGTCTGTTCGCCGGTCCAGTCGAGCGCTGCAGGGCCGGAGTTAATGAGGTGGATGATGCCGTTCTCCGCGCGTCCCTGCAGGGTGTAGCCCGTTACCCGTTTCACCGCATCGGGGCTCCAGTAGGTGCGCACATCGGCAAAAAGCTGTGCCGTGCCGGTAAGGAGATGCCCGAACAGCATGGAGACGCCGTTAAGGGCATCGTTTTCGGTGGCGATGATGTAGGGCTGGCGAATGCCGCTCCAATCGAAGCTTGTATTGAGAATGGCTTCGAGGAAGTCGCCGTTGGGGAAGTGGTCGGTCCATTGGCGTTGGCCCTGGAAGCCGCCTGCCAGGGCGTTGTGGCCTTCGGCCTCTTCGGGAAAGCCGCGTTCGGCGAGGCGTGGGTTTCCGTTCATAAGGTCGCGGGCAATAAGCGCCATTTTCACACAGGTTTCCCAGTCCCGATCGAGTTGCTGTCGGTCACGGCGTTTTTCCGGTGGGTTGTAGTCGGTGCCCTCGTGGCAATGCTCTTTTACCCATTGGAGGGCCTGCTGATACTCCTGTTCGTCGTAGATACCCTCCTCCATGCGTCGCACAAACTCGGTCATATCCACCGTTTCGGTGCGCATGCCTAGGTAGCGCTGGAAAAAGTCGTGGTCTACAATCGAGCCGGCGATACCCATCGAGACGCCGCCCATGGCAAGATAGGAGGCGCCGCGCATGGTGGCAACAGCCAAGCCGGCGCGGGCAAAGGTGAGGAGTTTCTGCTGCACATCGGGCGGTATGGTGGTGTCGCCGGCATCCTGCACATCATGTCCGTAGATGCCGAAGGCGGGAAGCCCTTTTTGGTTATGTCCGGCCAGCGTGGCCGCAAGATAGACGGCACCTGGTCGCTCCGTTCCATTGAACCCCCAAATGGCTTTGGGGACGAGGGGGTCCATGTCCATAGTTTCTGCACCGTAGCACCAGCAGGGGGTGACGGTAAGCGAGACTCCGACGCCTTCCCTAGCGAACTTTTCGGCGCATTTGGCGGCCTCCGAGACGCCGCCAATGCAAGTATCGGCGATGACGCACTCCACGGACAGGCCGCTGGGGTGGCGAAGGTTCTCCTGAAGAAATCGGGCGGTGCTGCGTGCCAGCGTCATCACCTGCTCTTCAAGCGACTCGCGTACCCCGCCGTAGCGCCCATCAATGGTGGGCCGGATGCCGATTTTGGGCGGGGCGGAGCGTAGGCGATGTTTCGTTTGGTGTTTATGAAAAGCGGCCACAGCGTTCTGCTCTCCTTCCAAAGTATTTAGCACGATGTAAAATTTCCTTTTGGACTTGCCCGATTCCTGCCTCCTGCAGGCGCATCCTGCTCTGTAGGGGAAGGGATAAGGGGGTGGTGGCTAACAACCTCCCGGCTCTAGAGGCAGTTTGTAGAGCAAGCCTACCTCCTTCGCCCTCTATTCCATTCTTTCATTCTTTCCGTCCTCGCGGACAGCCATGCAGCGGCTAGAGAGATAGAGGCTGCAGAGACAGCCAATCTCGCGGTTCTAGAGGTAGTTCATCAAGCAAGCTGACTTTGTTCGCCCCCTATCCCGACCTTTCCCCCGATTCGGGAGAAAGGGGGCGGTTGTGTTGAGTTTCCGAAAGGAAGATTATCATAAGGAAACCGCTAGTAAGCTTATTGGTCTCCCCTCTCCCAATTTGGGAGAGGGGGAGGGCGTCGGCCTTGAGGGGAGTGGGGGTGGGGGCCTTGAGGGATAGGAGTAGGTCTTGAAGAGCCAGCGATACGACTGTCATTTCGAGCCGAAGGCGAGAAATCTTGAATTTCCCTTCCCACCAGTTCTAAGGAGGGTGAGGGCTGCAGAGACTCTGCCAATCTCACAGCTCTAGAGGCAGTTTGCAAAACAAGCCTACCTTGTTCGCCCCTTATCCCTCGATGGGCAGAGCGGACGAGACGGCCTGTACACAGCGTGTACATAGCAGTGGATGGTCTGCGTGGATTCCCACATCGGGGAGCACAAGCCAACAGCGGGCACACTTTTTTCCGGGAGCCGGCTCTACCTCTACCTGTAATCCTTTCGTGCCGGCGCTCTCCTCCCCATCCTCCATCTCCTCTAGCACCACCTGTGACACGATGAAGAGAGAGGCAAGCGAACCCTTTCTGGCCGCTAGGGTTGGATAGTAGGTTGCATCGGCGCGAAGTCTAACAAGGGACTCCAGAGGGTTGGTGATCCTGCCACTCTGCTTGGCAGCTTCTAGCCCGGCCAAAACCGCCTCCCGTACCTCCAGAAGTTGGGTGTAGGTCTTCAAAAGCTCCTCATCCACACAACCGGCTTGGGGGTAGTCGGCCAAGTGGACGCTTTCCGGCTTCGCCTCCATTTTAAGGTGATCCCACACCTCCTCCATGGTATGAGGCAGGATGGGGGCCAACACACGGGCAAGGGTGGAGGCGAGCTGGTGAAGGGCTGTTTGGGCGGAGCGACGTGCCGGCCAGGTTTTGCCGGAAGCGTAGAGCCTGTCTTTGAGGACATCGAGATAGAAGGCGGAAAGGTCTACCGTGCAGAAGTGGATAACCGTTTGGTAAACCCGATGAAAGGCATACTGCTCGTAGGCGGTATGACAGGCAGCCACCACTTGCGCCAGGCGCGACAGTACCCACCGGTCTAGCTCTTCCATCTGTTCGAGGGGGATGGCGTCGGTGGTTGGGTCGAAGTCGTAGAGGTTGTTGAGGAGGAAGCGGAAAGTGTTACGCACCCGCCGATACATCTCGCTGACCTGCGCCAGCAGGTGCTCGCCGCAGCGGGTATCCTCCATAAAGTCTTGAGAAACCACCCACCAGCGCACCACGTCGGCCCCGTAGCGCTGCACGACCTCCATGGGGTCTACCACGTTCCCTTTGCTTTTGTGCATCGCCTCACCGTTCTCATCGAGGGTC
>NZ_DATGLN010000200.1:0-1460 GCF_035294165.1 Chthonomonas sp.
GAATCTCAAGACGGATAGGCGCGCTAAGCTCGGATTGTTCCTAGGCTTCCAGTACCCAGAGGAAATCCCCGGCCTAAGGTTCGGTAGCTTCCTAAGGACTTTGGCGGTGGAGATGAGGGGTGATAAGACACCGCTGAGCCAGTTCTACTCGAATGTCAAGGAGAACCTCAAAAAACTCGACCTCGACGAGGCCTTCCTCTCCAGATCCCTTAACGAGGGCTTCTCAGGTGGCGAGAAGAAGAGGGCTGAGATAGTCCAGCTACTCACTGCGAAACCCAAATTCGCGGTGCTCGACGAGACAGACTCGGGGCTCGACGTGGATGCCCTAAAGATTGTGTCTAGCGCCATCAACGAGGTAAGGGGCTCCGATGTTGGTATAATACTCATCACACACTACCAGCGCATCCTCAAGTACGTGAAGGCCGACTACGTTCACGTGTTGATTGATGGCAGGATAGTCAAGTCGGGTGACGCCTCCCTGGCCGATGAAGTTGAGAAGACTGGTTACGAAGCGCTCAGACCCGTCCAAGCCACAACATAGGCCAAAGTGGATTAGGGGTGAACCAAAAACACTACTCCTACACCATCTACACCAAAAAACAGAAAAGAGTTGACTTAACACCCATACTAATTAGGGCGCTCAACCAGTCTCGCTTCACAAACGGCATCATCACCCTGGCCGCACCCTACCCCGAGTGCTCGATTCTAATCGAGGAGGCGCGTGGCGGCAGGGTTGGGAGGGATATTGGTGTGAGCCTCACCCTACCATTCTTCAACTCGAAACTCATCACGTCAACCCTCAAAGTTGTGCTCGTAGACCACTCAAACACCAGTACGCGTAGAAAAATTCATTTAACACTCATTGGTGAGTGAAGTGTGCTCTCCGAAGCTTCCAGGGTGCTGGCCGCGTTCGCGTTGGGTCTCTCCCTAGCCGCACCCCCAGGACCAATAAACATACTCATCCTAAATGAATCAATAAGGCGCTCGTGGCTAAGCGGAGCCTCAGTTGGCTTCGGAGCGGCCACAGCCGACTTCGCCTTCTACACTATCATCTCAATCCTGGGTATAAGGGCTCTGGACTACTGGATTATCAGACCCGTACTCTACGCTGCCGGGTGCGCAATCCTCGTGTACCTCTCTTACGTGTTGATAAGCCGTAGTGGCGCCAAGCCAACACTTGGGAAAGAGGCCCCCCACGCGTCGGGGGCGGGCTACCTTCAGGGGTTAAGCATAGGTTTAACAAACCCGCTGCAGATTGGGTGGTGGCTCGCAGTGGGCATCACGCTCGTATCCCTGTTCGGATACTACTTTGCGCTTGGATTTTTCTCTGGGATACTGAGTTGGGTCTTGAGCTTTAGCTACGTAGCCTCACTCTTCAGGCTTAGGCTGCTCGGCGTGTTCAGAGCCATATGCTTGGCGTCGGCGGCCGTGCTGCTCGCATTCACAGGCTTCTTCCTATA
>NZ_DATGLN010000201.1:0-11049 GCF_035294165.1 Chthonomonas sp.
AGGGCAGATAGATTATCACGATCAGCACATCTACGCCTATGAACTGTTTGGTTTTCCGCGAAAGGATGAGTTGGAGATAGGCCCCAAGCGAAAAGGCAAATCACGTCGTGCCCAGCAAGACTATGTGCACGACATCGCGGCAGTGTTTCGCAACTTCCTGCCCTATCTGAAACCGAATGCGAAGGTTTTTGTGGTGGCCAACGACCGCTTCCACCTGTACCCGGAGATCGCTCGTCTTAGCGGTTTGCGGATTGTGGATGAGTATCATCGCGCGGTGACGAAGCGTACTGAACAGGGTGATGACCCTTATCAAGAGACAATATTCTTTATGATGAGGGCATAAACCGATGGGCTTATCCCAGGATCAGACTGAACAGATTAAGGAATTGCTAAGCAATAAGATACGAGAGAAGCTCAACAGTTATTCCCCTGAAACGCAGCATATGCCGTTTCATGTAAGACTGTTAGGAAAAGATAAAATGATGTTGTTTTCTTTTATACAATCTATAAACACAACTCTGGGCACTTCGATATTCGAGCAGATTGCAGAAAAGGTGGCACAACCCTATTTTAAACGGGTTCAGAGACAGTCGCGTTTGGGAGATCACATCAGTGAAAAATCATTAGGCATCATACAAAAAATCATTGATGACTTGAGGAATGGCCTGGTAGAGCCAAACAAATTGAAGGAAATTGAACAACTACGCGAGGTGGCGCAAGAAGAACCGAAAAAACAGATATCGAGTTTGAAAGCAGATATATTTCTTGAGTCTAACGATGGGATCGAGTACTATTTTGATTTAAAAACAGCTAAGCCAAATAAAGGCGAAGTCATAGGGCTTAAACGAACGTTACTTGAATGGGCGGCTATACGATTGCTACAGAATAGAGATGTGTGCATCTATACCGGGCTTGCAATCCCTTATAATCCTTATGCACCCTCAGATTATGATCGACGGACGTTTAGACCGATGTTTGACTTACAACATGAACTCAAAGTAGCGGACGATTTTTGGAATTTTCTGGGAGGTGACGGAACTTATCAACAGTTATTAGATATATTCGAGGAAGTCGGTATTGCGCTACGTGATGACATCAACCGCAAGTTTACCACACTCTAGTCATCTTACCACGAACCCAAGAGATCATGTTTATTTCACCCCGTAAAGCTGTTGAGCAGGATTTGTAGGGTTTCGGAGAGAGTGCTTGCCTCGTCGAAACGTTGCTGTAAAAAAGCATTTACTTGCTCGATGCGGGCGCGAGCCTGATCGATCTTTGGGTTGCTTCCTTCCACATAGGCCCCGATATTGATGAGGTCTTCCGCATTTCGATAGGTGGCAAGGGTTTCCCGAAGGCGCTCTGCTGCTCGAAGGTGCTCTGGACTGACGATTTGTGGCATAACGCGGCTTACGCTTTGCAAAACATCTATCGCCGGGTAGTGGCCGCGCTGAGCCAATTCTCTTGTAAGCACAATATGGCCGTCCAGAATACCGCGCACGGCATCTGCCACCGGCTCGTTCATGTCGTCGCCCTCTACCAGAACCGTGTATAGCCCCGTGATGCTGCCCTTTTCCGCCGTGCCGGCACGTTCTAGAAGACGGGGAAGCATGGCAAAAACGCTGGGGGTGTAGCCGCGCGTGGCCGGTGGCTCCCCAATGGCCAGGCCAATCTCGCGTTGGGCCATGGCCAGGCGCGTGATCGAATCCATCATCAGTAAGACATGGGCGCCCTGATCACGAAAATATTCGGCGATGGCGGTTGCTACGAAAGCCGCTTTAATGCGCACTAAGGCCGGCTGATCGGACGTGGCCACCACCACCACAGACCGTTGTAGGCCCTCCGTACCTAAACTTTCCTCAATGAAGTCGCGCACCTCGCGCCCACGCTCCCCCACGAGGGCGATCACATTGACATCGGCATTGGTGTTGCGGGCGATCATGCCAAGCAGAGTGGATTTTCCCACACCGGAGCCGGCAAACACACCCATGCGCTGGCCTCGGCCCACGGTGAGGCACCCATCTAGAGCGCGTACCCCTACCTGCAGTATTTCGCGAATGCGCGGGCGCGTAAGAGGATTGGGTGGGTTGGCGTTAACAGGGACAACGGCGGGAAGATCGAGGGGAGGGCCGCCATCAATAGGGTGTCCAAGTCCATCGAGCATGCGCCCGAGCAGGCCTTCACCCACCATCACCTGGAGGGGACGACGTGTGGCCACAACCTCGCTGCCGGGGCGAATGCCCTCCATGGGGCCGATAGGCATGAGGAGCACACGCCCTTGACGAAAGCCCACCACCTCCGCTTTAATAGGGGGCCGCGCCGGATCGTAAAGATTAGCACGGTCGTAGTAGATGTCGCAAAGCTCACCCACCATAGCCGGTGGGCCGTTGGACTCGATGACAAGGCCGATGACCTGCATCACTTTTCCGTTCTGCCGCACCGGGTCGAAGCGCGCTATGCGTTGCCGATAGCGCTCCAGGTTCACCGGACTGGGAGGAATAGGCGGTAGATCGAGGATTTTGCCTTGCATCGGGGCTATGCTCCCTCAGACGATGGGGGTGAAGGGGGCACGTTGAAAAAGGGGTTCAGCTCCGCCAGCTGGGTTTCGATGCGGGCATCCACATTGCCGTTGGGCGTCTCTACAATGCACCCACCGTCGCCCACACGACGGTCGCTGATGATCTCCACATGGGGTAGATGATCGAGCATTTCGAGCAGTTCCTCACGGTGGCTTCGCGCGGTCTCTAGGTCGCGTGGGCTTACGCGAATGCAGAGAGAGCCGCTATCGGCCACCCGCAGCAGCGCGTTCTTAATGACGGCTAGCGCCACCTCCTTAGAGGCTTCTATCTCCTGCTTAATCACTTTGCGCGCCAGCTCGAACACCAGTTGAACCACCTGGGGCTCCAGCTCCTCCCAAATGCGACGGCGCTGGGCCTCCACGGATTGAACAAAGTTTTGAAGGTCTTCACGCAGTGCTTGGCGCTCCGCCTCTGCTTGGCGAGTTAGCTCGGCACGCACCTCTGCTTCCCCTTTGATTTTGCCGTCGTAATATCCCTTCTCGAATCCTTGGCGGTAGCCCTCCTCCTCCAAAAGTTTGGCTCGGTTTTGGGCCTCATTCAGCAGCGCTTGGGCAGCCTGCTCGGCCTCCTGGCGCATCTGGGCGATTTCGGGTGGTTCTGTGATAGATTTTGTCTGTTGACGGCGCAACTCTTCGGCCATCTCCTCCACCGGTCGCAGTTGGAGTGGAGCGGCGTGCACTCCGGCTGTTGGTGGTGGAGGAGCGGATTCAACGGCCACGCTTTCCCCCTCTTCCAGCTTAGGCGCCAGCACCTGAAACCAGTTCACGGGCACGGGAGATGTACCCGATTTCACCGAGATATGGGGCGCCGTTAGCGGCCGGAAGTCGAGGTTTTCCGCTCGCGAAGGTTCGGCTGACATTAGATGATGATCTCCTCACCGCCGCCGCGTGCAATGACGATCTCGCCGGCCTCTTCCAGCCGACGAATGATGCCGACGATGCGCTGTTGGGCCTCTTCTACATTGCGTAGGCGCACCGGCCCCATAAACTCCATATCCTCTTTGAGCATGGTGGCGGCGCGCTCGCTCATGTTCTTGAAGATGCGGTTCTGTACCTCTTCTCCCACCCCTTTGAGCGCGAGGGCCAGCTCCTTGGTATCCACTTCCCGAAGAACCTTTTGAATGGAGCCGTCGTCGAGCAGAACAATGTCCTCAAACACAAACATGAGCTTTTTGACCTCTTCGGCCAGGTCGGGCGTGGTTTCGCTGAGGTTTTCGAGGATGGTTTTTTCGGTGGTGCGGTCAACCCAGTTTAATATTTCAACAAGGCTTTTAACGCCGCCTACCGAGGTGAGAGCCGAGGAGACCACCGAGGTAGAAAGCTTGCGTTCAAGCACGCGTTCTATTTCCCGAATGACCTCCGGCGGGGTGCGATCCATAATGGCGATGCGTCGAGCGACCTCTGCCCGCAACTCCTGTGGTAGCCCGGACAGCACCGTTGCGGCCTGGTTCGGGTTCAAGTGCGATAAAACGAGCGCAATGGTTTGCGGGTGCTCATCTACGATGAAGGAGAGCAGTTGGGTAGGATCGGTCTTTTTAACAAAGTCGAAAGGCATTACCTGCAGCGCCTGCGAGACACGGCTGACGACCTCATTGGCCTTATCGGCTCCGAAGGCCGCCTCAAGCGCTTTGCGGGCCTGATCGATTCCACCCTCCGCAATAACCTCTTGAGCGAGGCACATCTCATGAAATTCGGCGATGATCTGGCGACGGGTTTCCGAACTTACACGGCCCAGTCGGGCCACTTCAAGTGTGATGTTCTCGATTTCATCCTCGCGTAGATGTTTAAAGACGCGGGCGGCAGCCTCTGGGCCTAGAGCCACCATCAGCACGGCGGCTTTCTGACGGTTGGTTAAATTATTCGTTTGGGCACGTGGCATAGCTTCCTTTTCCTTAAACCAGTCTAGTTTTCATCGCCGAGCCAGCTCTTCACGAGCATGGCGACCATCTCCGGCTTGGAGCGCGTGAGATGAAGAATGCTTTCGAGGTTGGCATCGAAGGCCTCTTCGATAACCTCAAAGGTCTTCGGAGAGTTTGAACCGGGAACAAGCGGAATAGGCCCTTCCTGACCCGGCAGCGATTCGGGGGCGCCATCGCGCGATTCGGTGGGTGCTGCCGAGCCAAGTGCGCCTGCCGGCAGGCTGCCCCCGCCGGCCAGAGCAAGCTGACCTTCGGCAACCGTGCTGGGACGGCGAAGCGCGCGAGCAAGCATCCAAACCGCAAACCCCATAATAAGGAAGGGAATAAGCACGGCGAGTAGATGGCGCATGTTGGCTGCGCTGGCGGCAGCCGCAGCCGCTTGCTCTTCGGCTTTCTCGGTGGAGTGATCGAAGGGAACGGCGCTGACGGCCACTTGGCGTGCATGTGTTGGGTCGTTGGGATCGTAGCCGATAGCGGTCTGCACCATCTGGGTGACGGTGGCGATGGTGGATTGCAGTTGATCGGCAGGAATTTTTGAGGAATCGAGCAGAACGCTTACGTCCAAACGCCTGATCTGGCCCGGAGCAACCGTTGTATCCACAGTGCTTGTGGTGGGCTGATAGGTGGTGGTGGTGGTTTCATGAGTGTAGTTGCTGTTGGGGCCGGTGGTGGCCGCCATGTAGTTAGGTACGCCGGGACCGTTGGGTTGTGCGGCGGCAATGTTGCCGGCAGCGCCCACCTGAGCGCGCGGGATGGCGGTTCCTTGGCCGTTAAGCTGCTCTGTCTCATCGTATTTGGTGACCGGTGCGCCTGGACTATTGGTTACGATATGGCGTTTTTCTTGGTCGTTGCTCAGCTCTTCATGTACTAAAACGATGGAGCGATGGGGGCCTAAAGCCCTGTCGAGGGCGGCTTGTAGGTCGGCGCGTTCTTGCATCTGTTGTTCACGTGCCTGTTTTTCCAGGTCATCCACCTGACCACCAGCCATGTGAAGGCCATCCCAAAGCAGATCGCCGTTAGAGTCGACCACGCTGATGTTTTTGTCGGATAGACCGGTAAATGCCATTTGAACGAGGCGCACAATGGCGCGCACGTTCTCGTCGGAAAGCTGATGCCCGGGCTTGAGGGTGAGAAGCACAGAGGCCGAAGAGTCGTGGTGATCTACCAGTAGGGGGCTGTCGTCTGCCGGGGCATAGTGCACCACTGCGGAGGCGATATCGTCCATGCTCATAATGGTGCGTGCGATGCGGTCTTCACGAGAACGGCGGATGCGTAGGTCTTCGATCTCCTGCGGCTCGCCCATGTGGGAGGAGTTGAGGATGTCATCGGCGCCGTTAAGCGTGCTGGAAGATTGTGCCGGCAGGTTTTGACTAAGCAGTTTCATCTGCCATTCGTCGTGGTCTTGGGCTGGCACTTCAATGGCCGTGCCGCCTTGTGTGAGACGATAGGGGACGTGCGCCTCCTGTAGTTTCTCGGTGATCGCGTTGGCATCTTGGGCGGAGAGGTTAGAGAAAAGCGGCACGAATTCGGGGGTACTCGCCCAAGAGAGGAAGCCGATCAGCGCGATGATCGTTCCCAAAGAGGCTGCGACAAAGATAATCTGATTGGTGCGGCCTAAACGTTCCCACCATTCTCTAGCTCGGTTCACGGTAATAACTTCCTTCCTACCTTTCTGCTGTGCGCCTGCATTCTCAATGAGCTACCTCGTTAACGCAATACGGCTGCTATACGTTGAGGCTGATGATCTGTTGATAGGCATCTAGCAGGCGATTGCGCACCTGCACGGCCAGGTCGAGGGCCACAGAGGCCTCCTGAGAGGCGATCATCACCTGGTGAACGTCGAGAGGTTCACCGGCAGCGAAGCGCGCAGTGAGGTCATCCGCGTGCAGTTGAGCCTGGTTTACCTCGTTGATGGCCTCGCTGAGGAATTGACCAAAGCTCTTTCCCGATACGGAGGTCTCTCCTGGCCCAGTAGGCGCTGAAAAGGGACTTACCGACTGCTGCACGGCGGGGGCAATGTCAAAAAGCGGGGTTGGAGCATCCATACGCATGGGAGGTTCTCCTTCAATTACGCGCGGCCGATGTCAATGGCGCGGGTCTGCATCTGTTTTGCTGCGTTGATGGCGGTGACGTCGGCTTCGTAAGCACGTGAGGCCGAGATCATGTCCACCATTTCGATAATAGGGTTCACATTGGGCATGCGCACGTTGCCGTTGGCATCGGCGTCTGGATTGCCCGGATCGTGAATCACTTTGTAGGGTGTTGAGTAGTCCGGTTGAATGGAAGTCACCTCCACACCGGCTCCTGGCGCTTCGTCTTCGGGGCCGCCGCGCAGGGCGATCAGCATGGCGTGGAAGCTGTCCCCACCGGGCTGACGTTCGGCCAAAGTGACGATCTGTCGCCGATAAGGCAGACCATTAGGGCCGCGCGTAGTATCTACATTGGCGAGGTTGTTGCTGATCACATCGAGGCGCAGACGCTCTGCGGTAAGACCTGAGGCACTTATCTGCATTGCCGAACCGAGTGACATGGTGTTCCCCTCCTTGAACAGACGTGTTAGCAATTAGCGTCCGTTGATCACGGTTTTGAGATTGGTAAACTGGAGCGATACTGCCGTTGCTAGGGCATCGTAGCGAATGGCATTCATGGCGAGTGCCACGCTCTCCGATTCTGGGTCTACGTTGTTGCCGTCGGTGCGGTCGGTTGTGGTGTTGACGGTGTAGACGATCGGCTGAATAGAGGAGATGGGGTGCGGATCGAGAGCGGCGAAGGGAGTATGGCGTATCTCCAGGGCGCTCTGCAAAGCCGACTCAAAACTGACAGCCTGACGCTTATAGCCGGGCGTATTGACGTTGGCTAGATTGTTGGCGATGACCTGTTGACGCAGAGCTGCCGCGTTAAGGGCAGCCGTCACCGCCTGAAAAGCGTCGCCACCAAAGAGCATATCGAGCATGGGCTTACTCCCTTTACGATGGGTGCTGAGCACCTTAGAAACAAAAGTCGGTCGCCACGTTCTAATGTGGGCTTCACCGGAATTATTGGTTATCTAAAGTGCGAACCTCAGGGAGAATTTTCGCCCCGCTCGGCGTCTGTGGCGGCGAGCGCTTCGGCTTGTAGCGACTTGTAGGCCTTGCGGATGCGTCGCACATGGTAGGCCACGTTGGCCGGCGAACACCCTAAAATCTCCGCTACCTCTCGTGCCGTGTAGCCCTCTAGAAGCGCGCGCAGAATGCGCTGCTGCAGCGGGGTGAGCAGCTCCATGAGGGCGATGAGATCGAAGGTGGCCGTTGGATCGAAGGAAGGGGCTTCGAGGTATCCATCCGGAATCGGCACGGTATGGGCGCGCCAGTGAGCGCGAATCGTGTCGAGCATGCGCCACCGAGCGCGTTGCAGCAGATGCTGTTCCGGGTTGCCGATACGCATGTCAAGGCGCGGCAACATCTCAAGAACGGCTACCCAAGCTTCTTGGCGCAAGTCATCGCTCTCAACACCTGAGATTCGCCCGAAGTAGGCGGCCATTCTTTCAATACGCTGTTCAATCGCATCTATGAGTTTTTGTTGGGTGGAGGCGTCGAGGCACCCCCGTAAAGCCGTTTCCATAATACAATTCCTTCTCGAAAATCACGCAAACAAAGAACGCTAAACGATTGAAGAATCGGGAGAGGTCTCTAACGGTCGCGGTGTTCGCAAATTCGCTTCGTTCCCGTTGCCGGTGAGAGCGGGGAGGAGCACGCGCCCAATGTTTGCTTCGAGAAGGCGCTTTTCCGGGGGCGCCCTCAGAGGAGTGTCAGAAGAGGTAGTAGGAGCGCTTGCTACGACCGGTAAGACCAGAGACCCGCGGTTGTGCTTTGCCGTTGGGCAACGCCATGCCATCGAACACCTTAAACCATAGCGGTGTTCGACGCCGATGCGGCACCGCAAACCACGTAGGGCATAGCCTTATGTCCACCATCGTAGCTTCCTTTCTAACAAGTGCGCACGTTCGCAGGCGAACGCGCATCAAACTCTATTCTATCCTATATCGTTGGAAATTGGCAAATTGTTAAAAGGCGCCTCAAGAGCTTTATGCGGGGGCGTGGGGTGTTGTGGGGTAGTATAAAATATCGTTAGAGCTTTCTCTAGCGGATCTGAAAGGAGTGGAGAGATGTTTCACAAAAGAACAACGCCCTATGCCTCGCGCAGCGCCTTTACGCTCATCGAGCTTCTTGTCGTAATTGCAATTATTGCGCTATTGGCTGCGCTCCTCTTCCCCGTCTTTTTAACAGCCCGTGGAAAAGCGCGTGAAATCGCTTGTCTTTCCAACCTGCACCAGCTCGGCCTAAGCATCGGCATGTACATGCAAGATTACGACAGCTACTATCCTTATATGGTAGACCCTGCCGACCGCTATACCCCGCAAATTTGGGGAAGTGACCCCAGCTTTATGGCACAGATTCCCACCATCACACCGCTTCAGGTGGCCTTATTTCCTTACACGAAGTCAAAGGAGGTTTTTCATTGCCCCGCCGATACGGGGTTCGATGTGGAAGATTTTACCGGCCTCTATATTGACCCCAACGGAAACCCACCTAATGCCAACCCATCTAGCTTCGCAAAGTTTGGGACGAGCTACTACTATCGAACCGAGTTGGCCGAGCGCCACGCTACCGACAGTATGCTACAACACCCTGCCGAGGTCAACGTGCTTTTCGACGGTGCCGGGAAATGGCATGGCAGCCTCATTCCGCGTGTATGGCGTTACAACACGCTTTTTGCCGACGGCCACTCCAAAAACATCACCTACGATCAACTCAATGCCTACTGGGCCATGCCTCTATGAGCGATCGCGTTGTATTGCGTGCCAACTGGGTGTTACCGATAACGAACCCTCCTATCGCCCATGGCGAGGTTGTGGTGGAGGAGGGAAGGATCGCGGAGATACGGCAGGCGCGTGGCGTTTTAGACTCTCGCACAGGGCGCGACTTTGGTGCAGCCGTGATCTTGCCTGGGTTGGTTAATGCCCACACCCATTTGGACTACACATTGTTCCGTGGACTTGTGGAAGACCGGGAGTTCTTCGCTTGGATTCGGGAGTTGGTAAAGCGCAGTCGTCTGCTTTCCGATGAGGACTGGCGCATTTCCGCCCTGTTGGGGGCTGCGGAGGCGGTGGCCGGTGGCATAACGACGATTGGCGACTGTACGCCAACCGGTGCCTCATTAGGGGCGGCACAGGCCTTTGGGTTAGGCGGAGTTATCTATCAGGAAGTGTTTGGCATTGGGGAGGAGCAGCCTGTCGAAGAGACCATACGGGAGCTAGCGCAAAAGGTTGCCGCCTTAAAGAAAGCAAGCGCCGATAGCCGTTTGGCGGTGGGTATTTCTCCTCATGCGCCTTATACCGTGCGACCGGCCTTGTTTCAGGCGCTAGCCCGCTGGGCGCATCCTAATCGGCTACCTGTTTGCATCCATGCTGCCGAGTCGCGCGAGGAGCTAGAGCTGTTGCTTGAGGGGCGCGGGGTGATGGCGCAAAGTCTTGAAGAGCGTGGCATCTCCTGGCATATCCCGCGCCAAAGCGTGAGTGCCTATCTAGACAATTTGGGCATTATTGGTCCGCAAACGCTTTTAGTGCACGGAGTGAACGTTTCAGCTAAAGACTGTATGCTTGCACAACAGCGGGGTGCGGCCTGGGTGCACTGCCCAAAATCGAATGCAAAGCTGGGCAATGGAGTGGCTCCTCTGGCGCTTCTCTGTCCTTCTGATGGCGCGGAATCACGAGTCGGGTTGGGCACCGATAGTGTGGTGAGCAACAACACTCTAGACCTGTTCGAGGAGATGCGTTTTGCCGTTCTCCTCCAGCGCGCTGCCCGCCGACGAGTAGACGCCCTGACCGCCGAGCGAGTGATTAACCTAGCCACGCTGGGCGGAGCCAAAGTGTTGGGGCTGAAGGATGTTGGTTCATTGGAAATAGGCAAACGAGCCGATCTCTGCGTGGTGCGCCTTGATAGACTGCATACCATGCCAAACTACGATCCTTATAGTGCTTTGGTCTATACGGCTCACGCTTCCGACGTGGTATTAACCATGATTGATGGACGTGTGCGCTATGATGCAGCCCTTCATGCCGAGATGAAATATCGTTTCCCCGAGAACGATTTAACACCGTTGTTTGCATCTGTGCCTCACATAACGGCACGTTTGCAAGCAGCCCTCTGTGCGTAGCGACCGTTGCTTTTCTGCTTCGCCGAGTCGCTTTGAGAAAACCCTCTAAAAATTACGGGGCGATCCTCCGAAAATCATTGCGGAACAACCAAGACACCTCTCTTCTCCGGTCAATGTACGTGGTTGTTCAAGATTCCAAACCAACGCTTCGCCGGCAGGAGGCCGGCAAACGGCCAAATAGGCCGAAAGTAAATTCACGGAGGATCGTGTATGTTACAGCTCAACACCAATGTAACGGCGCTAGGCGCCCTTTACAACCTAAACCAAGTCTCCGATGCCGTCGCTAGCAGCATCCAAAAACTCTCTAGCGGACTGCGCATCAACTCCGCCGCCGATGACCCCGCAGGGCTTATCATCTCC
>NZ_DATGLN010000202.1:0-1401 GCF_035294165.1 Chthonomonas sp.
GATTGTAAGCACACGGTTTCAGGTTCTCTTTCACTCCGCTCCCGCGGTTCTTTTCACCTTTCCCTCACGGTACTATCCGCTATCGGTTGCCAGGGAGTATTTAGCCTTAGGAGGTGGTCCTCCCAGATTCCTACGGGGTTCCTCGTGTCCCGCAGTACTTGGGTGCCTGCACCACAGTTGCACGTCCCTTTCGCCTACGGGGTTCTCACCCTCTCTGACCGGCCTTCCCATGCCGTTCGGCTAGACACATGCTGTCACTGCGAGGAGCTTGCAGTCTCCTCCATACAGGCCCCGCTACCCCTTCCTTGCAACGGCTGCAACCTCTCTCGCAAGTCAGGTTTAGGCTCTTCCGCGTTCGCTCGCCACTACTTGCGGAATCACGTTTGTTTTCTCTTCCTCAGGGTACTGAGATGTTTCAGTTCCCCTGGTTGCCTCCACACACCTATGCATTCAGTGTGCGGTACTGGCCCATCACGACCAGTGGGTTCCCCCATTCGGACATCCACGCATCAACGCTCGCTTACAGCTCCGCGTGGCATTTCGGTGTTCGCCCCGTCCTTCTTCGGCTCCTGGCACCTAGGCATCCCCCGTGCGCCCTTCCTACCTTCACCTGTTCGCTCCGTCGATTCACTGCTTACACAGCAAACCAATCGTCGCTTTCCTCCATCTCCAGTGTCTTGCAACACCGAAGATGCAGTTACCCCTGCTCACCCTCTTCTGGGTGAACAGCTTCTACGTCGGTTTCGTAGGAGTTCATTCGCTATCTCGTTTTCAAGGTACCGTTTGAGTTCCCCTCATCTGCAGTCCCCTGCAGACCTTGGTTCCCTCAAAACTAAACACACCGCAAGAGAGTGACCGACTTCCCCCACACCTCCCCGGTGTGGGCCTTGCTCCTTAGAAAGGAGGTGATCCAGCCGCACCTTCCGATACGGCTACCTTGTTACGACTTCACCCCAATCATCGACCCCACCTTCGGCGGCTGGCTCCCTTACGGGTTACCCCACCGACTTCGGGTGTTGCCGACTCTCGTGGTGTGACGGGCGGTGTGTACAAGGCCCGGGAACGGATTCACCGCGGCATGCTGATCCGCGATTACTAGCAATTCCGGCTTCATGCAGGCGGGTTGCAGCCTGCAATCCGAACTACGAACGGTTTTTAGGGTTTTGCTCCACCTCGCGGTCTCGCTTCCCGTTGTTCCGCCCATTGTAGCACGTGTGTCGCCCAGGACATAAAGGGCATGATGATTTGACGTCATCCCCACCTTCCTCCGACTTACGCCGGCAGTCACCTGTGAGTCCCCACCTCTACGTGCTGGTAACACAGGTCAAGGGTTGCGCTCGTTGCGGGACTTAACCCAACATCTCACGACACGAGCTGACGACAACCATGCACCACCTGTCT
>NZ_DATGLN010000203.1:0-4931 GCF_035294165.1 Chthonomonas sp.
CGTTTAGCATTTTAAAAAGTTGAGTGGTCTCATTGCGAGCAACTACTTCGGTGGGAATATTAAGCCCTTTACATATCGCTTCACGGCCCCACCCCAAAAACGGGCGGTCAACCCCAACTGCCCTTTTTTCAAATGGCGCCAACCCGTATGCATCCCTTGATAGGGCAATAGCCGAGTCTCGCGAAATCGGATTGCCTGTTTTATCATCTCCTTCTGCTGTAGTGTCAGTCCATCCATTTGAGACCATTTGGCATATAACTTGTCCATCATTCGCATGTTATGCTCACGTCGCTCACTAACTGAGGACTGACTAGAATGAATTCGATAACGAAAGAGCGGCTTTGCTATCGCATGCACTTTGGCACGAAGTCCCATATGTAAAAAAACATCCGTATCTCCGTAATAGTCTAGTTCCTCATCGAAACCGGGTGTGGCCTCATAGATAGTCCGTCTTAACATGGCCATTGAAGAGATAATTGTAGCCAGAGCATAGAGAGAACAAAACGGTGTTTCAACTACGTTCTGTTGTAAAATACGTATCCCAAATCTCGTTGGAATATAACGAGGCACCCATCCATTTTGTGAGTTTGGTTCCCAATCCAAAAATTGCCCCTTTGCATCAATAAAACGCAAGCTACAGTGAACCATTCCCACTTCCGGGTGTGTATCAAGATAACAGGCCAGTGTCTCCAACATCTCTGGTTCCATAACATCATCGGCGTCAAAGAATATCAGATATTCACTTGTTGGAGAACTAGCTCGATAACCACTATTACGTGCACCGGTCATTCCTTTATTGGCCTGCTGCACCAGCTTTAAGCGCGGCTCCAGGGGCAGATAGCGCTTCACCACCTCCGCAGAGCCATCGCTGCTTCCATCGTCCACAATAATATGCTCCCAATCCTGCAGGGTCTGGGCGCGCACGCTCTCTATTGTCGCCCCTATAAACCGCTCCGCATTGTACATCGGGGTAATCACCGATACCTTGGGCATGGCTTTTCTGCCCCTCCTACGATACGGATAAGCTCTCTTCCATCGGCGTGACTACATGGCTCTTCCAGTCGAAATCGGCCAGCACCGTGCCGTATCTCAAAGCCTCCTCCGGCGCGGCCCCAATATAGGGGAGCTGAGGCGAAACGGAGAAAGAACAGGCGTCGGCGAAGTAGTCTATCACCTCATGCCCGCCCGGTGGATGAATCTGGATATCCACGCGGTATGTCCCCGGCTTGAACCAGGGCGACCGAATGTGCAGAGAACCCTCGATAGCATCCCCTTCCGGAAGCTGGTGCTTTACCCACATGTCGTCCAACAAACAGACGGAAGCGCCCAGCTCGTTATAGACCTGCGCACATAGGGCCGCATAGACGGGGTTCTCTTTTCTACGCTCAATGCGAAAATGGATGACCTTCTCCTCCTCCGGAGCAAACATCTCCTTCGCAGGACGTACCCAGACAAAACGGTACTCCCCAGAACCCGCCCGCGTGTTGGGGTCTACCTCCTCCTCACCCACAACACGATACTCCGCCAGGTAGTGCTCGATAGCCCCAGCAACTTCCCCATCGTAGATCACCTCCCCACGACGTAAACACACCGCACGACTGCATAAACGCGATACCGCCTGCATGTTGTGGCTTACAAACAACACCGTCCGACCCCCACTCGCTACATCCTTCATCTTCCCTAAACACTTCTGCTGAAACTCCGCATCCCCCACCGCCAACACCTCATCCACTATCATAATCTCCGTCCGTAAATGCGCCGCCACCGCAAACGCCAAACGTACATACATCCCACTCGAATAGCGCTTCACAGGCGTGTCCAAAAACTTCTCTACCCCAGCAAAATCCACTATCGCATCAAACTGACGACGTATCTCCCAACGGCTCATCCCCAATATCGCCCCGTTCAAATAGATGTTCTCCCGACCCGTCAACTCCCCATGAAAACCCGTCCCTACCTCCAACAAACTGCCCACACGACCGTATAAGTCCACTCGACCCCGTGTCGGCGTCGTGATGCGGCTTAATACCTTCAGCAACGTGGATTTGCCGGCCCCGTTCTTGCCGATAATGCCCACCACCTCCCCACGCTCCACACGGAGGTTCACATCCTTCAAAGCCCAAAAGGTCTCGGTAGAAGCCCCTAAATGACGCAGCTTGTGCACCAGAGCAGAAACCAGGGTCAGGTGGTTCTCCCGATTGTGGGCAATGCGATAGGCCTTGCTTAAACCCCGCACCTCTATGGCAACATCCGAAGATGACATTCCCAAACCGCTCCTTCTTTCTCGTAAACGCGCGTGACCCCTTACAGTGTCGGCCTCTGAGGTCAAAATCTAAACCCCTTTTTCTTCCCTAAAAAGCATTCTCATTATACTCGATGGGGTTGGGAAACGGTTTGGTTCGCAGAAAATACCTAGCTAAAACCTCATCCCCCACTAGAGCCAATTCGTCCAACCAGCCTACCTCGTTCGCCCCCTATTCGTCTTGGCAAATGAGAGGTAGGAGGTGGGGCCGGTGAGACTGCCAATCTCAGGGTTCTAGAGGTAGTTTGTAGAGCAAACTTGTCTTGTTCGCCCCCTATCCCGTCCTTTCCCCCGATTCGGGAGAAAGGGGGCGGTTGTGTTAAGTTCCCGAAAGGAAGCTTATCAAAGGAAACCGCAGGTAAGCTTGTTGGTCTCCCCTCTCCCAAACTGGGGGAGGGGCGGGGGGGGTGGGGGCTTGAAGAGCCGGCAAGATAAACAACTGTCATTTCGAGCCGAAGGCGAGAAATCTTGAGTTTCAATTCCCATCAGCTCTGCGGGGAAGAGCGACGGCCTTGAGGGTTAAATCGCCCGATAAAGCGTCCAGTTGCTGCCGTTAGGTAGGGCGATGTACACAGCAGAGGCCCCAGAGCCTACGTTGTCCATCTGATTCCCCGATGCAAACGTATTGCCCGTGCCAGGCAACAGCGACACCGTGCCTGCCGTCGCATTGTAAACCCAGAGTATCGGCTGAGCCGCCGATGGCGCCAACACCACCTGCCCCACCCCTGTTACCACCATCCACAAAATGCTGCCCTGGGCCACCACCTGAGTCGCACCACCCTGGGCTATTACTTCAATTATGTTCGCCGGGGCGCCAGAGCCTCCCGCACCGCTCGCCGCAATCGTTATCTGCTGGCCGCTCTGCGTCAGCGTCACCCCGCCGCCTGCCGCCAACACCACATCCCCGGTCACGCCCGCATTGCCGCTTGCCGCTAAACTGTGCACACCGGCGTGTTGGTGGTCTTCTCTGGCGTAGTTGGTACTCGTGCCTACTACGTTGCTGGCCCCAACCGGCTGCACCGTGCTGGCCGGCGTTCCTGCGCTCGGCGCATTTGCCCACGCCGGCACGCCGTTTACCACTTCCAACACCTGCCCGTTACTGCCAACCGGTAAACGCTGTGGTGTGCCACCCGTGCCGCCTACTATCAGGTCGCCCGCCGTCGTCATCGGGTTCGTCATGGCATTGGGCGCCGCTATCGTTATGGTCTGCCCGCTCTCGCTCAGCTGCACGTTGGCACCGGCGGCTAGGTTCACCGCGCCCTGCAAGGCCGGGTTCCCTACCGCAGCTAAACTCGTCACGGCACCCACCACCGTTATCGCGCTCTGCGGGTTCCCACCTCCTAAGGCCGAACCGGCCACCACCGCGGAGTGCGGGTTGCTGTTGCCGTAAAGCAGGTTCACTTGGCTGCCTACCGCTGGCGGCGTGGCAGGGCTAAATGCTATCCCCGTCAGGTACACAGGGTTGCCGTTCACGTCCGTTGCCCCTACGTCCACCGAACAGGTGTGCGCCAACACGTCCACATCTACCACCGTACCGCTCAGGTACCGGCGGTCGGCGCGTGCCCTATACCCTTGCTCCTCTAACAGCCGTAAGAACGACATGCGGTGCTCCTTTTGCTTTAATAGATGCATGTGCCGACTCCACGAGCCTCTGCGAGATAGAAAACGCGTCGGCAGGTACGCCGGTGACTAACTCTACCACCTAGCTAAAACGATACAACTGGCGACTAGCCATATCGGCAAGTTGGACTCGAAGCGTCTTAAATGCGCTTTTGGGCACCCCCGTCGGTCGCTCTAATCCCGAAACTCCAGCGTGCCCCTCCCCACCAGGAGGCATCGGCTCTAGCGGATCCCAAACAACTTCGAGCCGATGCTCAGGCAACTCCACACAACGGATTTGACGAACTGCCTCCACAGAGAGACGGCAATAACCTCCATAGACTTCACCTGTCGTATTTACAATCGC
Organism: Chthonomonas sp.; assembly: GCF_035294165.1. Lineage (GTDB taxonomy): Bacteria > Armatimonadota > Chthonomonadetes > Chthonomonadales > Chthonomonadaceae > Chthonomonas. The sequence goes on from NZ_DATGLN010000203.1 coordinate 4,269, forward strand.
CAATGCTTGCTTCGGTGGTGTCAGCGTCTCTTCCCAGACCGAAAGCAACGGGGGATCTGTCTGCTTGTCTTTAGAGGAAAGAACAAAATCGAACTCTGTCGTCTCAACCTTTCCATCTTTCGAAATCCTAAGCAGGCGGATGACCCACGACGTTGCAGGAAGAGGCTCTCCACGAGGGGAAGGGCGTCGGCCTTGAGGGGGAGGGCGTCGGCCTTGAAGTCGTTGCTCTTCTTGCTGTCTTCTACCGCCCTGATCATGGGGCATCTCCATATCACATCCTTGCAAGCAGGAGCGCTTCAAACAAATCTTCGCAAATAGGTAAACAACTCTTCAGGCACGCAGGGGGAAGTCGTCGGCCTTGCAAGGTCGCTGCTCTCTCCTTCGATATCAACCATAGAAATCGGTTCTTCTGCCTCCCAGGTCTTTTTGTTCTCACGATCATAGTAAAAATATTCCACAACTCCATCTGGAAAAACCTCTATCTCCAGATGATCACGACCGTTATCCCATGTCAACATAACCTGCCTTCGAGGCCCTGTCGAGGCATCCGGCACAGGAACTCTGAGGCGTTGCGCCACTTTAAGCCATATCTGAAAAGCAATCCTAATCGTTTTCTCCTCAACCTCTCCTGCTTTCCAACACCCTGAGAGATAGTTTCTCAAG
>NZ_DATGLN010000204.1:0-1849 GCF_035294165.1 Chthonomonas sp.
AGCACCCGCCTCCCCGCCGTTAGCCCCTTGCGGTCTCTGGGCACGGCTGCTAGTAAGCAACGTGATGTGGGCCGGCGCGCGAAGCCTTAGACGGCGTATTAGCCCCTCACCGCCTGGGTGGAACCCTCGTCCTCCGCTGCCCTCACGCAACGCATACTCTACAACTTGCAGCGGATAGTACGATTCTAACACCTCCACAGGGGTGTTACGGGTGTTGGTCATGTGGGTATGCACGGCAGAGGCCCCCGGTGTTTGAGGCGAGGCCCCGGCCCCACCGGCGAGGGTTTCGTAGTAGGTCCAGGCGTCCTCTTGACCTTCTTCACCGGTTGAGAGGCCCCCGATGACCACGTTGTTCATGGTGCCTTGGCTATCTGCCGGCATCTGGTGAGGCAGTGCCTGCCGCAATGCGGCCAAAAGCAGAGCGACCAATCGCTGGGAGGTCTCCACGTTGCCGCCGGCGGTAGCCGCCGGAAAACGCGCGTTGACCAGTGTGCCTTCGGGCGCGATGATCTGTAACGGAGCAAAACAGCCTTCGTTGGTGGGAAGCTCCTCCGAGGCCAGGCAGCGCACCACGTAGGCGCAGGCGGCATGGGTTATGGCCTCGGTTGCGTTCAGGCAGCTCTGCGTTTGGGCAGAGGTGCCCGAAAAGTCGAACTGCGCGGTGCCCGAACCGTCGAAACGAAGGGTCACCTTCAAATACTTCACTTCATCGGTGGGTAACTCCAAACGTTGGGCAGCTTGCCAAGAGCCGACGGGCATTTGCGCCAGAATCTGGCGAGTAGCGGCCTCTGCATAGTGAAGGGTCTCTTCTGCATGGTGCAAGAAGGTGGTAAGTCCATGCCGATTCACCAGTTGTTGCATGCGGCTTATCCCCACATGGCAGGCGGCTATTTGGGCGGCGATGTCGCCTCGTCGCTCGTGGGGAGCGCGTGAGTTCGCACAGAGCAGATCGAGCAGGTCTTCACGCTGCTTGCCCTTTTCTACGAGGGCAACCGGCGGTAAAATAAGCCCTTCTTGATAGGCGGATAGCGAAAGCGGTAGCGAGCCGGGAGTCATGCCGCCGATGTCGGCATGATGGGCGCGACAGGAGACAAAGCCGATGAGCCGTTTTGTGCGGTTGGTTGTGTAGACCGGAGCGGTGAGGGTGAGGTCGGGCAGATGGGTTCCTCCGAAGCGGGGATCGTTGCAAAGCCATAGCGTGTTAGGAGACCACGATACAGCCCGCAGAAGTTTGCGCATCATGAGAGGCATTGCACCGAGATGCACCGGTATATGAGCGGCTTGAGCTATGAGACGACCCCGTGCATCGAAGATGGCGCAGGAGTAGTCGAGCCGCTCGCGAATGTTGGGCGAGTAGGCCACACGTTCGAGAGTGGTTCCCATCTCCTCTGCGATAGAGGCTAAGCGATGCCGCCATATCTCCACGGTAAGCGGGTTAAACCGAAAGTCCATAAAAACCACGACAAGAGTACTGCCGCCGCCATAGGGAATTGTCTCGCCGCCTCAAAAGGCGACCGAAGACTGTATGGGCCGACGTATCCCCCTGTCTACACCTCCTTTCTTTTGCGGTTTTGGAGCGTTCAACAACGTATCTCTCCCGTTTGCTACAACGACGGAAGCTCCCTCACAACAAGGGCAAACCGCTGCCTTTAGGCGGTGGTCGTTGACCACGCTGCTCCTTACGAACAGTCCAACACGCAAGGCGTTGGAGCCGGTGCAGAGAATAGACGGGATGTAATAGCCTGTGAGAGAGCCGGATAGGGTATAATACATTGTAAAAAGCGGGGTGTAGCTCAGTTGGAAGAGCGCATGCTTTGGGAGCATGAGGTCGCAGGTTCGAGACCTGTCA
>NZ_DATGLN010000205.1:0-10665 GCF_035294165.1 Chthonomonas sp.
CATGATCTCGCGATTCTCCTCTCCGGCAGACCATCCGAGAAGCACGAGAAAATTGAAGAGGGCTTCGGGCAGGTAGCCTTCGCGCACAAACTCCATGAACTGTGTGGCGCCGTGGCGCTTACTCAATTTTTTTCGGTCGGGACCGAGGATAAGAGGGGGATGCACCAGTTTTGGGGGTTCCCAGCCGAAGGCCTGTATCACCGCCATAAATTTGGCGGCGCTGGAGAGCCAGTCATCCCCACGAATAACATGGGTTACACCCATGAGGTGATCATCCACGACGCAGGCGAGGAAGTATGTGGGATAACCGTCCGATTTCAGGAGGATCTGGTCGTCTTGGGAGCGATTTTCGTAGACGATCTCACCCCGAACGAGGTCATGCACAACCGTTTGGCCTTCGAGCGGCATGGCCAAGCGAATCACAGGGGTTGGTTCAACGCCCTCTTCACTTAGGCGCTTTAGACGCATCTGCTCGCGGCGTTGGGGGTCGCGGCAATGCCTGTCGTAGCCGGTGGGGATGCCCCGTGCCTGTTGCTCTTTACGCATGGCTTCGAGGCGTTCCTTGCTGCAGTAGCAATAGTAGGCCTTGCCTTCGGCCACGAGCTTTTCTGCATATTCTTTATAGATTTCGAGCCGTTGGCTTTGAATATAGGGGCCTTTAGGGCCACCGGTGACCCACCACTCGTCAGGAACGATGCCAAGATATCGCAGGCTCTCTTCGATATCCCACATGCCTTCTGGAACATAACGTTCTGGGGTGCGATCGGTATCTTCAAGGCGAGCGATGAACTGTCCCCCCTCTTTTTTGGCGAGTAACCAGTTATATATCGCGGTGCGCAGGTTGCCCACATGGGGTGAACCGGTGGGGCTAGGCGCATAGCGAACGCGAACCGGCATAGTTTCTCCTTAGTGGATTATGTACTTCCGCTTGGAACGGTCGAAGCCTTGAGAAAGTTTGCGGGCATCGAACACCCACACGCCACCGCGTTGGAAGAAGCAGTGATAGCCGGAGAGAATGGAGGCGACCATTCGGCGTTTCATACGGCGTACCACATTTGCCTCGGTGAGCAAGGTAAGGTACTCGATGCCTTTGCGGTAGTGCTCCATGATATGCCGCAAAATCTCAAAATTGGGAAGTTGCTCGGTTTCTGCACGTTGTTGAAGCTCAAGCAACTCGTTAATGCGGTTGCGGCTAATGAACATTATCGGTTCACTTTCATCGTTATAGTTGACGACGTACCGATCCGGAGCTTGGCGTTCGAGGGTAAAGGTGGCTCCTGAGTCGATGGGAATTGTCGAGAACCAATCGAAGAGGCCGTAGAGAAGGCGTGTTTCGTTGTTGACCCAAACCTGCGCCGTTTGCCCCCCCGGCAAAACGAACTCGGTTTCAAGGATGGTAGGCTTTGGTGGGAAAAAGCCGGGTGGGAACTGACAGAGCGGCATAGTTCCGATCTGTTTATGATGGTATTTGATCACCGCACGGGCGGTTGTGGGCGGGTTGGGGTCCGGCTCGGGAAGAGGCTCTTCTTCATCGAGCACGTCTTGGGCGAGTGGGTTGAGTATCTCCTGACGAAGATTACCGTCGAATCCCTCATCTTCGAGCAGTACATCTATTGGATTGCCATCGGCATCGAAGTAGGTCTCTTGCGGATAGTGAAGGATGGAGGGGACGGTGTAAACGTAGGGCGGCAGAGAGCCTTGGGGACGGAACCGTAGGCTGCCCACCCAAAGCACTCGTGAGTCCTCTTTGAGCGCTTCGGTAATGGTGTCAAGGTCTTGTTTGTACGTTGGATAGGAGGGTGATATTTCAAAATGCTCTTCGAGTAGTTGATTGGCGAAAGTGGTGCCATCGGTCTGAAGCACCTTTTGCACAAGGGCTTCCCTGTCTTCATCGGTGAGTTCGAGGGGCAGAATCTCCTGTTCCTTCTGCAGTTCAGCCTCATCTCCCACCTCTTGTTCGGCCAGTAAGGGGAAGAGCGCGCGCAGACGGGCCTCTGTTTTCGCCCCTATCCATAGGTTGCCCTGCAACGGAAAAGCCCCACTGCGATAGATGGCCGTATAAAATTTGCGTGCATCGAAGCCTTCAGGATCGAGGTGGTAGGCGAGGAACTGCAGCACCTTACCGTGCACCGGTTCATCTACCCTATCGAGAAAAACGGGAATTTTCTCGGTAGGATTGGTAGTTAGTTCTAGCTCTTCCGCGAGGGGTAGATAGCGGTAGACCTCTTCGGGGGTTAAGAAGTTATCGAAGAGAATCTCCTCTTCGCGCTCCTGCTGGGTTTTGCTGTAGATTGCCTCAAGGCTGGCCTCGGTTTCGAGGAGCCACCCTGTGGGAGCGATGGCGGTGTTTTCAACATGAAAGTAGCGTTTTCCATCTATGACGTAGCGGCGAATAATGTCGTCGTAGACCTCTTGGGGGCGATGGTAGATCGCGCTCATCTCGCGTGCGAGGATTTCGATACGGAGCGGACGGCCGCATTCCAGAAGAATACGTTGCAGATTCCTGTCGAAGGAGTGCGAGGTATCCATATACCGCAGCCAAAGCGTCCATCGCCGTTCGCGAGGTGCCACACGCTGATTATTCTGGGTTGGGTCGAGGGTAAACCGATCTCGGTGTGTTATCAAAATAACGCGCGCTAGTTTCGCATCAAATTCGGGCAAGGCGATGCTACGGGCGATATCTATGGTGCGTAGCGACGTACCGGCCTGCAGCAGTGTGTTGCAGATAAGGTCTGCTGCGTAAAGCGAGGCCAGAGTAAGCTCTTTGTTTTGTTCTTCCGGTTTTTGTGGTGCGGCAGTGGCCACGTTTGTATTCCCCCCTTGCTAGCTCAGCTAGCTGTAGAATGTTTCGCTGTAGATAGTAGTGATGAATGCGGTAACGTTGTTGTGTGCGATTCAATAGGCTCGCCGATCAGATCGTAGGCACGGGCCTCCGTTATACGGGCTGTAATGAAGGTACCAGGGTTGGCAAAACAGCGTTTCACGTAGACCTTACCGTCAACCTCCGGGCCATCGCGGAAAGAACGTCCTATGGCAGTAGTAGGGTCGAGCGGAGAGCGCCCTTCTATAAGCACCTCTAGAGGCCGTCCGATCCACCGACGATTACGTTCATAAGAGATCGTTTGTTGTCGTGCCATGAGCCGTTCCCGCCGTTGCATTTTGACCCGTTCCGAGACCTTTGGCCGCATGGTTGCGGCCGGTGTCCCTTCCTCAACCGAGTAGGTAAAGACTCCAACTCGGTCGAACTGAGCTTCTTCAAGAAAACGTTCAAGTGTTGCGAAGTGGGCTTCGGATTCACCTGGAAAACCTACAATGAAGGTCGTACGAATGGCGGCATCCGGCATGGCATTCCGGAACTTCTGGAGAAGCTCGATGTAGCCTTGATAGCTCATGGGACGACGCATCTTGCGCAGGATGGCGTTATCGGCATGTTGGAGAGGCATATCAATGTAGTGGCATATTTTCTGTGTTGTTGCAAGCGTTTCAATAAGTTCGTCGTTAACGCGTGACGGGTAGCAGTAGAAGAGCCGAATCCAATGAAGTTCCTCGATCTCCGAAAGGGCTTTGAGCAGTTCAGGCAAGCGAGGGCGTTTATAAAGGTCGTAGCCGTATTGGGTTGAGTCTTGAGCGATCAGATTCAGTTCTCGTACACCTTGCGCAGCGAGTTGATGGGCCTCTTCGATGATCCGTTCAAAGGGCTTACTTACATGGCGGCCCCGGAAGGAGGGTATGGCGCAGAAGGTACAGGTGTGGTCGCAGCCTTCCGAGATTTTGAGATAGGCAGACCAGGGTGTACCCCATCGCACACGGGTCGGCACATTTACCCAACGGTGATGGGGATGTGCAACGGTTTCCACGAGTTGGCTGGGGCGAATAAGAACTTGTTGGGTGATATTAGGTACGCGCTCGATTTGACCGGTGCCTAGAAAAGCATCCACTTCCGGAAGGGCTTCGGACAGTTCTTTGGGGTATCGCTGTGCCAGGCAGCCGACCACAACGACTTTCTTTACGTTTCCTTGTTGTTTTTGGGCAACGGCTTCAAGAATGGTGTTGATCGACTCTTCACGCGCCGATTCGATAAAGGCACAGGTGTTGATGATAACCACATCGGCAGTGGTGGAGGCCAATTCTTGTGGGGAGCTGATGAAGCGAACGGAGTGGCCTTCTTCTTTCAGAAGGCCTAGCATCTCCTCACTATCTACCTGGTTCTTGGCGCAACCGAGATTGATGAGACCTACGGTGCGTTTATCGTTTTTGATTTGGGTTTGAGACATGGCCACTGCCGCAATATTGATTCGAGCTATAAAGTATACCCCAAATGCGAAGCGAGGTGGCTGCTTCCTGCTACCCCATATAGCCACCACGCGGAACCCTTTAAAAAGGAGAGGTTGAAACGAATTGAGATTCGGTATTATGTTAGGAAAGAGAAAATAGGGGCATTCTATGTTTACGGGCATCGTCGAAGAGATCGGAACGGTTGTTGCTGTGAAGAGTGGAGCACGATCGGCTATTATCGAGATAGAGGCCTCCAAAACCGTCCAAGGCACGGATGTGGGAGATAGCTTGGCGGTAAACGGTTGCTGTCTTACCGTGGTTAGCAAGGAGGAGATAGATGGAGACGCCCATCCCGGTGCGATTCTTCGTTTCGATGTTGTTCCTGAGACAATGATGCGAACGAATTTAGGCGACTTACACAGTGGCTCTCCGGTGAATTTAGAGCGTCCGTTGGCGGCAGAGGGGCGCTTCGGCGGCCACATTGTGCAGGGCCACGTGGACGGGGTGGGGCACGTTAGGGAGATAAAGATGTCTGAGAACGCACGGATTATGGAGATAGCTTTCCCTCCTACTTTGCGACGTTATATCGTTGAAAAAGGCTCCATTTGTGTAGACGGTGTTAGTTTAACGGTGGCTTCCGTGGAGGCTGAGACGTTCATTGTTTGGCTTATTCCGCACACGTGTGAGGTGACCACGTTGGGCAGACGCCTGCCAGGGGATAGGGTGAATTTAGAGTGCGATCTCATTGGGAAATATGTGGAGAGGCTTTTAGTGGAAGTCTTGCCTGACTATGTGAAATCTTTTGGGAAGGGGTGCTAACGGCGCATGGCGCGTGAGGCCTCCGCACTGCTGGTACGTCCCCTGGTGGTGGCGGACGCTGAGGCCTGTGCACGCCTATTTGAGACCGATACGAACCGCTTCCTGACGGCGCATATCAACCTAGAGGTTTACGGCTATCAAAATGAAGCCCTACCGGCCTGGGGAGCTTTTGATGAAGGAAGGTTGGAGGGAGTGCTGTTTCGCTATGCGAATATGGTGGTTATTGTAGATAGAGATGGGCGCACGGCGGCAAGCTTCGCATCCATTATAGATGGACAAGAGGGACTGTTGGGTGCAAGGGGTTCTTTAGAGGCGATCTATGGGTTACGAGCTTCTTTGCAGCGCTACCGGGCAGTAGGCCTAGAGGTAAGTCCTTTTATGCGTTTAGACGGCCCTCCGCAGTGTGAGGAGTCTCTTTTGCGGCTAGCGCGTCGAGCCACAATGGGCGATCTCGATAAGTTGGCCGATCTCTATGCCGGCGCGGGCAACATGTATCGCAGTCGTCCGAACGTTATGGGAAAGCTATCGAGTGGGCGGGTATTTGTGGTGGAGGAGCCAATAGGTCACTCTTCCGCAGTACGAATTGTTTCTTGTGCCCTGCTAAATGTGGAAAGTAAGCATGTTGGTCTTATCGGAGGAGTTTATACACGACCGGAGGCGCGCGGTCATGGTTATGCGGCGGCATGTACGGCGGCGCTCGCCCTCGATCTGCAGAAGGATGGAAAGCTGCCGTGTCTGTTTTACGAGAACCCGGTGGCCGGGCGAGTGTACCGGCGATTGGGCTTTAAGGAGGTCTCGATATGGGGGCTGCTCTATTTGGAGGATTCGTTAGCGGGGGCAGGTCGCAAATAGGGCGTAAAAAGTGTAGAATGTATCGGCCTTGTGTCAAAAAATCGAAGTTGGAGGTTCTATGTTTGTCTCTATACGAGATGAGATCGTTTTCGCAGCGGGATATAAGCAGCTTGGAGAAGGGTTGAAGGATTTAGGCTACCAAGCCGTGGAGCTTCTGGTGCAGCGTGATGACACGGTGCCGGCGCTACAGCCGGTAGAGGGGAAGGAGCGCCTCCGGCTCTCCGGTGAGGAGGGGTTGGCTGAGCTGAAGCGCCAAGCGGAGGGCGTGGGTGTACAGATTTGTGCCCTATGCATGGGCAACAACTTCAACGCGGCGGACTGGGAAGCCGAAATCTCTTGGGCGGTGCGAACTGTGGAGGCCGCTGCCAGTTTAGGGGTGCCGGTGGTACGGATTGACCCTCTTCTGAAAGGGGAGCCCCATCGAAGCCCGGCGGAGACACAAGCCCTTGTGGTCAGGGCTTTAAGCGAGATACTGCAGCGCACGGCCGACAGCGGGGTGGATTTAGGGATAGAGAACCACGGCGGGATTGGCAACGACCCAGAATTTCTGGGCTATGTGCTCTCAACCGTCAATTCGCCGCGTTTAGGGTTAACGTTGGATTCGGGTAACTTCTATTGGCGTGGCTGGCCCCTTTCCAAAGTCTATGCCATTTTTGAGCGTTTCGCCCGCGATGTAAAGCATACGCACATCAAGAACATCGCCTATCCGGAAGAGGTTCGAGAGAGCGAGCGCGCTATCGGCTATGAGTATGGGCGCTATGTTTCTCCGATATACGAGGGAGATATTGATCTCTCTCGCTATGTGCGCTTGCTGAAGCAGGCAGGATATTCTCGCGATCTCTGTATGGAGGACGAGTCGCTGGGGCGCTTCACTGAGGTGGAAAGAAGGGAGAATTTACGGAAAGGACGCCAGTACCTAGAGAGGCTTATTCAGACCGCATGAGGTAGGATCTCTTATTAAGAAGTGGATTTCGCCGTGAAAGGAGAGGATATACATGGAAAGAAGGGTTTTAGGGAAGACCGGTTTAGAGGTCAGTGTGCTTGGGTTTGGTGGAGCGGAGATAGGCTATTTGGGGGCAGAAGCTGCCACGGTGGAACGTCTGCTCAATAGTGCTCTGGATGCCGGCTTGAACGTGATTGATACGGCAGAGTGCTATTCCAACGGCCAAGTTTCAAGCGAAGAGCTTATTGGGCAAGCAATTGCCCACCGGCGCTCCGAGTGTTATCTATTCACCAAGTGCGGTCACGCCTCTGGGCTAGACTACCCTGACTGGAGCCCGATGTTGCTGGAGAGGTCTATTGAGCGGAGTCTGAGGCGTTTGCGTACAGATTACCTCGACCTCATTCAGCTTCATACATGCTCGCTTGAGGTTTTGCAACGTGGCGAGGTCATCGAGGTGCTGCAGCGGGCGCGGGATGCCGGCAAAGCGCGATTTATCGGCTACAGTGGAGATAATGAGGCTGCACTCTACGCACTTGAGTGCGGAGCTTTCGATACCTTGCAAACCTCTATTAGTATTGCCGATCAGCGTGGCATCGATCTCTTGCTGCCTGTAGCCCGGCGAAATAACATCGGTGTTATAGTGAAGCGGCCAATAGCGAACGCGGTTTGGCTTTACAAAGAGAGGCCTTCAAACGGCTATATCGCCCCTTACTGGGAGCGTTTGCAGAAACTTCAGTACAGTTTTCTGGCGGACCCTGAAGAGGCAGCGGCAACGGCGCTGCGTTTCGTGATCGGTTTGCCGGGCGTTCACACGGCGATTGTCGGCACAACAAAGCCGGAGCGCTGGCAGCAAAACGCCAAACTGCTGGAAGCTGGGGGATTAGAACCGGAGCAGATAGAGATGATACGCAGGCGCTGGAAGGAGGTGGCCGAAGCCGACTGGGTGGCACTTAGTTAGCGACGTATGCGAATAACGTTTCTTGGTACGAGTTCTGGTGCTCCGACCCGCAGTCGCAATGTAAGCAGCGTGGCTCTGCAGTTGCCGGAGCGGGGCACCCTATGGCTGTTTGATTGCGGAGAGGGGACCCAGCACCAGATTCTGCGTTCTCCATTGCGATTGAGCCATCTCGAGCGCATCTTCATTACTCACCTGCATGGCGATCATCTCTTTGGGTTGCCTGGGTTGCTAGCAAGTAGGGCGATGCAAAACGGTGGCACCACACCGGTCACACTCTATGGGCCGGCGGGGTTAGAAGAGTACGTGCGGCTGTCGTTGGATATCAGTCGTTCGCGACCGAGCTACGCCATTACGGTGCAAACGGTTCGCCCCGGCTTGATTTACGAGGATGAGCGATTTGAGGTTTGGGCAGCCCCTATGCGGCATCGAATGGAGTGTTACGGCTATGCCGTGGTGGAGAAACCGTTGCCGGGGCGTTTTGATGTGGAGCGCGCGAGGGCGCTGGGGATACCGGAGGGCCCACTCTACGGTCGTCTTAAAGCCGGTGAGGTGATTCGGCTGGAGGATGGCCGCATTATTGACGGCAAAAGCCTTGTAGGGCCGCCACGTGCTGGGCGTAAAGTAGTCTATTGCGGTGACACCATCTACACTCCAAAAGCCGTGGAGCTGGCCCAGGGTGCCGATCTGTTAATTCATGAGGCAACCTATACCAAAGACGAGTTGGAGCATGCCAAACGCGGCATGCACTCTACTGCCGAGATGGCAGCGCGGACGGCCGCCGAAGCCGGAGTGCGGTGTTTGATACTGACTCATTTTAGTGCGCGCTACGAAACCGGTGACAAGATGAATGCGCTGCTGCAGGAGGCGCAGGCGATTTTCCCCAACACCATTTTGGCCCATGACTTTATGATTTATGAGGTTCCCCGTCGCGAGCCACAGTAGGTTTTGGAAAGGTTGTCTACTTGGAACTTTATAATACCACACTAAGGTAGTATTATAACGAGACACTAATTTTGAAGAGATTGAGGGATGCCCTATGCGCATGGATAAATTAACTATCAAAGCTCAAGAGGCGGTACAGGATGCCCAACAGCAGGCAGTGACGCACCAGAACGTGCAGATTGATGTGGAGCATCTGCTCGCCGCCCTACTGCAACAGACAGACGGTGTAACCCAACCCATTCTCCAGAAACTCGGAGTGAACGTGCCGGTGCTGGAACGTCAGCTTGAGGCGGAGATCGAAAAGTTGCCAAAGGTTTCCGGCTCGGCAGAGCATGGGTCTACGATATCCCCGCGCCTTCGTAATGTTTTCAACATCGCCTTTTCAGAGGCCGAGAGGATGCAGGATGAGTATGTTAGCACAGAGCACCTGCTACTCGGCATTGTTGTGGATGGCCAGAGCAATGCGGCGCGACTTCTGAAGGCACAGGGAGTAACCCAAGATAACTTGCTGCAGGCGTTACGCGACGTTCGCGGAAATCAACGGATCGTTGACCCCAACCCTGAAGAGAAGTACCAGGCCTTAGAAAAGTACGGTCGCGATCTAACCGAAGAGGCACGAAAGCAGAAGCTGGACCCTGTGATCGGGCGCGATGAAGAGATTCGCCGTGTTATTCAGGTGCTCTCACGGCGCACGAAGAACAACCCGGTTTTGATAGGAGAGCCGGGTGTAGGAAAGACAGCCATTGTAGAGGGTTTGGCACAGCGCATTGTGGAAGGCGATGTGCCTGAGGGTTTACGCAATAAGCGCATCATCGCGCTTGATCTCGGCTCTTTGATCGCAGGCACAAAATATCGTGGAGAGTTTGAGGAGCGCCTCAAGGCCGTGCTCAAAGAGATCGCCCGCGCCGAAGGCTCCATCATTCTGTTTATAGATGAGATTCACACCATTGTGGGGGCGGGCGCTGCCGAGGGCGCTATGGATGCCTCCAACATGCTGAAGCCGATGCTGGCGCGGGGGGAACTGCGCTGTATCGGCGCCACCACGCTGGATGAGTATCGGAAACACATCGAAAAAGATGCCGCTCTTGAGCGACGCTTCCAGCCGATCTACGTTGGTGAGCCATCTGTAGAGGACACGATCGCCATTTTGCGCGGTTTAAAGGAACGTTATGAGGTTCACCATGGCGTGCGAATCACCGACAGCGCGCTGGTTGCTGCGGCAGTGCTTTCGCATCGTTACATCTCCGACCGGTTTTTGCCGGACAAGGCCATAGATTTGGTGGATGAGGCGGCCTCGCGCCTACGCATCGAGATCGACTCGATGCCGGCGGAGATTGATGCCGTGGAGCGGAGGATACGCCAACTGGAGATCGAGCGCATGGCCTTGTCGAAGGAGACCGATGAGGCCGGTAAAGAGCGCCTTGCAAAGATCGAGCAGGAATTGAGCGACCTGCGCGAGCAGTCGGCGCAACTGAAGGCCCGCTGGGAGAACGAGAAGCGGGTGATCCAAAAGATCAGCAAGACCAAACAAGAGATCGAACAGGCTCGGTTGCAAGCGGAGGCTGCCGAGAGAGAGGGTGACCTGGCAAAGGCGGCCGAACTGCGGTACGGGGTAATGCACGCGCTGAACAAGCGTTTAGAGCAGGAGCAGGCCGAGCTGCGGGAGGTCCAGCAGGGCGGTCAGGCTCTACTAAAAGAGGAGGTAACAGCGGACGACATCGCCGAGATCGTCAGTAAGTGGACGGGCATCCCCGTAAGCCGTATGTTGGAGGGCGAGATGCAGAAGCTGCTCCACATGGAGGAGCGACTGCGCCAACGCGTGGTTGGGCAAGACGAGGCGATTACGGCGGTGGCCAACGCGGTTCGGCGTTCGCGC
>NZ_DATGLN010000206.1:0-11325 GCF_035294165.1 Chthonomonas sp.
GACACTGCCTTCCCCTTGTTGCTGTTTGCGTTGTTTTCTGTTCTTAGCCACTGAAGGTGTCTCCTTTATTTAGGTTTGGTCTATGCCAAGAGGACTGGGGAGGCCTCTCGAAGGAGGAGGGGTCTGCTCAGGAGCCTCAGAATGGCCGAAGTAAGTTTTGGTATGCGGTTGTGTGGTCTGTGCTCGAAGGGGTGAGCGGGTTCAGACAATAATAGTATAACACAGGGTTAGGGAGTTTGTCAAGTAGTTTTATGGGTGTTTGGAAAAAATTTTTTTATGAGATTTTGTTGGTGCAGGTGGGGATAAGGGGGTAGTTATAGATGAGGGTAAGGGGCGAATAGACAAGTGAGGGAGGGAAGGTTTTAGAGGCAGTTAGCAGAGTGAACTTGCCTTGTTCGCCCTTATCCCTTCCTTTCGTCTTGCAGATAGCAAAGCATCGGTCAGGGAGAGGGGCGATAAAGGGAGGGAAACAGGCCGCTGAGGCGCCGTCCGCGAGGACGCCCACCGTGCGGTGCCCCTCTCCCCAATGGGGAGAGGGTTAGGGTGAGGGGCTTGAAGAGCTGGCAAGAGAGACCGCCTTGTCATTTCTCGTGAGATAGACACCTGTCATTTCGAGCCGAAGGCGAGAAATCTTGAGTTTCACTTCCCACCCGTTCTGAGGGCGAGGGGTGAGGCTGCAGAGACTGCCAATCTCACGGTTCTAGAGGCAGTTAACAAAGCAAGGGCCATACTCGCCCCCTATCCCTTCCTTTCCGTCTTGCAGACGGCGATGCAGCGGCCAGAGAGATAGACGATTAAGGCAACCTTTCAGGCCGCTGTGGGGGAGAGCGCAGCACCTTTGGCCTTGAGAGGCGGGGGGTAGGGCTGTGAAGTGAGAGAAAAAGTTGCTTTCCCCATCTCTCATGGGGTATACTCTGCCGATGGGGTAGAGTAAATTGAATAGCCCCCTTTTATACTGCACCGATGCGGACCCGTTGCAGGGTGAGGAAGAACAACCTTCCGCAGCGGGAATGAGGCATCGGGAAGGCCGTAGCAAATACAAGGCAAAAAACCCAGGAGAAGAAGAAATTGGCATCGCTCTCAATGAAAGAACTCCTCGAAGCAGGAGTGCACTTCGGGCATCAGACGCGCCGCTGGAACCCAAAGATGAAACGCTATATCTACGGCGCGCGCAACGGTATCTACATTATTGACCTTCATCAAACGCTAAAGCTGTTCGATGAAGCACAGCAGTTTGTTCAGGAGGTCGTCGCTTCCGGTGGACATGTGCTTTTCGTAGGCACCAAGAAGCAAGCGCAAGACGCCATTCAAGAGGCGGCCCAACGCTGTCGCCAAAGCTATGTAAACCAACGATGGCTTGGCGGAATGCTTACCAACTATCGCACCATTAAGGAGCGCCTCAAACGGCTCGACGAGCTGAACGAAATGCAGATGAACGGCACCCTAGACCGTCTCACCAAAAAAGAGGCAACCCTCCTTCTTGAAGAGCGCGACAAGCTGGAACGCTACCTCGGCGGCATCAAAAACATGCCCGGCCTGCCACAATGCCTGATCGTGGTGGATTGCAAGAAAGAACACATCGCCATTGCGGAGGCAAGACGCCTGGGCATTCCCGTAGTGGCTCTCGTGGATACCAACTGCGATCCCGATTTGGTGGACTACGTGATACCGGGCAACGACGACGCCATTCGCGCCATTCGCCTCATTACCGGCCGCCTCGCCGATGCGATCGCCGAAATTAAACAGGCGGAATGGGATGCTGAAGAGGCCGCCCAACATCCCGCAGAAGGCGAGACGGAGGAAGCGATTGTGCCGGACGAAGCCGAAAAGCCGGATGTGGATACTTTCGAGCCGACGCCAGAAGCGGACTACGTGTTTCATCCCGGGGAAGAGGATGAGTATAGCCGCATGGCCGCTGAGGTAGAAGGCCAGGTGGAGGCTTAAAGTACCTCCTTATTGAAATTTAGTTTGAAGAGAACAGGTAAAGGAAGTTTGCACAATGCCAGAGATAACCGCCGCAATGGTGAAAGAGCTGCGCGAGCGCACCGGCGCAGCCATGATGCTTTGTAAAGAGGCCCTTGTAGAGACCGGAGGCGACTTCGAGGAGGCCATCATCTACATCCGCAAAAAGCTGGGTGCCAAGCTGAGCGATAGAGGAGACCGCGTCGCCGCCGAAGGCGTTATCGCCGTGGCCGTGGTAGACGATCGAGATGCTGCCATCATCGAGCTGAACTCGGAAACCGACTTCGTGGCACGCAGCGAGGACTTCAAAAAGCTTGCCAAAGAGCTGGCCGAGCAGGTCGCACGCAGTCGGGCCACCTCGACAGAAGAGCTTTTGAAACAACCCTCTCTCGTTGACATGGCGCTTACGGTGCAAGACCGCATCCACGACGTGTTTAGCCGCCTTCGGGAGAACATCGTTTTTCGCCGATTCGCGTTTGTCTCCACCGACGAAACCGGCCATATAGCCACCTACGTTCATGTGCCGGCCAACGACCGCATTGGAGTGCTCGTGGAGGTAGGGGCCGAATCGCCGGAGGCCGCCCGCAGCGAGGAGATCAAACACCTGGGACACGAGTTGGCCATGCAGATTGCCGCCTCGCGCCCCCGCTACCTCACACGCGAAGAGGTGCCGGAAGAGGTACTGGAGCAGGAACGTGACATCGCCCGAACGGTGGCCCGAAATGAAGGCCGACCGGAAGCGGCCATCGAGAAGATCGTGGAAGGACGGCTGCGCAAGTTCTACGAGGAGACCGTCCTCCTAGATCAGCCCTATCTTCGCGAGCCGAAAAAGACCATCGCCCAGCTGCTAAAAGAGGTGGGAAAGGGCGCCCATATTCGCCGATTCATCCGTTATGAAGTCGGTGAACAGACGGGTGGGGCGTCTACCTCCGGTGCGATAAAGGAAACTGCTGAATGAACGACGATGCCTCAAGGCCGACGTCCGTAACTTCGTCGGAGAGCGCAGTGGCACCTGCGCTCTCCGAAACCCCATTCGAAAGGCCTCGCTGGTCGCGTGTGCTTTTGAAGCTTTCCGGCGAAGCCTTTGCAGCCGATCTCGAACACCCAGAAGAGGGACCCCACGTTGGGCTGAACTACCGCACAATCCACACCCTCGCCTCAGAGATCGTGAGCGCCTACCGCGTAGGCGTCGAGATCGCCGTTGTGGTGGGCGCCGGCAATATCGTGCGGGGCGAAAGGGCTGCAGAAGCGGGTATGGAGCGCGCTGCCGCCGACTACATGGGCATGCTCGGCACCGTCATTAACAGCATGGCCCTGCAGGATGCGCTTGAAAAACAGGGCGTGCCCACGCGCGTGATGAGCGCCATCGCTATGGCGGAAGTGGCCGAACCCTTCATCCGACGGCGTGCCATTCGTCACCTCGAAAAAGGCAGGGTGGTCGTTCTGGCGGCCGGCACCGGCAACCCCTTCTTTACCACCGATACGGCCGCAGCCCTACGTGCCAACGAAATCCGTGCCGGTGCCGTGCTGAAAGCCACCAATGTAGATGGCATCTACGACAGAGACCCCCATAAGTTTCAGGATGCCGTCCGCTACGAACAGCTCTCCTTCGACGAATGCATCGCCAAAAACCTGCGCGTGATGGACCAAACGGCCTTTACCTTTTGCAAAGAGTACGACATCCCCATTGTCGTCTTTAACATCGCACGCCCCGGCAACATACGACGGGTGGTCTGCGGTGAGAAAATAGGCACGCTCGTCGGTAATTTTTAATAGGCTGTCAAAACGATAAAACACCTTTTGAGGAGGATGCCATGATCCAAGAGACACTGCGCGAGGCGGAGGAGCGCATGAAAAAAGCCGTGGAAGCCACTCAGCATGAATTCAGCCTCATTCGCACGGGGCGCGCCAACCCGGCCATTCTAGAACATGTGCGCGTGGACGCCTATGGCACCACGCTGCCGCTGAATCAGGTCGCCTCCATCAGCGTGCCGGAGCCACGCCAACTTCTGATAACGCCTTTTGACCGCAATATTCTTTCGCATATTGAAAAAGGTATCCTAAAATCCGATGTGGGGATAACCCCCACCAACGATGGCAGCGCTCTGCGCCTCAACATTCCGCCTCTCAACGAAGAGCGGCGTAAAGAGCTTATTAAGCAGGTACACCAAAAGGCCGAGCAGGGCCGTGCCTCCATCCGCACCGTGCGCCATGAGGCCATTAAAAAGCTGCAAGCCGCTAAAAAAGCCTCCGAAATATCGGAAAACGAGGAGAAACGGGCGGAAGAACAGGTGCAAAAGCTCGTAGATAAATACACGGCCGAAATTGACCACCTCATGAAGGTGAAAGAGGCCGAACTGATGGAAGTCTAACCGCGAGAAAAGAGCTATGGCCGAACTTGCCTCTGCATCGCACAACCGCGTCGCGCTCGATCCGAGCCGCCTTCCTACCCATGTCGCCATTATCATGGACGGCAACGGAAGGTGGGCGCGTGCACAGGGCAAATCGCGCCTCTTCGGCCACGATCAGGGCTACCGTACCCTTAAAAACATCGTGTACGCCGCACGCGATCTCGGCATTCGCTTTCTCACCGTCTACGGTTTCTCTTCGGAAAACTGGCGCCGCTCCGCCGAAGAGGTTGGCGGCTTGATGGACCTCATGCTGCGCGCCATGCGCAACGAGATCGAAGAGCTGGTGCAAAATCGCGTGCGCGTGCGCATCTCCGGGCGTCTCCACGAGCTGCCACAAGACCTGCGTACGGAGTTTGAAGTGGCCATGGAGCGCACCCGCCATTTCGATGGCCTTATTTTTAACCTGGCCATCAACTACGGCGGCCGTGCCGAGGTGGTAGATGCCGTGCGCACCATCGCTAGGCGCGTGCAAAAAGGAGAGCTTAGCCCCGAAACTATTGACGAACAGACCATCGCAAACCACCTCTATTGGCCCGATATTCCCGACCCCGACCTGCTGATTCGTACGGCCGGCGAGCTTCGCCTCTCTAACTTCCTACTGTGGGAAACGGCCTACAGTGAAATCTATGTGACGCCCGTCTGCTGGCCGGAATTTACCCGTGACCACTTTGTGGAAGCCCTACTCGACTATCAGCGAAGGGTGCGAAAGTTTGGCGCCGTCCCCGAAGAATAGACCCATGAAACGCTTGGTGATTCTAGGCTCTACAGGCTCTATCGGCACGCAAACGCTCGATATTGTGCGTCGTCTCCCCGACCGATTCCAGATCGTAGGGCTATCTGCCAATAGTAACATACAACGGCTGGTAGAACAAGCGAAGGAGTTTCAAGTCCCCTATCTCGCCATAGGAGAACGGGAACAGGAGCCTTCCCTTAACCGTCTTCTAAAACAAGAGGGAGTCTCCTGCGAAGTTTTTTGTGGAGTGGAAGGGATGTGCACCTTGGCCACCCTTCCCCAAGCCGACCTTGTGGTTGTGGCCGTGGCAGGGGCCATCGGCATCGCTCCTACGCATGCCGCCATAACCGCAGGTAAGACCATCGCCCTTGCAAGCAAAGAGGTGCTTGTGGCCGCAGGAGAGCTTACCATGGCGCTGGCACAAGCGCATGGTGTCGCCATCCTTCCCATTGATAGCGAGCACTCCGCCCTCTTTCAGTGCCTTCAGGGGGCTGCCGCTCAACAGATAGAAAGGCTCATTCTTACGGCTTCGGGTGGGCCTTTTCGGAATGTGCCTAAAGAGGCCCTACAGGGTGTGACACCGGCGCAAGCGCTGCGTCACCCTACCTGGAACATGGGAGGCTTGGTTACTATTAACTCGGCAACGCTGATGAACAAAGCGCTGGAGATCATCGAGGCACACTGGCTTTTCGGGGTTCCCGCCGATCATATCGAGGTGGTCATCCATCCACAGTCCATCGTGCACTCGATGGTGCGCTTTCGCGATGGCTCTACCTTGGCCCAGATGGGCCTGCCGGACATGCGCCTGCCTATCCAATATGCCCTGGTCTACCCGGAACGCGTAGATACGAATCTTCCCCGTTTGCGCCTTGCCGATTTCGCCAGCCTCACCTTTGAGGAGCCGGATGAAGAGAAGTTTCCCGCGCTAGGCTTGGCCCGTGCCGCATTGGCCGCCGGTAAAACTTTTCCAGCCGTCATGAACGCCGCTAATGAGGCCGCAGTAGACCTCTTTCTGCGAGAGCGCATCCCCTTCCTGCATATCATAAAGCTTGTGGAAGAGGCTCTTCAGCACCATACCCCTCAACAGGCCTCTCTAGAAAATGTGCTTCAAGCCGATAAAGAAGCCCGTGCATTCGTCTACGAGAGGGCGAATGCTCTTGCCTAGCACAACCGAGTTCTTTCCGCAAGCCCACCAAGGCATTGAAGGAAAAGGAACCTTAAGGAGCAGAATCGAATTATGATGCATCTCATAAGCACGTTGATCTACTTTATTGTGGTCTTGAGCGTTTTGGTCATCGCCCACGAGTGGGGTCACTACATTGTTGCAAAACTTTTCAGGATGCGCGTAGAGGAGTTTTCTCTCTTTTTTGGAAAGCGGCTCGTGCGACTTGGCGTTCGGCATGGCACAGAGTACAACATCCGTGCCGTGCCCTTAGGCGGGTTTGTGCGCATTGCGGGAATGGACCCCTCGGATATGTTCGACGCTGCTCCCGTTCTGCCTCTCGACAACGACCCCGATTCGGCTCCCGCACTTCATGGGCTTTCCGAAGCGGCTCTGGCAAACCTCGATAAGAGTCAAATCTCTCAAAAGGTACGCGAGGCCGTGATCCATGCCATTGGAGAGGAGCACTCGCTCACCCCCGAAGGACGGGCGGAGTTAAAGGCGCTGTTGTCCTCACCCACCCTCAACGAACAGGAACAGCGCTATTTGCAAATGGTACTTGCCGCACAACCCGACCCCACCGGCTATAGTCAAAAGCCCATTTGGCAACGTGCCTTGGTCATCTTCGCCGGCCCCTTCATGTCGCTCTTCTTCGGCTTCATGCTTTTTTGTTTGCTGGGTTTTACCGTAGGCCTGCCCGATTCCATCACGCGCACCAACGTCGTCGAAACGGTGGTGGCGAATACGCCCGCAGCCCAATCTGGGCTGAAAGCGGGCGATAAAATCGTTCAGATCGACTCAACTCCTATCCACAGCGGTGACCAGATGGTTCAGATGATTCGGGCTAGCATTGGAAAACCGCTTCATCTCGTTGTGCAGCGCGGCAAGGAGTTGATACCCATCACCGTTACCCCAAAACCGCAGATCATCACGACAGAAAAAGGCACCAAGGAGCGCGTCGGCGTCATTGGGATTGTGGTGGTTGCCGAACCGAAATTAAAGCGCTACTCCCCCCTCCAGGCCATCGTGCGCGGAACCCAAATCACCTTCCTCAGCATTGACATGATGCTTAAAAGCATCTTTAGCCGCGATGTCCGTGAGAACGTTGGCGGCCCTATCGCCATCGCCAGCCAGATCAACATTGCACAACAACAGGGGCCGGCCTATGTAGCCCTCGTGGCCGCCGAGCTTTCGATGAGCTTGGGCATCGTCAATCTTTTCCCCATTCCCATCCTCGATGGAGGCCATCTTCTCTTGCTCGGCATCGAGGCCGTGCGGCGCCGCAAACTCACCACCAAAGAGATGTATAAGGCGCAGTTTGTAGGGTTGGCCATCATCGGCATCCTTTTTCTGCTGGTGATGTGGAACGATATTCTGCGCATTCTGCCCCACGGCAAACAGTGATGAACCGCCGAAACGACCCCAACTAGAAGCGTACAGGCCGCCCTTTACTTTAGAGGCGAAGCGCCTGCACGCTTGTAATCTGATGGGATTGAAGATAGGCCTCGATCTCGTCGGCCAGCTTTACCGCCAGATTGGGGTGGATGGCACAGCCGACGCCGATCCCTACATACTCTGCCCCAAGCAAGAAAAATTCGAGGGCATCCTCTAACGTCATGATGCCGCCGGAGGCAAGAATGGGCAGCGAACTCATTCTGCGCACGCGCCATAGCTGATATAGGGCTACCGGTTTCATACAGGGGCCGGAAAGCCCGCCTACGCCACCGGGGAACCGCAGCGTGCGAGCAGAGAGACGAACGGCCACTCCCGGCAGAGCCTGGCCGATGGCCACGACATCGGCGCCGGCGTTTTGCGCCGTGACGGCGGCATAACCGATCTCCATTCCCACCGACGGCAGTTTCGCGATAAGCGGAAGGGAGGTGGCTTTGCGCACGCTTTGAATGGCCTCTAACATCTGCCGGTGCATCTCGACTTCCGACGGAAGCGGAGCCTCTGCTCGTGTGGCATCGAGGAGAGGCAGCGGTGTAAGGTTCAGCTCTAAGGCCGTAATGCCTGCCGCCTTGCTTAACTCCTCGGCCAACTCCGCCCATTCCGAGGCCGTCGTTCCGAGCAGGCTTACGATGATAGGGCAGCCCAAAGCGCGTAACCGTGGCAGGTGCTCGCTTAAAAATCGCTCTAAACCGGGGTTGGGCAGGCCGTTGGCATGTAAAAACCCGGCACTCGCCTCCGCCGTGCGCGGCATCGGGTTTCCCTCGCGTGGTTGAAGGGTTAGGGTGGGTGTGATGAATCCACCTAGCCGATGTGCCTCTACCAACCCTTCCAACGTATCGCCCCAACCCAAACTTCCCGATGCTGCCAACACGCTACGTGGCAGCTTCAGACGTACCTCGGTTTTAACCTGTCCGCTCTCTGGCCTCAGAATGGTTCCTCCAAAAGAAAATCGTCTTCTGTTTCACCCGAATCAGTCTACCCGAACGGCCTTTGGGTGCGTTTTGCTAATGGGCTCAAGGTTCAAGCACGATCTTTCCACAGTTGCCGGTGATCTGCGTCTCAAAGGCCTCCTGCACCTTCTGCAAAGGTTTCAATCCTCACCGGCACTGAAACGCCGGTGCCACTTGCTTCAACGGCTACGTTGGTTTTTGGATGCGGAGTTTCAATCCTCACTGAGGGGAAGGGCGTCGGCCTTGAGGGGGAGGGCGTCGGCCTTGACGCCGAAACGCCGGTGCCACGTTTAAGCAAACTTAAGGAATAGGAAACAGCAACGTTTCAATCCTCACCGACGCCGAAACACCGGTTCCATTGTCAACTACCTCTCAAAACAAAGGCCACATACAACTCTTTTCCGAGGAAGTCAACACCTATATTATAACACATTCTCTCATGCAAGTGCGCGGATCCCTCTCTCGAAACCACTTCACTTCCGATCCGCGCAACAAACAGAACATGACCGTTGTTCAAACCATGCGCAAATAGAAGGGGAGGCACAAGGCCGCCCCCTACCGCTTCTCTCCCTCACGCCTATACCGAGACCTCCAGAAAATCTCACGATTTTCTGGGGAAAAGCGCAAATCGCCCTAGCTGGCCTCAGAATATCTAGACATGTGCGTGTGGGAACCATGCTACCTCGAAGCAAAGCGAGAGGGACCTTTGCCTTTAGGCGAGCGGTAGTTTACTTTCAGGAGCATCGGGTAGGGTAGACGCAATCGTACAGCTCCTTATACAAGGCAAGCCGTTCATGCCCCCAACCGTCGGCGCGGCCGCTGGAGCTGATTACTACAAATGTGCGCGCAGGCCCCAGTCGCTCTTTCTGCTCACCCCACCGGCGACACTCTTTGCCGGTGACCATACGGTAGACATCTTTGCCGTTGTAACAGACCCAGCGCGGCGCCGCTTCGATCAGGCGCTCGATAAGCTGTTCGCGCAGGGCCGGAGCCGGTTCTGGCAGAAGATGATTGGCGTTGGACGCGATATGATGAAAGAGGGCTACCAGCCCGATGCCATAGCAGGGGAGGGTAACGTCCTCTTCGGGCTGCAGGAGGCGCGGTGTGAAACCGGCCTGATAA
The DNA here is from genome assembly GCF_035294165.1 of Chthonomonas sp. GTDB lineage: Bacteria > Armatimonadota > Chthonomonadetes > Chthonomonadales > Chthonomonadaceae > Chthonomonas. Next base: position 9,793 of record NZ_DATGLN010000206.1, read on the forward strand.
AGCAGCAGCCAAAAACGGTTGCGCGGCCCGGCATAGTAATGTCCCACCTGGGCCGCCCACAGGCTCGGTGCGGCCCCTACAAAGACCACATCAAGCCCAGGTACAAGAATATCCGGCAGAAGCGGCGCGCGTTCCTCCATGGCGATAGGTGTTAGAGCAGATTTTCCAGCCCAATAACCAAGCCTGAAAGAGAGCGCACCTTCCGAATGGCCAAGAGCACGCCGGGCATAAAGGAGCGCCGATCGGTTGAGTCGTGACGCAGGGTAAGCGTCTGCCCTACTCCACCCAAAATCACCTCCTGATGCGCCACGAAACCGGGGAGGCGAACGCTATGCACTGGCACCCCATCCACAAGCCCTCCACGTGCCCCAGGGGCTTTTTCAAAAGCGCCCTCCGGCGCGGCACTGGGGTGCACCCCGGCGGCGCGACGGGCTTCGGCAATACGTTGGGCTGTTAACATGGCGGTGCCGGAAGGGGCGTCTACCTTCTTTTCATGGTGCAACTCGATGATCTCGACATCGGGTAAGTAGCGCGCGGCCTGAGCGGCAAACTGCATCATGAGAACGGCCCCGATGGCGAAATTGGGTGCGAGAAACGCGCCTATCTGGCGTTCCTGGGCGGTTTGCTTAAGAATAGCCACCTCCTCATCCGAAAGGCCTGTTGTGCCGATAACCGGAGAAATGCCTAATTCTAGAGCAACAAGCGCATTTGGCAGCACCGCCGTATGCACAGAAAAATCCACCATTACTTCCGGCCGCGTCCGAATGGCGGCAGCCTTCCAGTCGCTCTCCACCTTCACGCCAAGCGGCGAAATGCCGGCCAAACTGCCGGCGTCCTCCTCCAGGTGATGCAGGTCAATGGCGGCAACAACCTGCATATCGTCCGCTTCCGAAACCGCGCGCGTCACTTCACGCCCCATGCGCCCGGCGGCTCCGCAGATGGCAACCCTAATCATCTTTCAAAGTCCTTCAAAGGGGTCTATTCTATTCTACCCACACAGCTTGGCGTCCCAAAAAATGCTCTACGGCCTGGCGAAAATCGTCGCTATACTCCGCGAACAGCTCGGTGCGCACCTCATAGGCTTTATCGCGCCGGTTGATGCGCAGATACACCGGGCAAGCGTTGCCGTTGCCCCGATGTTGCTCGATGGTATCGCGCACGAATCGCAGCGTTTCTGGGCGTGTAGGGTCGAGACGCACCACAATACGGCTGGCCTTGCGAGCGGCGCTCACCATGCTTTCGGTGAGAGGGGAGATCTCTTCGGCTAATATCTCAACGATGGGTGTGTCGTCTTCGTCGTCATCACGCACGCGCTCACGGTGACTGGTACGTCCACGCACCAGCACCACGCGATCTTTTTCCAAGTTCTGACGCTGGGCGGCGAAGGCCGTTGGAAAGATGGTGCACGAGACGTTGCCCGTCATATCTTCCAATATGAAGAAGGCCATAGGCTCGCCGCTCTTTTTGGAGGTAAACAGCTTGACCGATGTTACGATTCCGCCGATCAACACCTCCTGCTTGTCGGGCAGCTCC
>NZ_DATGLN010000207.1:0-148866 GCF_035294165.1 Chthonomonas sp.
AAGACCTCTGCCAGTCCGAGGAGTTGGGTGTGGGCGGCCATAAATTCGAGGACATCGGGGGGAATGGTGAGGGCAGCGGGGCTGGGTTGTGGGGGGAAATGGGGTGGGAGGAGGGTGAGAACAAAGAAGGTGGGGTAACCGGCGAAGTTGACAGCTCGTGTTCTGCCGATGGTATCCTCTCCGTAGGTACGGAACTGTTGGTGGGTGAGGAGCAGATAGAGGTCGGCATCGTAGGAGAGGAGGTAGTTAAAGGGGTCAATCTGTTTTGGGAGATAGGGGTCGCCGTACTGCCAGAGGATGCAGGCTTGGGGGTGGTGGGCAAGCCATTGGGAGACGATGCGTTGATGGTGATAGTCTTGTGCCCGCATAGTCTGGCTTTCGAGTTCCAGCAAGGTTTGTCGGTCGGATATTCGCGGGCCGACAAAGGCACAGAAATCCGTCCAGTGGTCATCGGTATCCCAGGTGAAGGTGTCGAGGTATTGTGGGGGGAGGAAAGAGGAGAAGTGTCCGTGTTCGAGGGTATGGTGTTTAAAGAAGAAGAAGCTGAAGCCGGAGACGGATGCGGGGTATGCTTCCTTGAGGAGGAGCTTCTCAAAAGATATTTTGTTTGGTTGGAAGGGCAGCAGGACTTCTTGGATGTTTGGATACATAGAGCGATCTCTTCCAAAAGGCTAGCTTTAAGGGTTATTATACACCTAATTCCGACTTTAGGCGGAGGGAAGATAAACGCCTCCTCACCGATGAACGCCACATTCCATCGAGTTCAGGATGGTATACTGCTTAGGACAGTCAACAAGGGTATTAAGTGGTGTTAGAGCCAGAAAACAAGCAAGGGATCGTCTATCTGATCGGCGCAGGGCCGGGAGATCCCGGTCTGTTGACGCTGCGCGGACGGGAGCTGTTGGCGCAGGCGGATGTGGTGGTTTACGATAGGTTGGTGCATCCGGCTGTGTTGGACTATGCGAGGGCGGAGGCGTTACGTGTCTTTGTTGGGAAGGCCAGCGCAAGGCATACTCTAACTCAGGAGGAGATCAATGCGCTTCTCATTCGACATGCACAGGAAGGCAAACGAGTAGCTCGTTTGAAGGGAGGCGATCCTTTTGTCTTTGGGCGTGGTGGAGAGGAGGCAGAGGCTTGCCGAACGGCAGGAGTGCCTTTTGTTGTGGTGCCCGGAATCACGTCGGCCATTGCGGCACCGGCCTATGCCGGCATTCCTGTGACACATCGTGATGCGGCCTCCTCGTTCTGCGTGATCACCGGCCACGAAAGGGAGGACGCTAAGGAGTCGGGGCGGCGTACGGCCGGGCAGGCAGAGGGACGTAGGGATTGGGCGCGGTTGGCGCGCGCCGCAGATACGCTCATTTTTTTAATGGGGGTTGAGGCGCTGCCCGAGATCGTGGCGCGTTTGCAAGAGCATGGACGAGAGCCGGAGACCCCCATCGCTTTGGTACAATGGGGAACTTGGCCCCAGCAGAGGGTGGTTAGCGGCACACTGGCCAACATTGTGGATCGCGTACGCGAAGCGGACTTGAGACCTCCGGCCGTTTGCGTGGTCGGTGAGGTGGTACGTCTAAGGGAACGGTTACGGTGGTTTGACGATCCGAAGCGACAACCGCTTTTTGGAAAGCGGATCGTGGTTACGCGGGCACGGGAACAGGCAAGTGGCCTTGTGGATATGTTAAGGGCGCGCGGCGCTGAAGTGCTGGAGTATCCTACCATCCGGATCGAAAAGTTAGAGGATATGACCAAGTTGGATGAGGCCTTACGGAGTTTGGCGCGCTACGCTTGGATGGTTATCACCAGTGTAAATACGGTTCCTGTGATTGCCGAGCGCCTCGAGGCTTTAGAGCTAGATGCACGTGCTTTCGCTATGACCAAAGTCGCGGCGATTGGGCCGGCGACGGCCAGCGTTTTGCGTGAGAAGCTGGGAATACGCGCCGATTTCGTGCCCACGGAGGCTGTGGCCGAAGCGTTGGTAGACCAATGGCCAGATATGGAGATGAGGGGCAAACGGGTATTCTTACCACGTGCCAGAGAGGCGCGGGAGGTGTTGCCGGAGCGGCTGCGTGCTATGGGGGCAATGGTGGATGTCATACCCGTTTATGAGACGGTGGCTATGGAGCAACCTGGGACTCTGCTAGAGGACTTGATGGCGGGGAATATAGACGCTATAACCTTCACTGCCTCTTCCACCGTAAAGAATCTCATGCAGGCGCTCGCTATCGGGTCGGCTGAGAGCAAACTCGGAGCATATCTCAAGGGGGTATGTCTGGCGGTGATTGGGCCGGTGACCGGACAGACGTTGAAAGAATATGGTTTTGAACCGACAATAGTAGCTGAGGAGCACACCATGGCGGGGCTTGTGAAGGCTTTAGAGAGCTACTTTGCAAAGAGAGGCTAAGGCGATGGATAGGCTGATCGAGCGTCCACGTCGGTTACGGCGTACGGAGGCCTTGCGGCGACTTGTGCGAGAAACATGGGTACGGCCGAGTGACCTTATTTACCCGATGTTTGTTACAGAGGAGGCAGAGAGCCGAGAGATAGCCTCGATGCCGGGAATTTGGCGCTACACCATAGACGACCTCTGTAGAAAAGTGGAGGAGGCGATACGAGCAGGCCTTGAAGCGGTGATGCTGTTTGGCATTCCTCTAGAGAAGGATGAGGTAGGAAGCCAAGCTTATCAGCCAACAAGCATAGTGCCCCGTGCCATTCGCGCTTTGCGCAAAAATTTCGGCGATTCGCTGCTCATTGTGCCCGACGTATGCCTTTGTGAGTATACATCGCACGGGCATTGTGGAGTGGTTAAAGAAGGTGAGGTGCAAAACGATGCCACTTTGGAGTTGTTGGCGCGTGCTGCGGTTTGCTATGCGGAAGCCGGGGCGGATATCGTTGCTCCTTCGGATATGATGGATGGGCGTGTGGCCGCTATTCGTGAGGCGCTTGATGCGAACGGTTTTACGCAGATAGGGATCATGGCCTATAGTGCGAAATATGCAAGCGGTTTCTACGGTCCCTTCCGCGAGGCCGCAGGAAGCGCCCCGCAGTTTGGCGATCGGCGAAGCTATCAAATGGACCCCCCTAACCTACGTGAGGCGATGCGGGAGATAGCGCTGGATATTCGCGAGGGTGCCGACATTGTGATGGTGAAGCCGGGGCTGGCCTATCTTGATGTGTTGCGAGCCGCACGCCAGCGCTTCGATGTGCCGCTGGCCGTTTACAATGTTTCGGGGGAGTATAGCCTTGTGAAGGCCGCGGCGATGAACGGTTGGGTAGATGAGGAGCGCATCGTAGAGGAGATTTTGACGGCCTTCAAACGCGCAGGAGCCGACATCATCCTAACCTATCATGCGCTGGATTACGCCCGGCGTCGGCGAGAAAAACTTGGCAAAACCGAATACTAGATGAACTCCGTAATCGGTTAAGTGGCCTTTTTTCTTATCAAGCTCTCAAAGGAAGGGAACATTTCTGAGTACGGATACGGTTTCTTAATTTATAGGCCGATTCTTTAAGGATATAGAGAAATAAGGAGTGAGTGGAATGGCGGAGACAACAGCGAAATCGCCTTCGCAGGAGAACTACTTAGAGAAGTTGCTCGAACTTGGCCAGCTCATGAACTCGACTCTTGAGCTTAAGCAGGTTCTCGATATAGCGATGGAGCAGGTAATCAAATTTGTCGGGGCAGAAAGAGGGTTCATTCTTTTGGTAGATGTGGCCACCGGAAAAGTCTGGGGAGAGGCCATGTACCAAATTGACCGGGCTGCGCTGGAGGCGGCTTTTTCTGGGAGAGAGGGAGGCAACCAGGCGGAGATCAGCAAAACCATCGTGGAAAGCGTGCTGACCACACGGCAGCCGGTGATCTCTTACAACGCGATGGAGGACCCGCGCTTTGCCTCGCGCCAAAGCGTGCAGTTTCACAACCTGCGCTCTGTACTTTGCGTGCCTCTGTTGGTACGTGACAAACTGCTTGGTGTTATTTATCTCGACAATCGTTTGAAAACGGGTGTATTTTCTGAAGAGCATCTTCAAATGCTGCAAGCTTTTTCTAACCAGGCGGCCATTGCCCTGGAAAACGCACGACTTTACGAGAATCTACGTCGTTCCTTAGAAGAGCGGTTGCGCTTACAAGATGAACTTCATAAACAAGAGACGCGACGTTTGGCCATGGAAGAGGCCAATCGGCTAAAATCGGACTTTATCGGCTTCGTAGCGCATGAGCTACGCAATCCTCTGACCACTATTCGAGGCTACGTCCAGACAATTTTGAGCGATACCGACCATACGCTAGATGAGGAGACCAAACAGGAGTTTTATCGTGCTATTGAGGCGGACGCCGATCGTTTGCTGGACATGATCAACGAGCTGCTCGATGTATCTCGCCTTGAGGCGGGACGGCCGTTGACACTAGCGATACGCGAAGTAGATATTCGCGCTGTTCTGGGGCGATTGGTGAACCGTTATCGCTATTATAAGTTCTACACCGATCGTCATCAGCTTGTCCTCGATGTTGCCGATGATGTGCCCAACACCATTGAGGCAGATGAGGATAAGCTGACGATGATCTTCTCGAATCTTATCAGTAATGCCCTCAAATACTCACCGCAGGGTGGCGAAGTACGCATTACGGCAAGAAAAGAGGCAGATACGCTGGTTGTGCAGGTGAAAGATCAAGGGATCGGCATGACACAAGAAGAATGTGCTCGACTCTTTCGTCCCTACGAGCGGCTTGAGCGGGAGGAGATTCGCAACATTCAGGGAACCGGTTTAGGGCTTTACCTGGTGAAGCACCTTGTAGACCTTCACAAGGGCACGATCTCGGTAGAAAGTGCACGCGGGCAAGGCAGCACTTTCACCGTGCGCCTGCCCTTACAGTCCAATAAAAACGGTTCCTAGATCGTCTCGTTTCTAAAGTCGCTCTGGACATAAGAAAACCCCTCCTGAAAACGTGTTCAAGAGGGGTTTTTATTTGCCGGCACTTTAATAGTGTGTTGCACCATGCTCAGGTAGAGGGATAACCCAGACATTGCGGAAGCGGACCGGCGAACCGTGGTCTTGGAGTAAGATAGGCCCTGGACCGGGGTGCTCCTTACGACCGTAGGCGATGCCGGTAGGTTCAGGAATTATGGTGTTGTTTTGAACCACAATCCCATTTTGAAGGACGGTAACCCGTGCATCTTCCGTTTTCTTTCCACTGGCATCCCATCGTGGCGCACGGAAGATAATGTCATAGGTTTGCCATTGCAGTGGGGGCTTGCAGGCATTAAGGAGCGGAGCAGTCTGGCCATAGACGGCCCCACAATCTCCGGTTCCCGGATCGGGGATGCCATAGGAGTCGAGCACCTGAATTTCGTAGAGGCCATAGGGGGCAACGCCACTATTTCCTCTCTCCTGCCCATGGGCGTTAGGCATATACGGCTCCCAGAACTCAACGTGAAGATGGAAGTCGGTAAAGGTCTGTTTCGAGATGATGTCCCCACCCCGTGGTCTCATGGCGCCATGGTCGAATATCCACTGGGCGGGTTGGTGACTGCCCCGGTAGACCCAGTTTTCGGCGATTTCGTTGGGCTTACCGGTGAAGAGGTAGACCACATTCTTCGCTCCGGGTGGAGGGGGTACCGGTGGGCTTTGCACCGGCTTTGGGGCCGGCTCGGCCGTCTGCCGAGGCAGCGAATGGGCGTGCATGGTGGCAAAAAACAGACCAGCCAAAAGCAAGGGGCTTAAGAGCCGCCCTATGCGTACAAGTTGTGCCTTGTTCATAAACAGACTCACTCCTGGAATAGGTTGGTTACTCCTTTCGGTAGACTAGGGGATTTAATTCGCTCACCGCTAGCTCTCCGGGTTTCACACCTGGGAGCCAGGTTTCAAGATCAAGCCAACGGTTTTTATTGTCGGGCTTCTCCATCACACGAACGCCGTCGGCAAAGTAGATGATGGTCATCACCTCACGGGTGCGATCGCTTTTGTTGCCGGGAGCAGAATGGAGGGTGGCACCGGCATGGAACGTGGCATCGCCCGCCTTCATAGCACCTGCCGAGTGAAGTGGAAAGCCATGTTCGGCTACGAAGTTTCTAAAGTACTCTTCGGAGGTATCGCTGATCTCGAAGTGTCCGAGAAAGCCTTGGGTGTGAGAGCCGGAAGCAAAGGTCATGGTGCCCATCGTCTCGTCGGCATCTACTAATGGCATCCACATGGTGATGGTTTTGTCGGTATCGAGAGGCCAATAGTAGAAATCCTGGTGCCATGGGGTTGGGCCACCACCGGCCTCCTTAAAGAGAGCTTGATCGTGATAGATACGGACGCCCTCCACGCCCATTAGCTCCGCGGCGATGCGCGCAAAACGGCGGGCCAGAACATATTTGCGAACCCGCTCGTCTCGCACCCAGAGGTTCATAATTTGAAGGAACGCTTTACCGTAGGTGTCGCGTTGTTCGATGGGTAGATTTTGGGTGTTGTAGCGATACGCTGCCTCACGGATGATGGGGCCGTAAACGGCTATTTCTTCGGGTGAGCATACGCCTCGTAGCAGGATGTGGCCATCCCGCTGGTAGGCCTCTATCTGCTCTTTTGTGAGCGGATAGGGTGAGGAGAGATCGGGTAAGGTCTCAGCAGACGTGATCATTTTTGCGCTCCTCTTAGGGTTATCCGCATTATGTTCTCCATTGTCCAGGATGTTTCCTACCCACTTCGATCTGAACTTTCTTAGCAAGAGGATCGTCTAACCACTCGTAAGACGACAACTCCTTGCAAAGTAAGTTGTGTTTTGATAGGGTTTGGGCTGCGTGTTGTTATCGCACGCAGCCTTTTGTTTTGGTATTCGCTCTGGACAGAATCATTTCGCGAGTTCGTACAGGGCATGAGCGTAGATTTTTGCCGCTTTCAGTACGGACTGGATCGCAATGCGCTCGTCCGGCTCGTGAGCGGGGCCGTCTTTCCCATCGGGAAAAGCGGCGCCATAGGCAACGGTGCGCGGTGTGGCCCGTGCATAGGTTCCTCCACCCATCGTGCCGGGTTGGCTTTTCGTATCTCCGGTCTCTTCACGATAGACGCGCAGAAGAGTGGCTACCGGTTCTTGATCAAGGGGCACATAGAGAGGTGCATGGCCTTGAGTAACCTCGTAGGTCCATCCCTCCTTCTCCCAAAATGGGCGTCCCTGAGCGAGAAGACTGTCTAGCGGCCAGGTAACAGGATAGCGGATATTGTAGGTAAGAGAAACCCGTTCCTCCTTGTATTCCAAGACGCCGAGGTTGGAGGTAAGAGGGCCGGACACATCGTCCCGGTGGGCGATCCCTAGGCCACTGCCGGCTGTATCGGAGGCGTGCACGACCCAATCGAGCCATAGGGAGCGTTCCGGCAACTCGAGCTCGCATAAGACGCGGGCAAGCCGCACGATGGCATTGTCGCCGGCGGTAGGGTGGCTGCCGTGTGCCGATTTGCCGATGGCCTCTATTTTGATACCTCCATCGGTATGGCTGAACGTAATGTTACGATCCCAGTAGCGGCGTAGCAGGGTTTCTGCCTTATGCAGCGCTTCATCGCTGCCGGCAAGGAGGGCGCTTGCGTGGTCGGGCACCATATTGGGACGACGGCCTCCCTGAGCATGGGCGATGTAGAGACCTGTGTTGTTCTTCGGGAGGGGTTTGGAAAGAGTAAGATTCACGATGCCTTTCTCGGCATAGATAAGCGGGAAGGAGGCATCGGGCGTGAACCCGTAAAGTGGGCGCTCTTGCTTAGTTACATCGAAGTAATGATGCATGCAACCAAAACCGCTCTCCTCATTGCAGCCGAAGATAATGCGGACGCGGCGACGAAGCGGTAAGCCACTTTCCATGAGCGCTTTCGCTGCGTAGAGCGCAGCATAGGTTGGGCCTTTATCGTCAGAGGCGCCCCGCGCGTAGATGTAGCCGTCTTCTATTTCGGCGCCGTAGGGTGGGTGATGCCATCCATCTCCTTCAGGAACAACGTCGAGATGCCCTAATACCCCTATGTATTCGGAGCCTTCACCGAACTCCGCATCTCCCGCGTGGCCGTCAATATCGCGCACGCGAAAGCCCAGTTTGCGACTCAGTTCGAGGGTATAGTCGAGAGCCTCACGGACGGCACGGCCATAGGGGGCATTGGGTTCCGGTGGTCCTTCCACGCTTGGGATGCGTAAAACCCCCTGAAGTGTCTCGACGATTTCACTTTGATGTTCATCTATCCAACGATGAAGTTTTTCTATAGCTTGATCCATTTCCTGCCTCTTAGCTCGCTTTTGATGTGGGGTTGGAGGCGAATGCATGGAGATAGTCCGCAAGCGCCTGACAGCCTTCTAAAGGAAATGCATTGTAGATGGAGGCGCGAAACCCTCCTACGGATCGGTGGCCTTTCAAGCCATCCATTCTTCTCGCCTTGGCGCCTTCTAGGAAAGCCGTTTCCCATTCCGTGTTTTTGAGCCGGAAGGTCACATTCATAAGGGAGCGATCGGCCTTTTGCGTTACGGTGGGTTCGTAGACATCGGGGTGCGCATCGAGGGCGTCGTAGATAAGCGCAGCTTTCTGGCGATTATTCGCTTCAATGGCTTTGAGGCCTCCCTGAGCCTCGATCCATTTCAGAACTAGGTTCATCACATAGATGGCGAATACGGGGGGCGTATTATAGAGCGAATTCGCCTTCGCGTGGGTTTTATAGGAGAGGATAACGGGCACATCGTCAGCAGCTTGTTGCAGAAACTCTTTTCTCGCCACCACAAGGGTAACGCCCGCGGGGCCGGCGTTTTTTTGAGCGCCGGCATAGAAGAGGTGGAAACGCGAATAGTCTAGTTCGCGTGCAAAGATGTCGGAGGAGCAGTCGGCCACCAGCGGCACGCCGTTTGTCTCCGGTAGGATATGCCATTCGGTGCCTTCGATTGTATTGTTCGTAGTGATATGGACATAGCGTGCGTCTGGAGAGAGGTGCAGGTCGGTAGGGATGTAGGAATAGCGGCTATCTTCTGAGGTACCGGCAATGTTCACCGTACCAAAGCGTTTTGCCTCTGCGATGGCTTTAACTGCCCATTCGCCGGTGTTGACGTAGTCGGCCGTTTGACCGGCGCGAAGGAAGTTCATTGGGAGCATGGCAAACTGAAGGCTCGCCCCTCCACCCAAAAAGAGCACATCGAATTCATCGGGTGACAGGTTAAGCACGGAGAGCACACGTTGGATGGTATCGTGGTGAATGGCTTCGTAGTGTTTGCCCCGATGGCTGACCTCTAGAATGGACATGCCCGAGTTTTGTATTTCGAGCACGCCTTTACTGGCTTCTTCGAGCACAGTTAGGGGCAACATGGCGGGGCCGGCGCTAAAGTTATAGATTCTTTCCATGGAAAGCTCCCTGTTCTAATCTAAAGTGATACTCGATACATGCCGTTGCTGGCGGCACGATTTTCCTCTTAATACCAATACCCCAAAAAGAGGTTGCGCAACGATGCTCTAACGTAACTTCGTCGTTTTTTTCTCAGGGAAGGGGTTCTGGCGCCATTTCTGCCAATCGTCGAGGGTAGCTTCTGCCATCGCTTGGGCTGCGGAGCGGAGTTGAGCGGCTTTAAGCTGTTTGGCGTGTGGAAGGACATCTGCTAAGCAGTTTGCGGAGCCAAGGTGAACGTTGGCCGTCTCAAAGCCCATGGCATGGAGAAGCCTTCGTTCATCACGCTCCTGCGGCAACTGAGCTAGCTCGATCCGTGAGCAATCGGGCGCGAGGCGGCGGACGATCCAGTGCCCTTCGAGGCGGACGAAGGGATCGCGGCAGCGCACAGAGCGATCGAGAATAGCCTGGTAGTAGATTTCTGGAGCGCGCTCCAGCCCTGCTGCCCAGAGGGCCGCGGAGGGAAGGAGTGCTTTCGCTTCGCGAACCACCAGACCCCCTTCCCATTCCGCGATAGCCGCATAGCGCGGGCGTCCGAGGCTACCAAGTCCTGCGATGCGCCGTTTCAGCTTGTAAGCTAGCCCATTTGCCGGTAAAAGATGTTCCAGGGCCACCAGGGCGCTTTCGGGAATAGGCCCTTCCGGATCAGGTAGGGCGTCTATTTTTTGGAAGAACTTCTCCGGGTTACGCAGCTCGCCGGTGCTTAAACGGCGTAGCCAACCGTGCGCTTCTGCAAGGACATAAGGGCGCCCGCCTTTTTCAAGGCTTTCGAGATAGCCTTCCAGGATGGCCGCGCAGGCCGTGTCGGCGGTGAGATGGAGGTGGTTCTCCTCGATGGCCAATAGAGCGCTTGTTGCGAGTCGGGTGAGGTCGATGGTGTAAGGAAAGTGCGCCGTCTCGTCGAAATCGTTGATTCCCCAAACAAGCCGTCCCTCGGCGTCACGCCAGGTGCCGAAGTTTTCCACATGGAGGTCGCCAACGGCAAGCACAACGGGCGCTTTAGCAAACTCGGAGCAAACCTTCGGCCAACGTTGCATCCAGCGATAGAAGGTGGCGCGTAAAAAAGGGAACGCGCCGGAGGCCATGGCCTTGTATTTAAGTTGCAGGTCCGATTCCACCGGCACAGTATAGAGGGCCATCCATTCATTGTAGAGTTGTGTTGCTCGTTGTATCTTCACCCGGTGAAGTTGCCTCCTTTAGGCAGGAAGTTTAATGACCGAGCGGATTACATTGCCTGTTTCCATCTCATGGAAGGCGTCTTCCACGTCCTCTAGCCCGATAATTCGGGTGACCATGTCATCGAGATTAAGCTGTTTTTGTAGGTAGAGTTGGGCTAGGAGAGGAAAATCGTGTGAAGGAAGCGTGTCGCCGGCATGGCAAACCCGCAGGGCAGCTTTGTTCCAATAGACACCGGTTGCCATATCGCCCAAATTGAGCGTAACGCTATCGGTGGCTGCTGGAAGGCCAATTGTTGTTGCGGTGCCTCCATAGGCAAGCATGCGCACGGCCTGTTCGATGCAGGAGGGGATGCCGGTGGCCTCGAAGGCAAACTCTACCCCTCCGTCGTAGCCATCTTCGGTGAGGGAGCGCACGGCGGCAACGGGGTCAGTCTCACGTGCGTTGACGGTGTGCGTGGCGCCGAACTTTCGTGCCCATTCCAGCTTCGTCGGGTTAATGTCTACGGCGATGATCTGGCGAGCATGGGCTAGCTTCGCACCCTGAATGACGCTTAACCCCACGCCTCCACAGCCGATAACGGCCACGCGCGAGCCGGCGAAGACTGGTGTGGTGTTGAAGGTGGCACCCACGCCGGTGACCACCCCACATGCAATAAGACAAGCCTTGTCGAGGGGCATATCCGAAGGCACTTTGATAGCAGCTTTAGCATGAACCACTGTATAGGTGCTGAAGGTGCCGCAGCGAAGCACTTGCGAGCAGAGAGCACCATCGCGCTTGCGATGAATGCGTTGTTTAGGACGTAGGGCCACATAGCAGTGGCGTGGGTCTCCCCGACGGCAGGCCGGGCACTGTTCACAGGGAGCGCGGTAGGCAAGTACCACCGGGTCGCCTGGCGCGAGATGGGTTACCCCTTCCCCTACCTCTTCGACGTAACCGGCGCCCTCATGGCCGAGTACGATGGGGAAGGGCATGCCCATACCTTTCAGATTTTTCACCGTGAGGTCTGTATGACAGACCCCGCTGGCGACGATTCTCACAAGAACCTCATTGGGGCCGGGTGGGTCTACGAGGACATCCTCGACAACGGCGGGTGTGTCGGGTGCGTTCAGTAGTACCGCTTTTCCTTGACGGCTCGACATATTCTCCTTCCTCCTCCTTGATCTGTTTATCTTATAACTTCAACGGGGGCATGCCGATGTCCTGCATTTCGCTACGTTGGGAAATGGCGAAACTTTTTGGCGTTAAAAGAGTCTTTCGATACAGGTATTTCCTAATAAGGAGCCTCTTTTGGAGAGAGGCTGTGTGGGTGATGGAACTTTTTAGGAAAAACTAACTGTTTTAAACTATGTGAATTTTCGCGTATACCGTTAAGACCCAAAGTACGCGAAGTAGTACCTTTGGAGAGTGTAAGTTATGGCAACACGAAGAGAGGTGGAACGACGTCGGAACGCGCTCATTCAGGATTTGCGTGAGGCGGTGCGTTCTGGCAGTTTACAACCCGGTGAGACACTGCCTCCCATGAAGGAGTTGGCAAAAAAATATAACATTTCGGTCAATGTTACCCATCGTGCTATGCAAACTCTGGTGGAAGAGGGATTGCTGTGCACGGTCTCTCGCGTGGGGACTTTCGTGCGAAGGCGGCCTGTTCCTCTTGAAGGGTTCTATCTGTGGCTCGTCCAGGAGGGCATTCCTCTGGCCGCTCAACATGGATTCGAGATGCGCATGGCTCAACTGGGTGCGGCCACTCTGGCCATGCGCCCGGCGCAGGTGAGAGAGCTTTTTCATCAGGGGCAGCTTCCCGCCATTTTGGGTGTTTTTGGCGATATCTCCTCGCCGGAGAACAGGGAAATCTTCGCCTATTTCGACCACGAGGCTCTACCAAATGTAACCTTTGCCTCTCATGCGACCGATGGATTAGGCGATGTGGTGACCTTTGATGAGTTTGAAGGAGGGCGGATGGCGACCAACCATCTTATTCGGTTGGGACATCGCCAAATCGCCTTTTTAGGGGCACATCCCTCCACGAATATGCATCCGGGCTTTGAATGGTCTACGTTGCGTGAGGAGGGGTGGTGTGAAGCGTTAGAAGCAAGCGGGCTTAGCCCTCAAGGGCTTGCGTTTCACCCTTCCAAGGTGCCGACGTGGACGGGGGAGGCGATGTTTCACGTTGGTGTCGAACTTGGGGAGGCTCTACTACGCCGGATAGGTGAGATCACTGCGATCGTCGCAGCCAATGATCGAATAGCGCTCGGTGTACTTTCTGTTTTGCGCAACAGCGATGTGCCGACGGTAAGATGGCCGGCCTTAGTAGGGTTCGATAACACCGCCATCGGCGGTGCCCATTTCCTCACCACGCTCTACATGCCTTGGGAACAGATCGGTCGGGAGGCCGCCGATCTGCTGTGGGAACGCCAGCATGGGCAGGTGAAGCGTCCGCCGATTATGCGCAAGGTGCCTATGTACCTTCTGCCGCGCCTTACCTCTCAGTATGGTTGGGCGGCGCGTGGGGTATTTGAGGTTATCGAGCCTCAAAATCTGCTCCAACCGGCCCTAGCAGGCTAATCGGCATTGCACCTAGGCCAGAGGGGAGTAAGAGGGAATTGACCCTATAGAACCCGCTGTAAGCCGCCATTGAGCGCGAGCGGTTAAGCAGGTTTGTCTTCGGTATCATAGGGGCGGGTTTCAAACCCGCCCCTACTTAGTGGACTTCAATATCGAGCGTATCGCCGGCAGTTAATTGTAGGGGAGCGTCGAGTTGCAGGCAAAGAACAGAAGGATTAACGGGCTTTAATTGAAAACCGAGTGGGCGTTGGGCTAGGCTGAGATGGACTTCTGGAAGACTTGTAGGCGGGTGATGCAGGCCAGGAGGAGGTGCCGGTATGAAGAGTGACCTGATGACGAGATGTGGTGGAGGGAGTTTGGAAAGCAGTTCGGAGTTAGGGGGATAGGCGAGTGGCCCTGGAGCGAAAAGGCGTGCGATGTAGAGCCGTATGTTTTCGCCTCGGGCCGTAGGTGTGTAATGAAGAGTTGCCCAAAGATTAGCAGAGAAGATAGGGCATTCCAAGCGCGGCCAGTCACCGGGGATATCGGGCAGAAGCCAGACGCTTTCGGTAACTTGGTCTATACGAAAACCGGACAACCCATCGAGTAAGCCCCAAAGAATGCATTCTAGAGGATTGTTCGTCTCGATAGAGTGGTAGAGAAGAGAATAGTGTAGTCCGGCATCGGGATGGTTTTGCATGATAAGGACGTAGAGATAAGCGGGAAAGAGAGTGTAGTTAATGGGAACTACGCTAGGGTATGTGAACGGAATGGATAGGATAGGTAAAGAGAGATTTGCGTCGAAAGCATGGAGGAGCGCGGCCGGCACTAGCCAGTAGGAAGGGTTCACAAGGGAGGGCTCGGGTGAAGTTTTGGGATTGCGGAAAATGTTGCCAATCGTTTGCGTCTCCTGAGCAAACGATTGAAGCAGATGATGCGCAAGGTCTTGATCGTTGAGGAGGCTTGCCAGAGAGGCCGCCGCTGAAAGGGCTCCCCATCTCCACAGGCTGTGTGAGGGTTGAGAGGCAGAATCGAGCACTTGAGAGGCATCGCGGAGGATGGGCCTCTCGTTTTGAAGTAGAAAGAGGTTACCGGTTTGTCGGACGTAAGCGTCGCTGAGCAGCAGCAGTGGGACGGCGTCGGCATAATCTTTGTGTTGCCGAAAGGCTGTTCCCAGACTTTCGATTTCTTTGGCTATCAGGTCTGGATAGAGATCAAGTAGAGGAAGAGAGAGCGATAATCTTTTGGTGATCGCATCTTCCATAGGGCTGAGTGCGCCCGTTTCAAGGCGTGTATCTCTATAAGGAATGCTTAGAAAACCGTCGTGGTCTATAGTCGCTTCGGTAAGCAGCGGTTGAAGGCAGTCTCCGAGCCTCTGAATGAGAGGACTTGGAAGGTTTGAAAACTTAAGGTTGTCCTGCCACTCCGCGGTGAGGGCATAGAGAGCAAGCCAGTTTGCAAGCAGTCGTTGGGCTATAGCCGTGGCGTTCGGGAGGAGGGTAGCGTAGTAGAACGATTGGGGCGTATGGGCGTACCAGGCTAATACGAAGGGAATTTGTACCTGATCGTGGGGTACTAGGGTCAGATGTACGGCAAGGGCAATTGCAGGTTTGGCGACCCCATGAAGCTGCTGCGCTCCCGTGAGGTTCCCTGTATTTACAAAGGAGCGCCACCAACCTACCGTTTGCTCTGATCCGTTCCAGCATAGGGAGGTTACGGTGGCGTCTCCTCTTTGGGGGTAGGTATAGACCGCCGTTTCACCCTGTGCGCTGGTGATATGCGCTCCAAAGAAGCCGTTAGAGGCAGGTAATACCTCGGCCTGGTCGGGGGCTACGAAGAGCGATGGGCATGAGATGAGCGCGCTCACCTCGGCCGCAATGGGCAGCGGATTGTGAAAGGTGACAATAAAGGCGACTGCCGGCAGCGTGGAATTGGGCAGATCGTGAGGGATGAAGGGGGAGAAGATGCGAAGTTGGGTCGCTACCGGCGAGTCGGTGCTTGGCACTTCAAACTCGGAGATAGGAAATCCAGGAGTGCTGATTAAGGAAGGCAGGCAAGGGATTTGCTTCACACTCTGAGAAGAGAGGGTGAAGGCATGCGTTTCGTCCCCAATGCGAATGCGTGCTGCAAGAAAGCCTTTTTCATCGGGTGAGAACCCGCGGAGACGGCCTGGAATAGGTGCGGCAGCGGAAATCGTTCCCGTGTTATCGAGCAAAACGGCACCCGACCCGATGCCCCCAAGCATCATCGGATAGGAACGACTGTTTGCCGCCAATACGGCTTGGACAGACAATGCTAAGTGCACCAGAGCAACGGCGACCAAAATGAGAATCCGACGATAGACCCTTTGCATGCCTTCCTCCCCCTCCACGACAACTTTGGAAGCAGAGTTAGTATACACTGCTAGTGAGATCTAGAAATCGGTAACTCCTTCTCGAATACATTTTTCAGATCGATGCGGGGCTTTGAAGAGGCATAGTGCTAGCCTGAGCCGCATTAACTTGATATAACAGGGGCTTAAAATCAGCAGGGCTACATAAACGGCAAAATAAATATATTATGAGATCAACGGTAACATCGTAGCCTATTCACCTACTACCAAATTAGTTAGGCCTGACCAACTGATTTTCTTTCCAATGCCGTTACGCTCTGTTTTAGGGCCGGAATAAGCTCGGGATACCGGTAGGTATAGCCAAGGCGTTTTGCTACGGTGGGAATAACCCGCTGGCTGGCGAGCAGCGAATCGGCAAACTCTCCTAAAAGGATGTGCAGCACAAAAGAAGGGATCGGAAAGAAGGGCCGCTTGCCATAGATGGCTGAGAGGGCGCGGGCAAATTCTAGGTTGCTGATCGTTTCGGGCGCTACGGCGTTGCACGGGCCATCGAGGCGATCTTCCTGAAGTGCCCAGAGGAAGAGGCCGACAGCATCTTCAAGATGGATCCATGGCATCCACTGCTTCCCCGATCCGAACGGGCCTCCTAAACCGAGTTTCCATGGGTTGAAGGGGATAGAGGGGAAAGGCCGAAGCATCTTCGCTAAGGCGCCGCCGGGGCCAAGCACGGTAGCTAGGCGCATCGTCGCCACACGAGCCTTGCATTGGCGGGCACGGTTGGCCTCGGTCTCCCACTGAAGACAAAGCTCTGCCAAGAAATCGGAGCCGGCTGGGCGCTCTTCTGTGACCATCTTATCGTTACAGTCTCCGTAATAACCAACGGCCGAGGCGGAGATCAGGGTAGAAGGGGGGTGTTTACAGTCGTGCATGCACTCCACAAGGGTATGTGTGGTCTCCACACGAGAGCGCACCAGCTCCTCCTTGTAGGCTGCGTTCCAACGCCTGCCGGCGATAGAAGCACCGGCTAAGTTGACCACGGCCTGAGCCTCTTCTAAAGCTGTGCGAAGGGCTTCTTTATCGTTCCAGCTGACGCTTTTGGTGTTCGCTCCAAAAAGATGATGAACCCCCTCAGGGTGGCGTGTTACAACCGATAGGGTGTGTCCATCCTGCAGCAGTTGAGCGCAGAGGGCTTTACCCAGAAAACCGGTTGCGCCCGTGACGAGAATGTGCATAGAAACAATGTGATCCTCTCTAATGAGTCGAGAATAGGGAAGGGGCGTAGTGAATGCAGAAGAGCAGGGAAATGACGGTGCTAAGAACGCCGAGTACGAGGGCGATGTTCGCCTGCGTGGCGCCTGTGAAGTAGGGGCTGGCGGCGATCCAGCGTTTGGCCTCGATAGCTTTGCGAATGGCGATGGGGCCTAGGATAACGCCTATTACAAAGAGGATGAGGCTGGCGATGGCGATTTGTAACGCTTCGGTGGCCTCTTGGCAAGGAACGGGCACAAAGTAGCTATAGTCCTCCGTGTCATCTTCGACCGAGACCCGTGCTTTTGCTTGGCGCGATTTGGGTTGAACTTGCGGTGGAATCTCGGCACTTACAGCCTCTTCAGGCGCATCTGCCGATTGAGATGGCTCGTGGGTGGGGGAGGGAGCCGCCTCTTGTACGGCATCGTGGGGGGTGTGTTCGAGAAGCGGCTCGCCGATCGAAGGTTCCGATGATACAGACGATGACTCGGCTTGCGGGGATACGATAGAGGGGGAAGTCGTCTCTGTTTCGAGCACTGTGGGGCCGGTGTGAGCGACGACAGGTGGCTCCGAATCGGTAGCGGTAGGGCTGCTCTCCTCTTTGAGGGCAGAATCTGTCGGTGCAGAAGCCATGGCGAGATTCGATCCCTCTTCCTGTTCCTCAATAATCGGCGGAGGTACAGGGTGTGTTGGGAGTGATTCGGGGGTGGGTAGCTCGAACACCTCCGGTGGGGCAAGCAGGTCGAGGATATTCACATCGGAAGGCTCTTTTGTTTCAGGCGGGGCTGATCCCTCTTCAGATGCCGCTGTGGCTGATGGCTCTGCTGGTTCCATGTTGCTGGCAGGTTTTTCTAGGAGCGCTGCAGGAGTGGAAACCACTTCAGAGAGAATGGGCGGGGGGGTGGTTGTGGTAACATCCTCGCTCTCTAAGGCTTCCTGCACGAGAACAGGGTCGGGCGGTTCGGGCAACAACGTCACCTCGTCGGGCTGAGACCATTCGATGGGTGGTGGCGTTAACAGGGTTGCTTGAGGGGTGGGGATATCCGTCTGCAGAGAATCACCTTTGATCTCCTCTAAGGAGGGCTGAATCTGTGCCTCTTCCGGTTGGGTGGTCGTCTCGGTGACCATTGCGGAATCGTCGGCAAGATTGGACGGATTTGCAGATGACAAATCTGGGGGTGTATCCTGAGCGGTAATCGGTTGATCGAGAGGCGGACTGATACTATCCTGCATCGAAGATGCGGTCTCGATGAAGGGCGGAAGCATGGCTGCTTGTGAGGAGGTGGTTGCGTCCTGAGGTTCGGAGCCTAGGGAACTCTGCACTGCTTCGGAAGATAAATTCGCAGGAGAGGCTGTTGTGTCGGCATTTTGTGGAGTTAGCCAGTTGCGTGGCAGGCCGGCCAACAGTTTGGCTTCTTCTTCAGGAGTTAGAGAGATTTTACCGGCGCGTGCCCATTTGCGTAGGGTGCCGGAGGCAACCTCATAGCGTGGGTCGAGTTCAAGCGCTTTGCGCACCTCATTGGCCGCATCATCCCATTTGCCTATGCGTTCCAGGGCAATGCCGAGGTTGTAGTGGGCTTGGGGCGAATGCGGCTTAAGAAACACGGCTCTCTGTAGAGCCGAGACGGCCTGGTCGTAGCGCCGGCAGTTATAATAAACGGCACCGAGTAGGTAGTGTGCCTTGAAGTCTTCGGGGTACTGCCAACAGGCGCTTTCCAACAACACACGCGCCCTTTCAAAATCCCCTTGTTTCAGTGCACGCAGGCCTGCCTCTCTTTGAGTGGGCATCGGCCATCTCCTTTATGTTCCTTTTTTGGTGATCAGCGCAGTTTTACAACGCGTTCATCCGTACGCAGGTCGCGCTGTTTCAGCAGATCGTGAATCGTTGCACAGAGATAGCGATTGCTATCTATTGAGAAATCGATTCGCAGGCGGGCCTGAGGCCCTTGTCCTGGCGGTATAAGACGCAGAGTATCGCCCTCGTTGAGAGTGATAACACATTCGGCCTCTTCGGCCTCGGTAGGTATCCAGTACTCATTGCCGTTGCTACGGCGCTTCCATGGCAGATTCATACGCCCTGCGTAGCCAACCTCGCAGACGGGTAGGCGGAACAGTTGTTGGCCTTCAGTTACGGCGTAGTAGCGTGTCTCAAAAGGCACCGGGGTAGGGTAGCTTGTGCCCCTTCGGATCAGACGCTCATATTCGGCTTTCTGTTCCGCATCGTTATAGACGCGGATGGCGTAGTCATGATGGATGATCTGGTCTACGCTATATCCGGCCCCAAAAATAGCAGCTCCCTTTACTACGGCCTCGAACGGCTCCCAGTAGTGAACACGCTGAGGCCCGAAAAGCTTCTCGAAAAGGTCACGGACGCCGGGGAGAAGCGTAGAACCCCCAACCAGAAGGACGGCATCAATGTCGGCCTCATCAAGTTCATGACGA
Source organism: Chthonomonas sp. (assembly GCF_035294165.1). GTDB lineage: Bacteria > Armatimonadota > Chthonomonadetes > Chthonomonadales > Chthonomonadaceae > Chthonomonas. Next base: position 19,118 of record NZ_DATGLN010000207.1, read on the forward strand.
CAGTCGTCTAGCACCGCGTCGGTTAGCACCTCGAGTGTGCGGTAGAGGCCGCGTTCTTCGAGCAGGTCAATAAACTCTTGGCGCGTAATTTCGATACGCCCGGCACCTTGTAGGAGGAAGAAGCTGCTATCGGCGATGGAGGCCTTGTTGCTAAGGTCTTTTTTAACGGCTTCGGCTTGGGCAAGAAGCACGGGGCGCAGAGCCATTTGATGCGCGCGTAGCTTTTGGCAGGCGAAGTCGGCCAGCCATTGGTCTACCGTTTCGCCGCCGAGTTCGGCGCCACGACCGGCCAGGAGGGTGGCGCGATGTTGGGAGGCATCACGGCCGGAGGGATGGGTGGGGTGCGTTCGAACGACGGCAAGGTCGAGCGTGCCTCCGCCGAAATCCACAACAAGCAGATGCTTTTCGTCGCTGAGGTCAATGCCGTAGCCGAGGGCTGCGGCCACCGGCTCATCGAGGGTGCGGAAACGGCTGACACCAAGTTTGCGGGCGATCTGGTAGAGTTCAGCCCGATACGGCTCATAGCTCTCCACAGGCACCGTCATTGTGAGATCGGTTACCTGTCCTTCCTTACGCCACCATCGTAAGAGGCGAATAAAGCGTTGCAGGCGCGTGCGGTGTGGGTCCGATTTTTGGCGTTCGTATTCGGCGGTGGCGGCCAGCAGTTCGCGTAAAAAGGTGGTGGCGCATTGGCGAGCCGAAATAGTCTCGGAACCTACCTGCGCGACGGCCTGTTGGCTTGCACGGGCCAGAGTTCTCTTGAAGGAACGCGCGAGCGGGCCTAACCCTTGCAGATCGAGACCGTGCAGAATTTCACGAGAGGCAAGGGCTGGCTTTCCGATAATAGCCCGCTGTGTATCTTGAAAAAAGATGGCCGACGGGATGAGAGGCGTTTGCCAAGCCGGCTCGTAATCCACCAGGTCTTCTAGGGCGATAGTGACCGCGTGGGTTCCAACCCACTTGGCGATGAGTGTATTGGTTGTTCCTAAATCAATAGCCCAATGTGTTTCCATACCACCTTCATGCGCGCCCGCATCAATATGCGCGTCTTTTTAATTATTGCCGCCTATTTCTTATTTACGCACAAAACGGCTCAAGACTTCAAGAGGTGCCTCTTTTTTAAACTTTGTCTGAGGTGATGAAGGAGCGGTTCGGAGGGAGGAACGCCTATTGCCTCCAACGCGATGAGTGCGGCTCCCACCGCAGCCGGTAGACGAGCAGAGGTTATACAGGCATAAGGGGCTCTGCGCTTAATGGCAGTGCGGAAGGGACGAAGGATGGAGCGACCTGCGCGAAAGACACCGCCGATAGTGCCGACGGTGACCTCTTGTTTCTCCATGCCCAATCGGCAGATAGCGGTAACCGCAAGTAGAGCAAGCTCCCGACCGGCCTCGCGCAAGATTTGTTGCGCTATGGCATCGCCTTGGGCTGCCGCCATCCCAACGACTTCCGAAAGAGCGGCGATGTCGGGGCGGGACAGCTTGCCGGAATAGAGGAGTGTATGAAGCTGCTTTAAGTTCTCCACCTCAAGGTGTCTTAGAATAAGCGGTTGTAGGAGAGTGGGCGGGAGGATGCCGTCGGCAGCGCGACAGCAGGCATTAAGCGCCTTCAGGGCGATCCAGTAGCCGCTTCCTTCATCGCCCATAAGATAACCCCAACCGCCGACAAGGGCCTCTTCCCCCTGTGCGTTGACGCCGTAGGCAACCGAGCCGGTGCCTCCAATAACGACAACGCCTGGGCTGCCAAACGTGACGGAATAAAATGCAATGCGCGTATCGTGGCCAAAGATTATCTGTTCTGCGGGCACGAGTGGGGTACAGAGGGCCTCCATTGCTGCAGAGCCACCGGTCATTCCTAAGCAGGCGGCAGCGAGACGACCATGAGGCAGCGCGGCACTGTTAAAAGCGCCCTGAATGGCGTCGGTGAGGGAGCGTTGTACGCGCTCGATGCCACCCGGCTCGTGAATGTGGTTGGCAGGGCCGCCGACGCCAAAACCGAGCAGTTTGCCCGTTTCATCGGCTATGACGGCCAAAGTACGCGTTTGCCCTCCATCTACACCCAACACAAGGCGCATCTTTACTCCTCATCTCTGCAGCGTATTCCTCTACCAATTCACTTCAAGACCTCAGGATTCCTGCTTTAGCAAGCGCTCGTAGCAAGAGGAAAAATGGCGGTGAAGTATGGAACCCCATTATAATAGGGCTAGAATGAATGTGCGAGAAACTTCGCGAAAGGAAATTTCCGAAGCGTTCATGAGTACGGATTCCATTTATCGCTTATCTATCAGAAAACGGATTGTGGGCTGGTTGGCGTTCTGCCTGTTGCTTGTATTGCCGCAAAGTTGCACGGCGACGCCGCGTATTGTTCTGCTTATTGTCCCCGACCTTACCTGTGCCGATTTAATAGCACTACCTCTCTGCCCGGCTATGGAGGTGTTTTCGTCGAAGGGAGTACTGGGCTGGATGGTGTGTCGCGCTGCATCCAACGTGCCGCGCAGCCTGCTGAATGCACAGGGCACCGATCGCCTTGCTTCGCTGTTGTTGAGCCTAGGTGCGGGCGGCCGAGCAGTGGCACCGCCTAATGGCATTTGGGCAGAATATCCCCCTACGCCTATTAATAGAGAGGGTAGCGCGTTGAATGCGGCCTTGCTGAGGCAGTGCTATGAGGTCAACAGACGAATCGGGTATCCGGTAGGTGTCGGTCTCTTGGGTACGCTTGTGCATCGCTCTGGCGGCACGACCGCAGCCATTGCGGATGCCGACAGCAGCTTCCGTGCGAATGAGGCTTTGCTTGTGACCATGGATGCGGAGGGCTACGTGGACTTTGCAGGGCCTCGACTCTTTTGTGCAAAGGCAAATCTCCTGGCACCGGAAGGGGCAGAGGCGGATGTTGACAGAATACTCCGCTCCTTCAATCAACTGCCACCAAACACACACTTGGTTGTTATCAGCTTCTTTGATCTGCAGAGAGCGACGGAGGAGGCCATTTCTTGTCTCCCTTCTATGGCTGTCACATATCGTCAGGAAGCATTAGAGCGGTTAGGTAGGTTGATGCAGGGCGTGATCGAGTGGGTGCGAAGCCGTCCCGACGCCATTTTCTGGTGCTGTGCTCCAGGCCCAAGCTCCAATGCAACGGCAGGTGAGCGTTTAGCGCCGGTGCTTTTAATAGGTGAGAGAGTTCCCCATGGAACGATCTTTCCCCCTTCTACACGGTGGGATGGGCTTGGATTGAATACCGATCTCTTGCCTACGATAGCACGACAGCTTGACTTGCCTCGCATACCTCACAGTGCTGTGGGTCGTGCTTGGGAGTTTAAAGCAGGGCGAAGCTTCTCCGCCAAGAGTTTTTGCGATTATTTTAGGTTGCTTGTGACCCATGCCGAGTTGCAGAATCTTTATGGAGGCTTGCCCACCCTACAGTTGTTGTGTATTTTGGGCGGCGTGGTATGTTGGAAGCGGCGAATGCTCTCGCCATCGGTTTTTGGATTGATAATAGGACTTTTGCCTTTTCTCTTGCTTGTGCTCCCGACGTTGTTTGCTTTCAATGAGATCACCGCAGGAATCGCCTTAGGGATTTGCTTGATAGGCCTTGCTGCTCTAGCGGAATGGATGTCGCGTACCCAACGAGACGTCGTGTTGGTATTTAGGGCAATGGCCGGCGTTTTCGTAGTATGCGTGGTTGGCGATCTGCTGACCGGCTCTCATCTTCTGCGACAGGCTTGGATGAGCTACTCGATTATGGAGGGGGCACGATTTTTTGGGATTGGCAACGAGTACATGGGTGCCTTGTTCGGAGCCGCGTTGGTGATGCTACCATGGCTGATAAGGGAAAAGGGAAAATGGCTGAAAGCAGTGGTAGTCTATGTTATTATCTTATTTGTTGTGGCATGGCCACAATGGGGTGCAAAGGTCGGGGCGATACCAACAGGGATTGGAGCATTCGGTCTTGCCCTATGCGCCTCGATAAAAGAGCGGGTTGGCTGGAAAGAGATGGCTTTGCTTGGTGTGCTAGCACTTCTTCTGTTCGGAGGGTTGGCGTTAATAGACCTTCATTTTCATGGTGCTAATGAATCGCATCTAGCACGAGCATTAAAAGGTGAGGGCGGTGGAAGCTTTGGTGTAGTCGTTTTGCGAAAACTGAGGATGGAAGTGTTTCTTTTATTCCATAGTCCGTGGACGGTCGTTTTGCTGGGCAGTCTTATGGCCACGGGGTATCTCCATCGTTTACAGCGGGCGCAGCGAGGAGTTGTGGAACGCGCGATGTGGCTGGGATTTTATGGAGGCGTTGTCTGTGCCCTGTTGTTCAACGATGCCGGCGTCCCTGCGGCGGCCCTGTTAGCGCAGCAGGGGTTAGGATTGGTGTTGTGCGAAGGGGGCAAGCGACCGGATGAACTATCCGGTAGGCTTTCGTAATGGCTTAACTTGCAGAAGAGAGGTTTGATGCGGTATACTTCAAAAACGAACCTAGATACAATACGCTCTAAGCGGTAAGGGGGGAGCTTCTTTGCCCAACATTAAATCGGTTAAAAAGGATGTTATCAAGTCACGCAAAAACCATTTGAGGAACGTGGCGGCCAAGTCGGCCATGAAAACTTTTATCAAGAAGGCGCGTCTTGCCATAGACAGCGGCGCTGCAGAAGAGGAGATTACGAAGGCCCTGCAGCTTGCCTATAAGGTGATTGATAAAACCGCCGAGCGCGGCATCATCCATAAAAACCAGGCTGCGCGGCGTAAGTCTCGGCTCATGAAGTACTATCATAAACAGTTACAGCAGGCCAGTCAAAGCGCATCTTGATAGGACTGCGCATCGCTTCCGGTAATAGCCCCACTATCGTTTAGAGGTAGTGGGGTTTGTTGTTGATGTGGTTGAAGATGCGAGGGACAGAACGAGAATCTGGAGGTTACGGGCCGGGTCGGCTCCGAAAAGCCCGATATCGAGGACTGCCGCACCTTTATTCGCTGTGTCGCACTCTAAGAGTTGATCCATGGCGGCAGCTAAGTGGTGCCACGACCACTGTTTTGCCAATTCGAATAGCTCTCGAGCTTTCCAGGACACACCGGTTATGGAAGCCTCTTTAGGCAGTTCTGCTGCGACAGCGTCCGGCAGATGCGAAACCTGGTTGGGGGTAATGCGTAGCTCAATCAACAGCTTGGCCTGCCATAACAGGCGGAACTGGCGGGCAAGCAGCGCAAGAAACTTTGCGGCTACGGCCTGCGGTTTCGGCTCGAAGCGATGAAGTTCGGCGAGGAGTTGGAGCGCTAGTTCCGTTTGACGTTTGACGACGGCATCAACCGCGGCGAAGATAACATCTTCTGGGGTATCGGTGGCAAGCGTTTGTACATCGGCTCGGGTGATCACAGGGCGTGTGCCGCTATAGGCGAACAGCTTAGCCAACTCCTGTTCAAGCGCATACAGTTCGTGGCCGGTGGTGGTTAGGAGGAAATCGAGCGCTTCCGGCTCGAAGGATTTGTTTTCCTGCTGTGCCTTTTGTAGGAGCCACTTTTTTACGGCATCAGCCGAAGGCGCTCGGCATGAAACCAAAGCTCCTTTTTCTCCTATAGCCTTATCAAGGCGGGGGGTAAGGACTATCTTGCGTTTGTCCTCATCGCTCTGTGCAGCGACGATGATGGCCAGACAGCAAGAGTCTGGAAGATGGGAGATAGCTTCGGCCAGCCTATCGGCATCATTGGAATGCGCCTTTTCGCGCCAAATCTCCGCTCCATGCACGACAACAAGCCGTCGCCTAGAGCCGAACGGGGCCTGACATGCAGCGGCGAGGATGGCATCGAGGGGGCTGGCGGAGGCGTCTAGGGCCTCATAATCAAACTCGGCAAAAGACGGTTCGATGAGATGGTGTTTTAGTGCGGCGATGGCCTCCTCTTTAAGCTTGTCAGCCGACCCCCAGAAAAGATAGATCGGGAGCACCTGCTTTTGCCAAAGCTGTTGTGGACTGTTGGGGTTGTAAACAATCTCTCTATTCATCTGCTCAGGCGGTGGCTGGTGCCGTTACCCTAGATGCAGAGGCTGTATAGTGGCGCAGTAGGGTGCGTAGTTGAAAGACGTGCTGTTTCATCCGATTCACCTCTTCCGTTGACAGTTCACGAGGGCTGTAGCGCGCCTCAATATAGAGTTGGGTGATGGCCAGCATAAGGGGTTGCCAGTCCCCATCTCCGAGGGTTCGTGTAAGCGCGTGAAGATACTCGTCGGGGGTCATAGCAGAGCCGCGCGGGAGGCCTTTACGGGCGAGGAAATTGCAAAGCTCCAGATAGTGAGCGATGACGTTGCGGTTTGTCGCAAAGCGTTCGGGTGCGAGCAGTGCGGCCCGACGGTGCCGGTGGAGGCGTCGTCCTAGTTCGTTCCACAGCACAAAGAGCAAGAGAGCGATCACGGTGCAAGAGATTAAGGCGGGCAGAGTGCCATGCGCGAAGCACCACGAAAGAAAATCCTTGATGTGGCCCATTAGTCCAGGGGAGGTCGTAACCTCTTGAGCGCCCTCCGTGGCATCGAAGGGAACCCAACCGATTTGAGGGAAGAAAACTTCCGCCCAAATATGCTTATCTTTCTCTCGTACAAGGTAGGTATTATCGCCGCGCACTTCGCCGGTGATGAAGCCAGAAGCCAAACGCGCCGGGATACCTGCATAACGGCATAACATGACCATGGCAGCGCCAAAACTATCGCAATAGCCCTGGCGCGACTTAAAGAGGAAGTAGTCCACCACATCTTGATCGGCAGGTGCCGGCGGAGCATGCAGATTGTATTTGCAATGATTGGCGATATAGGCTCGAATGGCAGAAGCTTTGTCGTAGTTATTGTGAAGCCCTTGGGTGATCTGGTGAGCAAGTTGACGTAAGGCCGGGTCGGTATGCCCATTCACCGCGGTTTGAAGGCAAGTATCTCGGATAATGGAAGGAATATCGTTGATTGAAGAGGATGCCTTACGCAGTATGGACGGATCCTCGGTGGGCACGCGTGAGACGACGGTATAGGTAGTCTGAATGTGCAGCGGATCGGGCGCGCTCAGTTTTTCTGAGAGTTGATCGTAGGCCAGCGTGTTATAGGGTAAGTCCAGTGAGCGAATATTGCCGGCCCCATAGATTTGGAAAATCGTCCCACCCACAACACGCACTTGCTGCTTGATCTCCATGCTATGTTGCATTTGTGTGTCGTCTAATTCCATCGGGCTTTGCGGCAGGACGAAATGATGGGGCGATGTATCCCTAGGCCCCATAGGGCCTGTAATGTCCTCATATTGCTGAATGCGTTGCGTGTCGGACTGTTCTTCAGGAAATAGCTGTTCGGTGGACGATGAGCCAGATGCAGCTTCAAAACCGATACCATCGTAGAAGGTTAAAACCTCTCCGCGCCAGTAGAGTGGACGTGGGGAGGTTACCTCAAAAAGCGGCTGATCGCTGCTTGCAACGGGCCCGCTGGCAACACGGACATGGTTTCTCTCACTAACCTGCACTTGGGTGCTCATTGAGTTCGAAAGCGGTATGTAGCGTTGATAGTAGGGAGATTGTTGGAAAATAGCTCCGAAGAGGGCTTGCCCCATCGCGCGCAAGGGTGTAGCAACGATATTCGAGAGCACCAGGGTACTAAATAGGCAAGCCAGCGCGAGAGCGATCTGCCCGGAATAGAGCGAACGACGCTGTTTTGGAGCCGTGAAGATGCGCGTATGGGTGGTTCGCAGGTAGTTTTCGTGGATCAGGAGGAAAATGGAAGCCGCCACGAAGACAAGAAAGTCTTGGTGGATGACCGGGTCGGGATTTCGAGCGCTCACCAGAGCAAGCATGGTCATGCAAGGCACGCAGGCAAAGAGGACGGTCGAGTCGTTGAGGAGAGTATAACTGTGGAGAATGGATGCCCAGACAAAAAGCTGCAGCAGTCCGAGAATACGATCATCGTTCTGGTCTTGATTAAAAAAGGGGAGGGTGGAAGGATTCACAAAGGTAACAAAAGCGAGGCCTATCATAAGGAGGAGCAGCCCAACGGAAAGCGTTTTGACGCCGCGACGTCGAAGGAAGTAGCTAGAGGTGTAGCCAAATATAGCGAGAAGATAGATAAGCTGTGCTCCGGGGCCATTGTAGGTGTAGTTCACCGCAAACAGGCCGCTAAGCGTGACGGCTAGTCCTGCAAGATAGAGTAGGATACTTGGGCGTTCTTGAACGGTTTCCGACGAAGTTGCCTCAACGGCGCGAGGCGTGGCTTCTGGGTTCATAGAGGTGCTCCTTTATAACAAGCCCTGCTTCTGCTTGATAGCTAAGCAGGAGGGTTTGCGCTTTGGCCGCGGCGAGAGAGGAGAGGAAGTTATGGAAGTTGCCGGTTGTTGGGGGATGACCGGGAAAGGAGGAGACATCAAAGCCGATAACAAAGGCGCGAATGCCGAGTGTTGTGACGATGTCGGAAAGCACTTGTGGGAGGGCAGGGTCTTCCGTTGTGGTAATAAGCACGAGAACAAGGCCCGGCGTAAGCGAGGGATAGATGGTGGAGATAACATCGCTTGGCAAGAGTTCACCGCTAGCCTCTACCCGAGCCAGCTCACCGAGCAAGAGATGGCGGTGGGTCTGGCCTCGATTTCCTCCGGTATCGAGGAAGCCGGCCGGCACGCGTCCATCGGTAATACACAGCCGGCTCCAGGCTCCGGCTTCGAGGGCTTCCGTAAGCAGCGCCGCAGCGACTTTGATCATATACTCCAGTGGGGTCAGAGGTTCGGTGCCTTTATCACAGCCACGATGAGCATCGAGGAGCAAGACCAAACGCGAGGATTGCATCTCCTCGAACTCCACCACATTAAGCTGACCCGTTCGGGCGGTCTGGCGCCAATGAATTCGGCGAAGGGGGTCTCCCGGCACATAGGGCCTGACGCCGGAAAGGTCTACGCTTGTGCCCTGACGAAAAGAGGCCACGATCTGTTGTAGCCCAAACTGTTCGCCGCCGCCTATAACCGTTTGAGGAAGTTGATATGGGGAAGGATAGACGACGAGTTCGCCCTCTGTTGCCACCGACTGCGTAAATGCGAATACGCCGAGCGGATCCATCGCGGAGATATGAAAGCTGTTTGCGTTATAGACGCCACGGCGTAGGCAGCGTACCCGACGAGCAACACGAACGGTGCCCTTTGCGGGCACATTAAAGAGCGGCTCCTCCTCAACGGGTGCAAGCCAGGGCGGAAACTCCTCATAGGTGCTGAGAAAAAAGCGCATGAAACGGGTGTCGTTCGAAACCACATAGACAATATCGATCTCCTCCTCTTCCATGGCAGCAGAAGGCAGTTCTCTTTGAAATGTAAGCCCGCGCAGCATAGCCCAACCTGCAAAGTAGGAGATAGCGGGCAGGGTGATAAGGATGGCAGCCATATAGTAGAGATGCTGGGCCGGCGGGATCACCGTGGCCACAGTAATCAGGCAGAGCGCTCCGAAACCGAGCACAATCCATTTGCTATGCTGCATGCGCTGTACTATCCTTCCTCAACAAGGCGCTCTCTAGTCAACCGGCACGCGAATACGTTGTAGGGCCTCTTCTACGCAACTTTGAGGCGTTGTACCCCGAAGTCGGAATTCCGGTCTTACGATAATACGATGAGCGAGCACGGCCACAGCAAGTGCCTTGATGTCATCCGGTTTCACATAGGTGCGGCCTCTTATGGCCGCTAATGCCTGCCCGGCGTGCATCAGGGACAGGGCACCACGCGTACTAGCTCCCAACACCACTTGTGGCTGATTTCGTGTATAGTTTACAATATCGAGCACATATTCTTGAAGGCTCGCATCCACATGAACCTGACGCACCTGTTTTTGGATAGCGACGATCTCTTCTGCATTGGTGACAGGTTCGATCTGCTCTAAAGGACGGGCATGTTGTTGCTGAGATAGAATACGACGTTCTGCAGCGCGATCGGGGTAACCCATAGCCAGGCGCGCCATAAAGCGATCGAGTTGGGCTTCGGGGAGGGGATAGGTGCCGGCCATTTCGATATTATTCTGGGTGGCGATGACAAAGAATGGAGAGGGGAGGGGAATAGAGTTGCCATCAATGGTAACTTGGCGTTCCTCCATCGATTCGAGGAGTGCGGCCTGAGTTTTAGGGGTTGTCCGATTGATCTCATCGGCGAGCACGATATTGGCGAAGAGCGGGCCGGGGCGCACCTCGAACTCTCCCTGTTTTTGGTTATAGACGGAGGAACCAGTGATGTCGGCAGGGAGGAGATCGGGGGTGAACTGAATGCGTTTAAAGGAGATGCCCAAAGCGCGCGCTAACGCTTTGGCGAGCGTGGTTTTGCCCACACCGGGGATATCTTCGATGAGCAGATGGCCTTCGGCCAGCAGCACTGCAAGCGCCAACTCGACCACTTCGCTTTTGCCGATTATGGCCGTTTCCACGGCATTGGCGATCTGCCGAGCCTTTTGTGCGAGGTCTTCAGGTGTCAAGTCGCAACCCTTTCTGAAGTCTGGTCGTGAGGATAGATTCGATCGGCAAATTACAGAGATTTGCCAGAAATATATACTCCGATACGAATTGCAAAGGCAAGTTTTCTTCTTCAATGAAGGCCGCATGAGGTATAATTTCAAAAGCGCCGCCTTTATCGGCGCTAATCGCTTTTTAGATGATAGATCTCCATGTCAGATCGTGATATTGGGTTTTTGGATCATAATGCGTCGTTAGCAACCAAAGAACGCTGGCCGCTAACGCTGAGGGGGCTGTTGCGTCAAGGGCCACTACCGGCTCCAGAGGATAGTGTGGAGCGGACTTTGCATCTCATGCGAACCTACGGGGTAGAAGCCTTGCCGGTAACGCTTGACGGCCATCTAATGGGCCTGGTTAGGCGCGAGACCCTGTTGCGTTATGTCAAAGAGAGAGGACTAGACGATGAGGTAAAGTGGGCCTCTGTGGGCGACTTTATCGAGCCGGCCGAGGAGACTGTAGCACCGGAGACCCCTCTAGATACGTTACGCAAGCGCTGGCATAGCCGTTTAGACCAAGCCCTACCGGCACTACCGGTAGTAGACCAGACGGGCTACTGTCTTGGCTATATTCATCCCCTCGACCTGTTCTTTCCCGAGCCGATGTTGCGTCCGCAACTTCCGCCTATTGGGGGGATGGCCACGCTGTTTGGGGTCTACCTTACCGATGGTCGAATCCAGGCAGGAGCATCCAATCTGGCTCTTGTGGCAACTGGGGCTTTTATGGGTCTGCTCATTTTGGGAAGCCTGTGGCTTTCGAGTTGGGGATTAGAGCGACTAGCCCTTGTAATCCCGTTCATCCCGCGTTGGGTTTTCAATATGAATGCCGCACTTCAGGAGGCGCATCCGTGGTGGTCGGCTTGTGCGGTGTGTGTGCGTAGCGTGGTGATTTTTCCTTATCTCCTTTTGATGCGATTTTCGGTGTTGGCAGGCTATCATGCAGCAGAGCACCAAACGGTTCACGCCATAGAACGTCAGGAGCCTCTTGTTGTGGCGGTCGTTCGGAGGATGCCTCGAGTGCATCCGCGCTGTGGCACGAATCTGGTGGCGGCGATGGGGATATTTGCCTTTGTGGCGGAGCTTGCCAGTTGCTTCCCTTGGCTTCAGGATGCCGCCATCGTGCTTGCGGGGGTGGTGACGCTCTTCACATGGCGTCGTGTAGGGGCTTTTTTGCAGGCCTGGTTCACCACGCGTCCGGCGAGCGTGCATCAGTTGGAGAAGGGCATTCAAGCCGGGCAAGAACTGATCGAACGTTACTTGCAGAGCTATCCAATGCGGCCGCATATTCTCCGAAAAATATGGTGTATGGGGCTGCTGCAAGCCCTTATCGGAATGGGAATCGTTGCCCTTATTATCTCTTACGTTCCCTTCCTAAGCGCGTTTCTGCGCTAGGAGTTCGTTCGTTTTTTATCTTTTTCGAGGAGTGGCTATTCGGTGATTACGGAAAGGCTGGCAAATATCCTCAAGCAGGCCGTTTTGGCAGCGCGTGAGGCCGGTGAGTTAAACCTAACAACGGACGATTTTACGGTAAAACTCGAAATGCCCCCATCAAAGCAGTTCGGGGACTATTCGAGCAATCTGGCGTTGACTCTGCGTAAATCCACCAACCTGGCAGATAGTCGGGCGATTGCCGAGATCATTCGGCGGCATATTGAGGACCCCGACAAGCTTATTGATCGTGTGGAGGTGGCAGGACCGGGCTTTCTTAACCTGTTTTTGAACCCGGACTGGCTCTATGGCACCTTGGTGCGCATTGAAGAGTTGGGAAAAGACTACGGGCGCTCTCAGGCGCGAGTGGGTCAGAAGATTCTTTTGGAGTTTGTTAGCGCGAACCCAACCGGCCCGATCAGCGTTGTAAACGGCCGTGCGGCGGCGCTAGGCGATGTGCTGGCCAACTTATTTGCGGCAGAGGGGGCCGAGGTGCATCGCGAGTTCTATGTAAACGATGCGCTCAACTCGCTTCAGTTGGAGCTTTTTGCGCGGACGGTGAAGGTTCGCTACTTGCAAGAGCTTGGCTATCCCATCGCTATGCCGGAAGGAGATGTGGAGAGTGAGCCTCAATCTGGGGATGCGAGTAAGCCGATCATTCCCTTCCCTAGTAATGGCTACTTGGGTGAGTATGTGCGCGACATTGCCCGACGTATTGTAGAGGAGATCGGAAACCGGTATGAGACCACGGTAGCTAAGGAGCTGCTTGGAGACGAAGAGACCGCGAGTAGCGAGGCAGAAGAGAGAGATCGGTATTTTCGGGAAGCCACGTTGCGTATTATCCTGGAGTTACAAAGACAGGCGTTAGAGGCGTTTGGGGTTTTCTTCGATCGTTGGTTCTTCGAGAGTAGTCTGTACGAATCGGGAGCGGTGGATGAGGTCATCCGCCTCTTTACCGAGCGTGGATATACCTATCGCAAGGATGGGGCACTTTGGCTGAGGACATCTGCCTTCGGCGATGATGAAGACAGGGTGTTGGTGCGTTCAAATGAAAAGGCCACCTATATCGCAGCGGATGCAGCCTATCATAGAGACAAGTTTGAGCGTGGCTTTACCCATCTCGTAGACATTTTTGGGGCCGATCATCACGGCTATGTCGCGCGTTTGCGGGCTTCTATAGCGGCCCTTGGTTATCCTGTAGACCGGCTATATATTATTCTTACTCAAATGGTTTCGCTTATGCGCGATGGAGAGGCCATTATTGGAGGCAAGCGAAAAGGTGCCATCATCGAACTGAAGGAAGACCTGGTAGATGAGATCGGGCGCGACGCGGCACGCTTCTATTTCCTTCTGAACTCCTACGAGACTCCCGCCACCGTGGATGTGGAGCTGGCCAAGCGTCAATCGAACGAAAACCCCGTGTATTATGTTCAGTATGCGCATGCACGGCTGTGCAGTATTCTCCGGAGAGCAGAAGAGATGGGCATAGCCATATTGCCGGCAGCGCAGGTAGACCGGAATCTGCTGACCCATCCGCGAGAGCTAGACGTTTTACGAAAGCTGGCCGACTATCCTGAGGAGGTGGCAACGGCCTCCGAGCGTTTTGCCCCCCATCGCTTAACGCGCTACGCAATAGATTTGGCAAGCCTGTTGAACCTGTTTTATGAGAACTGTCGGGTCTTGCCTAATTCCCAGGAAGAGCCGGAGCGTTCTCTTGTGCAGGCGCGACTGGCGCTGGTGAATTGCGCTCGGATAGTGCTGAATAACCTGTTGGGCCTATTGGGTGTTTCCGCACCCGAACGAATGGAGCGCGCCGACAACAACGCAGCAGAGGATGGGCGTGAAATTGACGGCTCTTAAGTTTTGTGCTAAACTTTAGGCTCACACGCCGACTTTGCTAGAGGCCGACGCTTTCGCGAGAAGGCAGTAGGGTCTCTATAAACCGTTGAAGAGGACAAAGAGGATATCTCATACGCTATGTATGCGCTCAACTTCTATTCGGAGTACTATGAGGAGGCTTTACGTACCGGTCGTAAAACCGTGACGATCCGTCTTGGAGATAAGACCGATAAGTATAAAGCTGGGATGATCGTTTGGGTGACGATAGGGCCGCGTTTCGGAAAGCGTCAGAAGCTCTTCACTGCCATATTGGATAGGGTTGAGGTCAAGACGATAGATGCTCTCTCGCCAAGAGAGATTCAAAAGGAGAACCCGGAGTTTCGCTCTGTGGATGATGTTGTGGCTCTTCTCAGGCGTATCTATTCAAGCGATATCTCCGTTGAAGACACGGTTACAGTAGTGCACTTTTCGCCGGTAGAAGAGTATCCGCTACCTACTTAAGGAAAGGCTTCTGTGTGGTATCGGGATAGTTATGCACAAACGCCATCTTCTATGCGCACTTGGGTTTCTTTGCCTGCAACTCTCCGGTCTATATGGCCGCGCCCAGGCGGTAAGCTCGGACCGTTTTCGTACAGGAACCTATCGGCCTGCAGCCTCCTCGACGGCGTTTACATGGCAAGTAACGGCAAGTAACGCACTCAATTGGAACAATGTGCCTTACATGCCCGTGGGCATTGCCTTCGCTCCCGCCTCTTTCAAGGAGGACACGTCCTCTGCCTGGCATTCGGATGAGACCTATCTCGATGCGCTCAAAGCACAGGGCATTAGCGATGTGTTGATAACCCCACCAAGCTCTCTTGTAGAGGTGCCTCCATCGGCGTTACAGCGGCTCATAGATGCCATGGAGGCGAGAGGTTTCCATTATGGCATTGAGTTTGGGACGGGGATTGAGCGGCCACTCACCGGTTTTGAAGTGCGCCCGGCCGTGTACCGATTTGATGATCCAAACCGCAATATGGCTTTGTGGCAGGTGAGCCATGCGCAATCGGCAGCCTATTTTGTAGTAGATGCTGCAGCCGATAGCAGGCTTATCGGGGAAGGAATGGCCTCGATCAATGGTGGAGTGGCAAGCATATCGCTGGATGATTTTCATGGAACGGCGCATCCTGTCGCCTTGCTGTTGCCTTTGCTAACGCTCACCCGAGATGCAGACGGAGTGGGCCTGCCGGACGTGTGGGGGGAGTTCGATAGCTATCGTGACCACCTTCTAGGCCTGCTACGACAAATCCATTTTGGGGCAGGCCTGCGTTTTTTTCTTGACCCCCTAGGGCCAACTCTGGGTTTGAGCGATGAAGCCCTTTTTATGGTGCCTAACTCCGAAATGTTTCGGATATCATGGGAAAGCTACCTCTCGCGAAAATACGGCACGCCCGATGCTTTAACGGCAAAATGGCAGCTCTCGAAAAGCTTTTCCTCTCTCCAAGAGATGGCACGTCTGATCCCGTTATGGTCTTTAGGCCGTGGTTTTCCCTACTTCTACGATCCTACAACGGGTGACACCTATCGTGTAACACAGCCTACTCTCTCCACATGGTGGGACGATTTCTCCGACTGGCGTGCTCAAACTCTGCGGTATGCGTTAAAAACCATCGCCGATGAGTTGCAGCGCTATGTGGCCAACGTGCCGGTTGTATATAGTGGTGGATTGCAAAGCCTTTCTTACGTTTCGTTGAACGACTCTTCGCCGCCCGATGGATTGGCTGCAGCTTTTTCACCTGAAGAGCCACCTTCCCTCAATCGCTTGATGGCACCACTCTACAGTTTGGCTTCGCTAAGTCGTCCTCCGCGATGGCTCATCGGAGTGCCTGCTATGCAGGCCTCCGGTAGCTATGCATCCTACACCGATCTGTTGGGACAGCTGGCAAACCTACAAAACCTCGGTTTTAAAGGCTTTTTCGTTACCGGCGTCACACCGGCTCATCTCGACTGGCTTAAGCGGGCAGCACATACGCTAACCGATTCGCCTATTGCCGCTCTGCAGACCCCACGGGTGCTATACTATCCCTTTCAATCGCCTGGCCCTGCGTTTACCGGACAGGTGCCTGGAGACGAATCGGTATTTTGGATACCGGCCCCGGTTCAGGGGACACTCGATGACTGGTGGCCTTCGTTTAGCGGCTACACCATCCATCTTCCTAGCGGATCGGAGACCGTTTTGGTTTCGCTTTTGGGACCTCGTATGGTTCGCCTCCAAGTTCCAGACCCGCGCATAGCACGCGCCTTTACGCCGGATGGTGCCTCCGTTCCCGTTAAAATTGTGGGGAAAGACCTCATCGAAGTTCGCTTTGGGAATATGCCGCTCGTGTTTACCGGTGTGGGGGAAAGCCCAATCCCAACAGAGGCGGCCACCGATGCCGTAACCTTGGTGACGATGCTGGTGCCCCACGCCAGCAAGGCCGATCGGGCACTTGGAGAGTTACAGCGTGATCAGGCAGCGATGCTTCTTCGGCGCAAAGACTATCTAGGTGCCTATACGGCGGTGCGCCCTGCCGTGGAGGGGCTAGCGGCGGCGATTAGTCCTTTTGTTTGGATCGAGGGCGAGAACCCTGCTCTAGATAATTTCACCGAGATTGCGCAGAATGCAGGTGCCTCTGGCGGAGCCTATCTGCGACTTTCAACTCCCGAGGAGCCTTTGCAGATCATCCATGAGTACGCAGCACGATATACTTTTGATGTTAATGCAACCGGCGATTACGATATTTGGCTCGCCGGCACGATTCCGGGGCCGCAAACGTCTCCATTTACTTGGTACATCGATCATCAACCTCCTCAACCTCCGGCCGCAACGACGCCGGCGGGGCCGCGTTATCTTAGTGGGTATTTCGGTTGGATGTATTTAGGTCGCGTGTCCCTATCGCAGGGATCGCACGCGCTCTCGGTCAAGGTTGCCGACCCGGCGCCGGAGACGAAACTCTACACTTTCTCTATTGACGCTCTGCTCGTTACGCCGTCCTCCTTACCGTTTACACCGCGCACTACGATACGCCCTGTGCCCCTGCCAGCCACCGACATACCTAAGTTCTTGAAAACAATAGGAATCCAGGCAAAGTAGGGGCGGGTTTCAAACCCGCCCCTACTCTTTAGGATGAAGCACGATAAGCGTTATGGAGTTGGCCGGATAGGTGGCCTGGAAGCCCGTGTTGGAGACGGTTAGATTGGGTTGACGCTCAATGGCCTGTAGGTTGGCGCCGCTGTAGCGATAGACCTCCGCCGTGCTCTTCGGGTGAAAACCGGTGAGATGAAGCTGGCTGGTGAGGTCGCTAGCGGTTTTGTTGATGATCACCAGCGTTAAGGCGTGATCCTTCAAGCGCTGGGCTCCGTAGATTGCAAGCTCCTCTTGGTTCGCACTAACCGACTGTACCCAGATGTCTCCATAGGCGTTTCCCTTCCCGTCGTAGTTGCGGTAGATACGAAAGGCATAGGCGCCGGGATCGGTTGCCTTGGGGGAACCCCATAGGGTGGCAAGCTCTAGCCCTTCACGTCCGAAGATGCCGAGCACATCCGCCTGCGCCAGCGCTCCGTTGAGGGTGTTGAGGGCGCCGAAATTATATTCGGTGATGGATATTTTGCATCCGGGGAAGAACTGGCTTACCCACTTTTTCATGGAGGGAATAAGCGCAATAGGGCCGAAGTACTTCCCTATCCAGTCTTTTTCGACGTAGGTGGGGTCCCAAAGCGAGCGCGTGGCCCGCAGACGCCAGGCTTGTACTGCGGGGTCGTTGTCGTTATCGGGAAGTCCATCATCTTTGGTGGGATAGTAGTGTTCGTCGAGGTAGTCTAGCAGACGTATACCGGCTTGTTCCGAGGCCTGATGTAGCGCCTGCAGATAGTACTGGACGTTCCAAAGGTTGCCTGGGTTTTTCTCCGGCGATCCGCGATAGGCTGCAAAACCGAAATCGCCAGGGCCGAGAACTTTGGCCGTTGGGTCTACCTCTTTCACGGCTTTCGCGAAGGGGATCGTCCTTTCCACGATCTCGGTATAGGTAGGCTGGTTGGGATGGACGTCGCGGTGGGTGTTCGACCAACCGAACGGCTCGTTGTCCATCTGATAGATTGGTACTCCGCCATGAGCTGCCGTACCAAACTTTTGGACTAGGTGCCGTATCCACGTTTTTTGGAAGTCGGGAGTATTGACGATGTGAATGCGCAGGATTTGGTCGGTAGTTAAGGTAATCAGGCTTCCATCGGGGCGAACGCCATTACCGGCATCGGTCTGTTTGCCGTTGACGATGGGATGCACGTAGGGGTTGACCGCTTGTTGCGGGCCAAAGATGGAGACAGGGAAGGAGCAGTCCCACTGTGAGACCTTATTGATATACTGGATGATAGGGATGGTGATGATGGGGCTGGCTCCTACTGAGAGTGCGTGTTGTACGTATTCATCGGAGGATTGACCCGGCACAGGGTTGTCTTTACCATCCCCTGCCATAAAGAACCAGTCTGCTCCGGCGTTGGAGGCGTCTACTTTCCAATTATAGCGGGTGGTGCTATCGCCACCCCATCGCGTGGCCGGCAACCTGATCTCTTTAGCCAGGCTAGGATCAATACCATATCCGTTGATGCCGTAGATGTGTGGGTTGATGGGGTGACGCTGAAGCACTACATTGACCTGTAAAGCCGGGCCTTGGGAGCGAGAACGAATCTGAAGCGCGAGCGGCGCGAGGAACCCACCGACAGCGCCTGCAAGCAATGTTCGCCGTGAAATCTGGGCGTTTCGTGCCGCGGGACGTTTTCGCGAGGACATGGTTACCTCCAAGGTTTATCTGAATGGATTTGAGACGGGCGTGATAAGGTAAGTAAAGCGCTTTACTTAGAACAACAGATATTCTACCCCACCGGGTTCCAAAAACGGCGGGCCTACTTCGGGCCGTCTGGGTGGTTCCGCTCGAATAAAATACGGAGACCGTCAAGGGTAACAAGTTGGTCAACGATCTCAATCGTTTGGCTTGCGCCGTGGATCAGCTCCGCCAAGCCTCCTGTTGCGATGACGCGGGCATTCTGCCCGATTTCACTGCGTATTCTCTCTACCATGGCATCGGTTTGGCCGGCATAACCGAAGACGAGACCACTTTGAATGGCATGAACGGTATTGGTTCCGACAGCTTTTGGGGGAGCGACAAATTCCACCCGGAAAAGGCGGGAGGCTTGGCGAAAAAGCGCATCCATTGAGATGCCGATGCCGGGCAAGATGGCCCCTCCTAAATAGTCGCCATTAGGTGCAATGGCATCGAATGTGGTGGCCGTTCCGAAGTCTACCACGATAGCGGGGCCACCATAGCGCGCGAAGGCGCCCACCGCATTGCAGAGGCGGTCGGCTCCCACATCGGAGGGTGGCGAGTAGTGGATGGTGATACCGAGTTGGACATGAGGCGTGACGATGAAAGGCTGCACGCCGAAATAGCGTTGTGCCAACTCCACCAAAGTGTCATTCATTGTGGGAACGACACTCGATAGCGCCACATGATCGATATCGCTAAGATGAAGCCCATTGTGTTCGAGCAGCGCTTTGATAAGCAAACCGTGCTCGTCGGCGGTGCGATCGCGATCGGTATGAAGCCGCCAAGGGCCGATGATGGGGTCTTGATGATTCGGATAGACTCCGAAGACGATATTGGTGTTTCCGACATCGAGTGCAAGCAGCATAGCGGCTACTGTCCTGGTGGGGTCAGCGCTATCGTTCGACCGAGGTTGGCTTGCAGGTCGAAGAGTACGAGCACAGGGGTTTGCTTCTGTCTTCCAAGAACGGCAAGCAGGTGCCCTTCTGGTGAGAAGGAGGGCGGGGTTGTCGGAGGTGAGGTAAGCGTGGTAACCTTCTGAACTGTGCTCCCTTTGATATCAGTGAGCCAGACCGTTACTGTATCGGGCGACTTGTGTTGAAGGGTGGTGAAAGCGATATGGGTTAGGTCGGTCGAGAGCACAGCCTGTGTCACGGAATCTACGGCGTTGTGCGGATTAGGATTGACTTGTGGAAGGCGATTGGGAAAATCGAGTTTGCGCAGACTACGTGCGTTGATGATAAGTTCGTAGAGCGAGAAAAGGATATAGTGGGTGTTGGGGCTACGGCGTATCCAAAGCACGCGGCTACCGTCTGGCGAAACCACGAAACCGAGCACATCGCCGGTTTGTGTCAGGTGTGTTGGAATACCGGCGTCTACAAGCCAGAGGTCTCGCTTCGTGCCGTCTCCGCCCGCAAGCAGGACGTTATCGGTTTCTGGCACCCACTGTACAGGCAGGCAGGTGCTGGCCAAGTTATGGAAAGGGAGTACAATGGGCTTTATGCGATAACCTCCCTCTCGGTAGTCTATATGCAGGATGAGTTGGCCGGAATCGTTGCGGCAGACCGCTGCAAGCGTTTTAGAGTCCGGTGCCCAACTCACAGGAGCCTCTAGGCGGCTTTCCAAAGGGATAGTTCTGCCGGTAGGTATGTCCATAAGCACCAGATCGCCGCTACCATTACGATAGGCGAGCGTTTTACCATCTGGAGAGAAGGCAAAAAGAGTGCCAGGCGCGTTATTGGGCAACAAAGGGGTAGGGGTGGGCGCAACGGCTGCAGCAGCCGAAGTAAAGTCCATGCGTAAGGGAGGTGCACCCTCGATGATCAGCTGTTTGGCATCGGGGCTCCAAACCTGCGCGGCCGCAGAGATGGGTGCCAGAGCCAGCGCGCAAAAGGCAACGAAGCGCGAAAGGTTTCGCACGAATCTTTCTCCTTTTTCAGAACGTGAAGGCTACAAAGAATGCCGGTACAAAGAAGAGTACCGGCCTCGAAGTTGACTTTTATTATGTCGTTTTCTCAAATAAGAGTCAAGAATGAGATTGCGCCACCTGTCTCTTGCCGCCGGAGGTATCTAGAAGATCGGATAGAAAGATTTCTGAGGAGCGAGCTTTGGCGTCAAGCTCCTTACGATTACAAAAGAAGTAAGCGAAAGTTTCTGCAAATCCCTCCTCAGGCGAGGTTGCTGCATAGCCGGTGATGAGATGATGTTGGGCTTTTTGTTGCTGCCAAAGTTGGCGGTAAGCCTCGCGCTGGGCATGATTCAGAAGCTGATCCCACACGAAGTGCCCGTATTCGTGGGCGAAGACCTCGATGGCGGCATCTCCGTGGAGTGTATTTAAGAGGCTGATAGTTGCGTCGGCATCTATTCGCTCGCCACCGAACTGATAGCAACCATCTATGCCATCGGAGTTGGCAGGGACTGCACCATAGGCCTCTTTGAAAATCTGTGTGAGCTGCTGATGCGAGACCTCTTGCACGATGATGATCTTGTCGGTTTTCCAAACGGCAGGCAATTGGTTGTAGAAGGCCTGCCATTCCGCGGCATGAGGGGCATCATCATAGAAGCGGAGTTCGGCCGGGGCCGGTGTGGTTCGTGTTAATCCGGCCAACAGGGTGGCAATAAAAAGAGTTCCGATAGAGAAGCGCATTATTCGGTTTTGTGATGTCATTGTCGTATCCTTCAACGTCATCGAAATGAGCGTGCTTACCCAGCAAATAGCACCGTCGGCAATGGAGGTTGTGTCTATTTTCGGTCATGGGGGCACTTTGCTTAAGGGCAGGCTGGGTATGGACGGTGGGAAGGAAAAGGGGCAGCCGATGGCTAATTTTTATTCGCAGTGTGTAGAAATGTTGCCTTTAAGAGAATACTTTCGGGTATTCTCTATCAAACGACCGCTTGCATAGGGCGAGGTCGCCCACAAACTTTATCACGGAGTCGCCGAGATGGATCGTGGGTTTTACCGGTTTGCCAAGTTCGTAGGCGCATTGACAATCTTGCTTTTAGGAGGAGTATTCATGCAGAGCAATGTAAAAGGGGAGGAATGGCACGCGGCTACAGGCCCTCTGAAAACGCGGTGGACCGACTCGGTGTCGCCAACAAACGATCATCCAGAGTATCCACGACCGCAAATGGAGAGAAGTGTTTGGCAGAATCTCAATGGGCTTTGGGAGTATGCCATTACCCCGAAGGATGCTTCCTGGTCGGGAACGGCCGATGGTCACATTTTGGTGCCTTTCCCTGTGGAGTCGGCGCTTTCGGGAGTGATGCGCTCGGTCTCGCCGGATGAGCGTGTGTGGTATCACCGCGTTTTCGAGGTGCCATCGAGCTGGCATCGGAAGCGTGTGTTGCTGCATTTTGGGGCTGTGGATTGGGAGACGAACGTATGGGTAAACGGGAAAAAGATCGGTACCCACCGAGGGGGCTACGATCCGTTTACGTTCGACATCACGGAGGCGCTAAAGTCAGGCGGGCCACAAGACCTGCTGGTTTCGGTTTACGATCCGACGGACGGTGAAGAGGGTGGACTGCAACCGCATGGGAAGCAGACACTGCACCCCGGCGGTATTATGTACACACCGACCACAGGGATTTGGCAAACCGTTTGGCTTGAACCGGTACCCCATACCTATATTTCCGATCTCAAGATCGTCCCCGATATAGACCACTCTCAACTACACCTAACGGTGTTCGTTAACGGCCCTACAACCGGCTATGAGGTTGAAGCGCAGGCAACGGAGCAGAACAGTGTGGTGGCACGGGGTTCAGGAGCGCCAAATGCGGAGCTAACGCTTACTATTCCCAATGAAAAATTATGGTCACCTGACGACCCGTTTCTTTATGGACTAACGGTAACGCTTCGCAACTCCGACGGCGCCGTGGACAGGGTGAAGAGTTACTTTGGGATGCGCAAGATCTCGATAGGGCCGGATGAAAAAGGCATTACGCGCATCCTGCTGAATAACAGGCCGATTTTTCAGATCGGTCTGTTAGACCAAGGGTTTTGGCCCGATGGGCTATACACGGCGCCGAGTGAGGCTGCTATGCGCTACGATTTAGAGACGATCAAGCGGCTTGGTTTTAACCTTTTGCGCAAGCATGTGAAGGTCGAGCCGGACGTCTGGTATTCTCTCTGCGACCGTCTGGGCATCTTGGTGTGGCAAGACATGCCCAGTGCTGGCCGCCCGGCGAATTTAGACCCAGAGATTTTGGCACGGCGCGACCGGCAGTTCGAACACGAACTCAGCGCGATGATCCAGACACACTGGAACCATCCTTGCATCATCATGTGGGTGCCGTTTAACGAGGGATGGGGGCAGTTTGATACGGCTCGCATTGTCTCCATGATAAAAGAGCTAGACCCCTCTCGTCTGGTAGATAATGCGAGTGGATGGACGGATGAGAGGGTTGGCGATGTAATTGACATGCACAACTATCCGGGGCCGGGTAGTCCTAAGCCGGAGCCGAATCGCGCCGCTGTGCTTGGGGAGTTTGGCGGGCTTGGTTTTGCGGTGAAGGGGCACACGTGGTCGCAGAAATCTTGGGGCTATCAGGGACTGCCAAATCGCGAGATGCTCACGTTGCGTTACGCTCAACTGCTGCAAAAGGTATGGCAGTTACGCGACAATCCGGGGTTGTGTGCGGCGGTTTATACCCAGTTAAGCGATGTGGAGACGGAGTGCAACGGGATTATGACCTACGACCGCGCCGAGATCAAGATGAACCCGAAGATCATGACGGAGGTAAACCAGGGCAAATTCGATAATGTCCCTCCCTTACCCGAGCCTGCCGTGCTGACGAAGACCATTCTTTGGAGATATACTACTCAGAGACCTGGAGAGGGGTGGTTCAAACCTGGCTTCGACGATTCGGGATGGAAAGAGGGGGCGGCAGGGTTCGGCACGCAGGGCACGCCGGGAGCTATCGTTCATACCGAATGGAACACGGACGACATCTGGTTGCGGCGCACGGTAGACCTGAAGGCCGATCTTTTGAAACATCCTCTATTGCTGCTGCATCACGATGAGGATGTACAGGTCTACATCAATGGTGTCCTCGCGTTTGAGGAACCTGGCTTTCTCACAGAGTATGAGGTCGTTCCGATACGACCGGAGGCTCTCAAAACCCTGCATCCCGGGCCAAACCTATTGGCAGTACACTGCCACCAGACGACGGGAGGTCAGTATGTGGATGTGGAGTTTGTTGGAGAGGGGGGTGGAGTTGAGCAGACGGTGCATTCCAGGTAGCGTGCTTGGCGCCATCGGCATTTTGTACCTGATTGTAGGCTTGGGAGGGGAAGCGGCAGCAAGCGGGGAGAAGGTGCTGCCGCACTCCTTCTGGCCGGGAGTCGTTCAGCCGTTTGATATGCGCGACGTTCGACTGCTGCCAAGCCCGTTTCTTACGGCTCGTGAAGCGGATGCGCACTATCTACTTTCCCTTGATCCTGACCGGCTGCTCTATAACTTTCGCGTTAATGCAGGATTGCCGCATCCGGGGCGACCATTAGGCGGTTGGGAGGCACCCGATTGTGAAGTACGAGGCCACTTTGTGGGACACTACCTTTCTGCCTGTTCCTTGCTCTACAGAGCTACAGGAGATGAGGCGTTCAGACAGCGTGTAGATTACCTGGTGGCGGAGTTGGCAAAATGTCAGAAGGCGTTAGGGGGCGAGTATCTTTCCGCTTTTCCTACCTCGTTTTTCGACAGGTTAGAGGCCGGTAAACCCGTTTGGGCGCCCTACTACACCATTCATAAGATCATGGCCGGCCTTGTGGATGCTTATACGCTTTGCGGCAATAAGCAGGCTTTGCGGATAGCAGAACGCATGGCGGCCTACTTTAAACAGCGCACCGACCGGCTCGCACCTTGGCAGATGGATCGTGTTTTGCAGGTGGAGTTTGGCGGAATGCCTGCCGTGCTCTACCGGCTCTATACGTTGACCCACAATCCAAACGATCTCGTTTTGGCCCATCGTTTCGATCAGGCCTCTTTCTTAGGGCCTCTAGCCCTTCACCACGATGACCTCACCGGTATCCACGCAAATACGCATATTCCGAAGATATTGGGGGCGGCAAGGCGCTATGAGCTGTTCAGAGACCCGACTTACCGCTCTATCGTAAGCTACTTTTGGAATCTGGTGACGCAAACACGCTCTTATGCAACCGGTGGAAGCAATGCAGGAGAGTTTTGGGGCCCGCCCGACCGATTGGCAAATACTCTTGTCGCCAATAATCAGGAGACGTGTACAACCTACAACATGCTGAAGGTCACTCGTACCCTATTCACCTGGACGGCAGATGAGAAGTACGCGGATTTTTATGAGCGAGCCCTCTACAATGGTATCCTTGAGGCGCAAGACCCCCAAACCGGCATGATGATCTACTACACACCGCTCGCTGCCGGTAATGCAAAACAGTGGGGAACCCCTACCCATTCGTTTTGGTGTTGTTACGGCACGGGTGTCGAATCGTTTGCGAAGCTGAACGATAGTATCTATTTTCACAGCTCAGATGGTCTTTATGTTAATTTGTTCATTCCGTCAGAGCTAGATTGGCAGCAGAAGGGCCTGCGCCTCATTCAAGAGACGGACTTTCCAGAATCGGATACCACCAAGCTGCTGTTTCGCGTGCGCAGACCTACAAGACTGACACTCACCCTTCGGGTTCCGGCGTGGACGACAGCAGATTATCGGGTATGGGTAGACGGAAAACCGTTAATGTTTGCGGTAAAACCTGGTTCTTATCTTCCCATAGAGCGGTTGTGGCGCGACGGCGATACGGTTGAGGTGAAGATGCCCATGACACTCCACACCGTGTCTATGCCGGACGATAAGAATATGGTGGCCTTTATGGTGGGGCCGATCGTTTTGGCCGGCATTATCACGCCAGAGGTGCGAGAGACTTACCTGTTAGATGAGCATGGTCTGCCTCTAACGGCCGGTTATATCCCCATCAACAACCTTGCCGCGCCCGCCATGTTACAGCCCGTTGCGGGCCAGCCCCTAGTCTACAAAAGCATTGGGACCGATCCTGCTATCACCTTCATTCCGCTCTACAGGGTGATCCATCAGGCCTATGGGGTCTATTGGAGATTGATAGACAAGGCCAGCCCGCAATACGCTCGCTTTAAAGCGGCCCTGGCGGAGCGGGCACAGCGGGAGGCACTGGTTGTAGATAGAGTTCAGCCCGGTGATATAAACTCGGAGCAGGCGCATCATGTGCAAGCTCACGACAGCAATACCGGTGTTTTCAACGGAGGGCAGTGGCGTGATGCTACCGGCTCTTTTTCCTGGCAATTGAAAGTGTTGCCCCACCAGCCCATGGTGCTTACGTGCATGTATTGGGGAGATGAGGGGGGCGAGCGTGTTTTTGATATTCTTGTAGATGGGCAAAAGTTGGCGACTCAGACCTTACTTCACAATCACCCAGGCGCTTTCTTTGAAGTAGATTATCCCATCCCGTTCGACCTGACACGTGGAAAACAGGGCATCACGGTCACTTTTCAAGCTCATCCCAATGCGATCGCTGGTGGTGTTTTCCGATGTGAGATTCGGCGCCAAGTATCTCCCTCGCAGTCGGTGCTAAGAGAAAGGTAGGTGGTGGCTCTCTTATGAAGATAAGCGATATTGAGGTCTATCTGGCATGTCCGGGTAGAAACTATCTATTTATCAAAGTATTGACGGACACTTCGGGGCTGTGGGGTGTTGGTGAGGGCACACTCAATGGGAGTGAGCCGATTGTGGCTTCTACCATCCAACATATTACTCCATTACTTATTGGACGAGACCCTCAGCGCATTGAGGACATTTGGCATCTGATCTATCGGCAGGGATATTGGCGTGGCGGCCCTATCTTCATGGCAGCGCTGGCTGCGATAGACCTAGCGCTTTGGGACATAAAGGGTAAAATCGCCAACTTACCGGTTTATCAGCTTCTTGGCGGGCGGGCACGGGATGGGGTGATGTGTTATAGCCATGCGGGTGGTCGGGATGAAAAGGAGTGTGAAGATAACGCTCGCAAGCTTATAGAGCAGGGATTTCGCGCGGTTCGATGTCAGGTAGGCCCATACGGTGGGGCAGGAGTTATTGGAGAGCTGCCCCCGTTGCATCCGGAGGCTCCGTCAACGAGCCTCTACGAGCCAACGCCCTACTTGCTGCAAGTGCCCAAGCTGTTCGCCCACTTGCGAAGCAAACTCGGCATGGAGATAGAACTGCTGCACGATGTGCACGAACAACTTGACCCTATTCAGGCAGCACGGCTCGCCAAGGAGTTAGAGCCATATCGCCTATTCTATCTTGAAGACCCGCTTATGCCGGAGCATCGGGAGAGCTGGCCGCTCGTGCGTGCTGCCTCGACGACTCCCTTAGCCATCGGAGAGATATTTACGTCGCGTTGGGACTGTCTACCGGTTTTTATGAATCGGTGGGTAGATTACATTCGCATTAAGCCCCTGCACGTAGGTGGCTTGACGGAAGCGCGAAAGATCATGGTGCTGGCAGAGCCTTTCAATGTGCGAAGTGCTTTTCACGGGGCAGCGGATATTGGGCCTGTGGCGCAGGCGGCTTCTGTGGCGTTGCAGATAGCGATCCCGAATTTTGGTATTCAGGAGTGGACACGGTTTCCGGAGCCGGTCTATGATGTTATAGAGGGGATACCGGAGATGCGACAAGGCTTTCTTTACCCCAACGAGCGCCCCGGTTTAGGGATTGAGATAGATACCGCGAAGCTACAAAAATATCCCTATAAGCGGGCCTTCATGCCCATCGTACGTCGCGCTGACGGCACGATGCATGTTTACTGAAACGAGCGGCCGGATGGCCGCTCATACCTATCCCACAGGGTTGCCATAAGAAGGATGTAAGGGTAGGCCTTGTGCCTACCCTTTTAAGCCCTGCGTCCTATTGGGGCACGGTTTGACCAACGGTAGTCGCCCAGCATCTGTAGCCGAAGGCATGATATTCCATGCCTTCGGGTCGTTTAGAAGCTATTCTTGATAGTGAATAAGGCTGATGATAGGGTAGTTTTCGAGCGCTTTTCGCCCCTCAAGAAAGTCTAGCTCGATGAGGAAGCAAAGGCCTGCTACCTGCCCGCTGGCTCGTTCCACAAGCCGAGCGGCTGCGGCTGCTGTGCCTCCGGTCGCGAGTACGTCGTCCACAATAAGCACTCTTTGGCCCGGTTTGATGGAGTCGGTATGAATCTCCACTGTATTTGTGCCGTATTCGAGGGCGTACTCTTCTACGAGCCGATTGTAGGGCAGTTTTCCGAGTTTGCGCAGCGGCACAAAGCCCACCTCCAACTCGAGCGCCAGCGGGGCACCAAAGATGAACCCTCGCGCCTCAATGCCCACCACCACGTCCACCTTTAGCGGTCGACTCTGTTCGGTCATCTTATCTATGACCTGCTTGAGGGCGTCATAGTCTTGCAAAACCGGTGTAATATCCTTAAAAAGGATGCCCGGTTTTGGAAAGTCCGGCACGTCACGCACAAGAGCTTCAGCCAAAAGTTTTTCCATAGAGAACTGTGCGGGAACTCGATTCTTACTGCCGAGGAACCCGCGTTTACCTCCTTTCCTATTTCGTAATGATTGTTGTGTTGTATTGGGCCGATCTTTAGGGAGTTCCGCCTGCCTTAATCGGTTCGATATGGCACGTCTCTATCTCTTCATAGAGGGCATCTATTTCTTGTTGTAACCCTATTGTTCGATCGAGAGCGGTGACGATTCGGCAGAAGGTTTGAATCTCATCGAGTGAGAGACGGTGGCCCTGCCTTTCTTTCAGCCATTTCTCGCAGACCTGGTAGCCTCCTATAGGATACTCCCAGACTTTCTGGGGTATCGGTGCGAAATACTGATGTGCGTTAATGTAAGCCCTCTGTTCCACGGGATCATAGCGCAAGCCGGTAGCCCCAGTCTGTTGCACAAGATGGTTGCCCTCCCCGTGATATTTACAGAGTGGAGGGTTCAGTTCGGTAGATCGTAGCAGATGAATCTGAACGAGCCGTGCGCCGAGATCGGCATAGCGCGAGAAAAGGTCGGAACGTGTAGGAAAGGGCACTCTCGGAAAGTCACTTTGAAGAAACGCATAGTATCTTTCTCGATAGGTGGGCGCATAGAGAACCGCGTAGATATAGTGAAATATCTCTTCGGGTAAGGGCGATCGTCCGTAGGCTTGCGTTAAGGTTGTTGTTAGTGTGGCATTTAAGTTCGGCGTCCGTTGTAGATCGTTGTGTTGATCGAAGAGATGGGTTTGTTCGCCGTTATGATAGAGATAGAGTGGGAAGAGATAGTTCGTTGTTTTTGAGGACAGAGCTCCGTGTTCAACAGGGCTTGTCGTAATGAGAGCATGTGACCAAGGAATGCTAAGCTCTTCTCGTGCATGGGTTATCAAACCTAAGTTCTGTCCTATGAGCAAATGTTGCATGACTTCTAAACGGGGTCTACAATGGAAACCCCTAGAGATGCCAGTATAGTATGTATAGCACACATCGAAGGGACGGTAGAGGATTGGCACAATGTGCTGCTTTGATGGCCCCGAATCGCTTAAATCTTTTTGCGCCCATTCCACTTTCCAGTCTCGGGCATCTTTGCCGAGGCGGTAGGCTTGGCGGGCCAATTCCGGCTCGAGGCGCACGAAGTTGGTAACCGTGTTCCAAACCTCTTCCGGAGTCCGGTGAATGGTCAGACGGTCGCGGGCGGTTACGATGCCAACGCTGTAGACCGGAAAAATTTCAGGTAGAGAAGGGTATCGTTGATAAATAGCTTCTAGATCATTATTGCGCGGAACGAAAAAGTAGAGGGGAGGGGAAGGCTGCAGCGGTTGCCATGGTGTGCTGTTAAGGTGATTTGAGCTAAGCCATGCGTACTTGGATTCGCGAGAACCCCACAGGTCCGCATAGTATATCTTTGCTTCTGCCTTGCCTTCCTCATGGTCTGTCTGCCTGTGTTGCTTCACGAAGAGCGCAATGGCTACGCCTTGTTGAATATCGAACACGTTCTGATCGGGCGAGCCGTCCGGGCAGGTTTCGCGCTTTCTTGTGTTGCCGTGAAGGTTCAGAATGTAAATCTCATCATAGGTGCGTAGCAGGCTTTGACGCATACCGCGGAATGTCGGGTTATCGAGGTAGGCGTGGTTTGAGATCATGCCTACAACGCCGCAGCCGGCCTGCTCGATTTTCCACTGGGCGAAACGCAAGAATTTAACATAATCGTCCTGTAGCCATTTGGGGTTTTTCTCTCCAAGAGGCCGCCCGTCCACCTGTTTGTAGGCTTCAATGAGGCTTCTTATCCATGCTCCTTGATTGGTCGACTCACCGGAATAGGGTGGGTTTCCGAGAATGACGAGAATGGGGGTCTGCTTCTTGATCTCGAGCGCCTGCTGCGATTCGGCGGCGAGGGCGGAGAAGAAGGGAAGTCGGCTTGTCTCAAGCTCTTCAATATCCAGAGCATTTGTAAGATAAAAACGCACGCGCTCGTCGTTAGAAAGGATGTAACCAAGCTCTTTAAGAAGGAAGTTCATTTTGAGGTGGCCGACGGCGTAGGGGGCCATCATTAACTCGAATGCAAAGAAGTTTTTTAGGATATGGTTCCGAATGAAATCGGTAAGGGCGCCGGCTCCGTACCTTTCTTGAAACTCGGAGACGGCCTGCTGAGTAGCCTGGGCGACAAACGTCATCGTTCCTGCGGCAGGGTCTAGCAGAGTGATATTGTTTGAGGCCAAGCCTTCAGGCTCTTGGAGACGGTCTTTAAGCAGCCCGTGAAGCGAACGAACAATGTAAGAAACAACCGGTTCAGGGGTGTAGTAGACGCCGCGGCGCTCTCGCTCCTGAGGGTCGTATTCTGAAAGGAAGGTTTCGTAGAAGTGGATGATAGGGTCGTTGCCTTTGCCTTCTTGGTAATAGCGGTCGAGTATCTCGTTGACATCGGCGACCGAGAGAACCTCCACGATGTCATCTACGCACCAGATCAGTTCGGTCGGAGGGTCGGCCGAGGAGATAAATTGAAACAGCTTGCGTAAGACGCCTATGGTATGAGGGATATGTTCGGCTGCGGAACGACGCTGGAAGTTATCCGTGGTGCGTGTTCTTGCTGCAAAAAGTCCGTAGGTAATCGTTTGGGCGAACAGGTCGGCAAAAGCTTCCGGTGTTAGGTCGGCAATGAGGAAGGTTTTGAACGCCTCGTAGAAGCTGTACAGTTCGCCGGGAGCCGCTTCTTCCCGTTTGAGCTGTTCTTCGGCAACAGTTCGTAGGAAACGAGTTCGTTTGGCCAACTCCGCCGCGAGAGATGCGGCACTATAGACTTTGGGGGTGACAAAACTGAAAAAGCGTTCAAGTAGCGCGTAGAGAGACGCTGGATTTTCTGTAGGAGGCGCTATGCGCAACGTATTGAGAACCGCAGGGCGCGCGAGAAGGGCTGTCTCTACCTTTTTACCGTCTCTGTAGAGGCGGAACTCAAGAAAATTCGTGAGAATGAGGTTCGGAAACGTTGCCCGGTAGCGCTCAAGTTGGCCTGAATTCTCGATTTTGTCGAGGTGTTCCTCCGTTGGTCGCTTCGCCTCTATATAGCCGATGATATGTTGGCTTCCATCCCAAACACGAAAGTCGGGGTTTCCCGCGTCTGTGGGGCGAGGAAGCGCGGTCACTACCACGTCTCGATGGATTGTTTGCGCAAAGGCCTCTAGCATGGCCTGAAGGGCGAAGTAGAAGCTCTCTTCACGGGCATCGCCTTGGGCGGCCACTTTGGCCAGTTGCTGCAGGTAGTCTTCGAATAAGGAGCGGTTATCGTCCATGGCAACGCTCCCATCGGAAGGAGGTTAAGCGGAGGGGGCGCTTACAAGCCCTCGGAGGAATCGTTCGTTTAAGGCTCATATGAGTTCGAATCGTTGGTGAGGCGTTCGTGGAGAGAATCGAAGGGTGGATAGAGAACGCCAATTTCGGTGATGAAGGCGTGGATAAGCTCGGCGGGGGTAACATCAAAGGCCGGGTTTAGCGCTGGGACGCCCTCTGGGGCGATGCGATTTCCTTGAATGTGGGTAACCTCTTGCGGGTCTCGCTGCTCGATGGGAATAAGGTTTCCTGAGGGGAGGCGGAGATCGAAGGTGGAAACGGGCGCAGCCACGTAGAACGGAACGCCGTGATAGTGCGCGAGGACGGCAAGGCCGTAGGTACCGATTTTGTTGGCCGTATCCCCATTGGCGGCGATGCGGTCGGCCCCGACGATCACGCAGTCAATCTTTCCTTCTCGCATGAGCACGGCGGCCATATTGTCGGCAATGATGGTAACAGGAATCGAATCCTGAGCCAACTCCCAGGCGGTGAGCTTCATTCCTTGCAGGCGCGGTCGCGTTTCATCGGCAAAAACCTCCACCGTTTTGCCTAGTTCCACAGCAGCCCGAACGACTCCGAGGGCGGTGCCGTAGCCCACCGTAGCGAGAGCGCCGGCATTGCAGTGGGTAAGCACACTGGCGTGCTGGGGAAGGAGTTGGGCGCCATGATAGCCGAGGCGTCTATTAACTTGGATATCCTCCTCAAGCATGCGAAGGGCTTCATCTAGAACGGCCTGACGGATATGTTCCGCACTATCAGAAGCCTCGCGTGCGACGGCAAGAATGCGGTCTACAGCCCAAAAAAGGTTCACCGCGGTTGGGCGAGCCGAACGAAACGCTTGAGCCATCGTGTCGAGGTGAGCGAGGAGCGCGTCGCCGGTATCGAACGGGGGACTATTTTGTGCACCGAGCGCCATGCCTAAGGCGGCCGTGCAACCGATGGCGGGGGCACCTCGAACGACCATAGTGCGAATGGCCTCTACAACATCCCGCCAATCGGTGTAGGTAATGTACGTAAGGCGATGGGGAAGGGCGTTTTGGTCTATTAAAACTAGGCGTCCCTCGCGCCAGTCCACCGTTTGCAGAGTTGTTCCGAGCCGTTGTGCCGACATCGTTCAAGCCTCAACTTTGGCATGATCTAGCGCGTGATGACAAGGGCTGTCTAGATCGAGCGGAATTCTCTGCACCAACTCCTTGACAACTTTCTTGATGCGTTCCGCGTTTTTCAGAAAGGTTTCGTAGACTTCCTTTTGGGTCACCGGTGCTACCTCACCTTCGGCCACTAGGCCGCTATCGTAGTCTGTAATAAGGGAGATATTCACCACGGCGATATTTTGTTCGAGAGCCAAGTAGGCTTCCGGATATTGGGTCATGTTAATCACTTCCCATCCGGCTTGAGTGAACCAGCGACTTTCGGCTTTTGTGGAGAAGCGAGGGCCTTGAATGACCACCACCGTTCCGCGCTCATGGACGGGGATACCTTGTTCTCGGATGACCTCGATAGCAAGTTTGCGCAGATGAGGGCAATAGGGATCGGCGCTTGAGACATGATATACCTCTGGACCGTCGTAGAAGGTATCTTTCCGGTTACGGGTACGATCTACATACTGATCGCACACCACGAAGTCGCCGGGTTTAATGTGGCTTTGCAAGCTGCCGGCAGCACAAGGGCTGATGAGAAAGCGTACGCCAAGTCGTTTCATCGCCCATATATTCGCCCGATAGTTGATGGCGTGTGGAGGAATGGTATGGTGGCGCCCATGTCGCGGAAGAAAGGCTACTCGACGATCCGAGAGGGTGGCAAGGAAGATACTATCGCTTGGAGGGCCGAACGGAGTATCCACAGCGATCTCCTCTACCTTGTCAAAGAGAGAGTAAAAACCGCTGCCGCCGAAGACCCCGATCTCCGCGGTAGGGGTTGTGTTATCAGAAGGCATCCTACAGTAAAAAGCTCCTCTAAATCTATGGGATGAAGAATAGTAGACGGCGTCTATTTTACCCGCTCACGACAAACTTTTGGGGGAATGGGGATTGCAGGGTGTTGGGGAATGGATTCGACTCGGTGCTCTTTTCTGAAGCGTCGAAGCATGCGAAGAGGCGGTGCGTTGACCGAAAATCGTTTCATGACGGTAAGATTCAGCAGTTCATCGGTTTTGCACTAGAAGAGAGGGAGCACAGTGATAACAAGAGCGGTTTTTCTGGATAGGGATGGGGTGCTGAGCGTGGAGGGAGGCGACTACGTGACCCGTCCCGAGTTGCTGAGGATGTTGCCGAGGGTGGGCGAGGCTATAGAACGGTTGAATCGAGCGAACTTTAGAGTGATGATTGTAACCAATCAATCTGCCGTTGGGCGAGGATTGATGACCTTAGACGATTTGGCAGAAGTTCATACACGGTTACAGTCGGAAGTCGCCTTGGAGGGAGGAAGGATAGATGCGGTATATTTCTGCCCTCATCGTCCGGAGGAGGGATGCTCCTGTCGCAAACCGGCTCCGGGGATGCTCTTACGCGCTGCCGCGGAGCACGATATTGATCTGCATCGAAGCTACATGATAGGGGATTCACCGAAGGACATTGCCGCCGGGGCGTCGGTAGGATGTCGGACCGTGCTGGTTTTAAGTGGACACACGCGGGCTTACGAGCCTTGTCGCTTTCCCGCACCGCAACCCGAATGTGTCTGTGCCGATCTATGGAACGCCGTCGAATGGATACTTTCAGTAGAGGCTACCGATACCGGTTCCTAGAGCCTGACCGGCGGGGCCATAGCCGAAGGCGCGGAAGAAGGGGAAGGCGGTGATGCGAATAGAGAGATAGAAGGCGCATTCCGGGCGGAAGCCGCCGACGTTATTGGTGTAGGTTAGGCTCATCTCGAGACAATCCCAGTCGTGGATGATTTGGAGGTTTTGTCCGGTGAAGCTCCCCGTTAGACCACTGTAGAGGTAGAGGCCGTTAATGCGCCACGAGCGCCCGATAGGGATAGAGAATTGGGTGTTCAGTTGGGTAATTTTACGTCGAAGTCCCGGTTGCTGTGGGTCTATGTTGGCGAGGATGTCGAGACCGAAATCGTTTTTTCCGCGTAGGCTTAGCTGGTTGACGAGGGCAAAGAAGCGCCCGCGATTCGGGTCGTAGACCTGGGTTGCATCAAAGCGAACCGAGGGAGTTGGGCGCCACATAAGGCGTGTAGAGAGCGATTGCCAGGGCAGGGTACCCGGCGTGTGGGTGAGATCGTAGCCGACTCGCGCTGTGAATTGGAAATGAGGGTCATCCAGGTAGCCACCATCGAAAGAGAGATAATGGGAGCGTCGCAGTTGGTCGAAGTAGAAAGGGGTAGCCCCTTCCGGCTGATCGTAGACGTAATCTATGTCGAAGCCGGAGCGGCCCGCAATGTGTTGGCGTAGATGCATGTCGTCGTGGAGGCGATATTCGGCGGCTCCATCGCCGTAGAAGCGTTGCTCGAAACCGAGGGCCGTTGTGAGTTCGGTTCGTCCCGTTAGAAGAGTAATGGGCTGTGTGTTGAGGCCTAAAAGCACGCGATCGGTATTCACTTCGGAGCCGGGTTCGGAGTACTGCCCTACACCCAAATCGAGAGTTAGCGGCAGTTTTCGTAGCCACCCCCCTCGGAAACGGTATGTATTGAAGTCCATTTTAAGCTCCGGCAGCTTTTGCAGCACACCGAACGAGCCCCCTGTTTGGGTACCAATGGGGGTAGAACCGTTTGCCACCAGAGAGAGAGCGTACTCACGCGCGTCATGTTGATAGCTGAAGTTTTCATCAAGTCGTTCCGATTTTGAGGAAAAGCCCGAGCCACCGGAGAGAAGATCGGAAAGCTCTAAGTCGAAGGACAGACTATTATGTGTGCTGCCGGAGGAGCCGAAGAGAAAGTCTTGTTTAAGGCTGCCGGTAAGTTGACGGCTAAAGAAACCGGGTGAGAAGCTGGTGGCGAGATTAAGTGTAAGGTCGCCATCCGTGCCGTGCAGAGGGTCGGTGTGGTTAAAATCGAAGCGGGTGGTTTGGGTGTCGTAGCGAATGGTGCCCGAGCCAAAGGCGTAGCTATTGCGTTGCAGTTCCGAGTCGATAGCAAAGCGGTTGTTGCTGCCGATGTTCTGCTGGTGTTTGAAGCTTGCGCTGAAGTTGGTGTTGAAGCCTTGGGATAGGTAGCCTTGAAGAGTAAAAAGCCCACCATTAGTCGGGCCGAGTCCGGTTCCGAGCCGCGGAAGACGGTTGCCTATGGTGCCGTAGCCGTAGGCAGAGACGAACACGCCGTTATCTGCCGAGTAGGCTCCGCTTGTCGGCGATGTTTGTGGGGTCTGCTTGCCGGCGAGATACTCTTGTTCGAAGCGATAGCCAATACCGCGCTTTTGTGTGATGTCGAGGCGGAAGAGGCCGGCGGCATCCCGTCCTTCTGCGAAGGCGTAAGGGAAGCGGGCGAAGTAGCCCTCGTCTATATTTTGACCGAACTCCGGAAGGTAGTTGGTGCGCGGGCGTTTTGGAAGACGTTGATTGAGGGGAATTACAAGTTCTGGCAGCGTAATGAGTTTCACCCCAAAAAAGAAGATGCTTACCTTTCGGAGCGTTAGCTTTTGGTAGGGCACTAGCTCCGCCGAGCTTATCTGCAGTTGATAGTGCGGGGTGGGCTGGGTGCAGGTGGTGGCCGAGAGACTTTGGCCAAATAGGTAACCGGACTGGTTGCCTTCAAGTGTCTGGCCCTTTATAAAGATAGGCGAGTAGATATTTCCGCTGAACAGGGATGGGGTAAGCATGCCATGTGGGTTGCCTAGTCGGAAGCTTCCATCGGGGGGATAGAAGAAGATGGTATCGGCTGTAGCAACTATTCCATTTCGTTCGATACGCGCATTGCCGCTGAAGAGGAAGCCGTTTTTAAAACTTCCATCCATTCTATCTGCGCTGATGGTGGTACCGAGATAGTTAATAGAGATGCCGCCGCTGACATGGTAGACGCCATCCGGACTGATGTTGAAGGGGCCTTCTAGGTGAATTTGAAAGGATTGTTGAGGCGGCGCTGATGGTGGGCGGACGAAGGCGGAAGGAGGTGGTGTAGCGGAGCTTACAGGGGGTTGATTCTGTAAGGGTGAGAATAAGGCCCAAATCTTGATCAGTGCTAAGGATACGGCGATAGGCATAGGGCATATAGGGGGAACACAGCGACAGCCACATTATGACATATTCTTTACGAAAGAGGCAGAAAGTAGTGACCAGCTACCGGGTCTCTTGGCCGATCCGTACCCAGGCATCCCATTTTTGACCTAGAGAGATAGGTTGAGCAAGTAGTGGGTCTTCTGTACGGCCAATTCGCGCCAGTTCTTGGGATATCCAGCACTCTAATTCCTCTTGCAGGGCATGAGCTTCATCGGCGTGGGAGTCGGCCAAATTCCGAGATTCTGCTGGGTCTTGAGCGAGATCGTACAGCTCGATGGGCGGCATGCCATGCCGGTCGGGACGACGGGCAAGGATCAGCTTGCGGTCGCGGGTACGAAGTGCCCATTTCGATTGCCATGTGTTTTCGCAACTAATGATGCGATCCCATCCTTGAAAAGGGCGGTTTTCGATGAGGGGTTGCCAAAAGCTTTTGCCTTCCATGTGAGGTGGCGGGTTAGCCCCTACGGCGGAGAGCACTGTGGGTGCAATATCGAGGTGTTGTACCATCTCTGAAATAACCGTATTCGGCCTGATGTAGTTTGGATGTCGCATGATGAGGGGGACATGGATGGTCTGATCGTAGAGTCCGTGGTGTTCAAAGTAGATGTCGTGTTCGGTAAGGCTTTCGCCATGGTCCCCGGTGAGGATAACAAGGGTGTTTTGGTCGAGGTTTTCTTCGGTAAGAGCATCTAGGAGTTGACCGATGCCTTCATCCACATGGCGTATTTCGGCATCATAGAGCGAAGAGATATAGTTTACGTCACGGACAGGGCCTAATTTTTTAAACCAGATGTCATGAAACATGCCCCAGATCGGCTGACGTCTTACCGGTTCCATCGTATCGGGGCCTGAGAAAGGGTCTTTATCCGACGGGTAAAACATCCTATAGCGCTGGGGAGGGAGGTAGGGGGTATGTGGCTCCCAATAGTGGAGGAAGAGGAAGAACGTTTCTGTTTTATGTTGACGCAGCCAAGGGATAGCCCGCGCGTTGATCTCTTCACATGATACGAGTAGACGCAATTTATGACGGAAGCTGGGGTTAATGTAGAACTCATAGCCGCGAGCAAGCCAAGGTTTTATATCGTAAAGATTATCTACGGCAGCGGTAGTATAGTTAGCCTGTTGGAGCAGTTCGGGCAGAACGGGAATTTTTCGATCGAGGTCTACTTGGCCACCATGGCAAACGATGTTGTGGCTAATGGGGTGAAGGCCTGTGTAAATGGTGGTATGAGCGGGTGTTGTGGGGATGCCGGGGGCGAAGCAATGGGTAAACCTGGCTCCTTGTGCGGCGAGTCGGTCTATGTTGGGCGAAGTAGCGAGTGGGTAACCATAGCAGCCAAGGTGGTCGGCTCTTAGGGTGTCTATGACGATAAGGAGAACGTTCATTTATCTCTCATTGGGAGGGGCACAACGCCGCCATATGCTGAAATTCACCTACATTATAACACTTGAGGCGGTTTTTCTTCGTACTAATATTTAGCACCCAAAAGTTGGTTTTGCAACACTTTGCATGATAGGTTAGACACTGGTGCGAAATAGGCGAAATGAGCGGGTATACTTTGCAGAGGATAAAGCCCGTCGAGGTCTGGTAGGCATCATCAAAAGGCGTTCCGTAGCCTGCAAAGCAGTTCAGGCGCCTAAGGGGACAGAAGATTGCAATGGCCGTAGCGCGTGGAACATCACCCAAAAGACCGTTGAATAGAGTAATTGCCGGTTGCCCACCCTCTGGCATTCGTCGCTTTTTTGATATCGCGAGTCAGATGGAAGGGGTAATCTCTTTGGGGGTTGGCGAGCCGGATTTTGTGACTCCGCAGGTTATTCGTGAGGCCGGTATCCGTGCCCTTGAGGAAGGCCGCACCTCTTACACGGGCAACAGCGGTTTGCCAAAGCTGCGGGAAGGTATTTGCGCCTTGCTGGAGCGCCGACATGGTGTGCGTTACGACCCAGAAAGCGAGTGCTTGATTACGGTTGGCGTGTCGGAAGCGCTGGATTTGGCGTTGCGGGTGTTGATAAACCCCGACGATGAGGTGATCGTGCCTACGCCCTGTTATGTGGCTTATGAGCCGTGCATTCAATTTGCGGGTGGCGTTGCGGTGACGATCCCGACCTACATGGAGGAGGGATTCCGGTTAGACCCGAGCCGTGTGGAAAGCGCCATAACATCAAGGACGAAAGCCATTCTTATCGCTTCACCTGCCAACCCGACGGGAGCAACGCAGTCGCGCGAGAATTTGATGCGACTCGTTGAGATCGCCGACCGATACGATCTCTATATTATTTCAGATGAGATTTACGAACGCCTGACCTACGAGGGTAAGCCAACCTGTGTGGGAGCGTTGCCTTTAGCGCGAGAGCGAACGGTGGTATTGAACGGCTTTTCGAAGAGCCATGCGATGACGGGGTGGCGTGTAGGATATGCCTGCGGCCCGGAGCCTATTCTCCGATTAATGACCCGCGTACACCAGTATACCATGCTTTGTGCAAGCCATATTTCCCAGCTTGCGGCCATTGAGGCCATTGAAAACGGCGACCCGGATGTGGAGGCTATGGTGGCCGATTATGATAAGCGGCGGCGTATTTTTGTGGAGGGACTGAACCGCGTAGGCCTGGAATGCCTTATGCCACAAGGGGCCTTTTACACATTTCCCTCCATCAAGCGTTATGGGCTTTCGAGTGAAGAGTTTGCCGAGCGATTATTACAGGAGGAGCGTGTCGCGGTGGTGCCGGGCACCGCCTTTGGTGCGGCTGGAGAAGGGCATATACGCTGCTCTTATGCCACGGCGTTAACGAAAATAGAGGAGGCGCTGGAACGAATGGAACGATTTCTGCGGCGGCTGGAGAACACTAGATGATAGAAAGGGTTAATCGGCGATATTTGGGGTTGGGGATTTGCATACTCTTTCTATGCTGTTTCCTCGGCGTTGCTCGCGCCGACCGCATTGTGCTTGCACCGATGGCGGAGACACCAGACCCAAACAGTTTAGGCTTATCCGGTTTATTAACGCCCTATCGGCATGACAACAGCTTTCTATGGCTTCGATACGCCTCTGCACAAGGGATAGAGTTGGAACTACAACGTGCAGCCCTGCTTCCAGACCCAAAGACGCGCTATACTTTCGACGTGGAGTATCCTCTCACGTTCGATTTTGGCGGTCTTCCTGCCATCGCTTTAGGAGTGCGCGACCTTTTTGGAACGGGGGACGAGCATGGTGCGCTGTATGCGGTCGTGAGTCATTCTCCTATTATCCCCGAGCGCCTGAAACCCTTTCTTAACCACTTCCGCCTCACGGCGGGCGTGGGAACCGGCACGATGGATGGGCTGTTCGTAGGGGTGCAGGCCAAAATGCTCGGTTCCGTTACGCTCTCCGCGGAACTTTACCGCAGACAGCCCAATTTTGGGCTGAATCTGCCTGTGGTTCGGGGGATGAGTGCGGATGTTGCAAGCATCAATGGAACCATTTACTATGGTTTCAGTGTCCATATAGTTCGTTAGAACTCTTAAAATAAGGAAATTTTTATTTCGGGATAGGTATAGATGCAGAGCTTGAACGCCTTAGAAGACAGAAGAAAAGTTGTGCTCATCAAGAGCCTTCGTACGAAGAACCGATTCTACGCGCTTGTAGAGCCGGAACGCGGTATACGCAATGCCGACACGGTGGAGGACATTCCAGACGATCTCATTTTGGGTATTGCGTATCCGTGTCTGGAGGATGGTCTGAACGATTTTGCCGTGATACGCACCACATTTGAGACTATCGATCTGTTTCCTGAGAACGACCCGCTTCGTGCTGAGATGATGGAGATCGTAAAAGAGGCACGGGACAATTTGGTGAGGCGGCTGCAGGAGCTTAGGGATAAGCTATCGGCACGGAAGGCTTTCTTTTTGGGTACCGATTACAACGAGTTCAAGCAGCATGCTCTGCGGGTGATGCAGCATGGCTATCAGCGTCGTATGCTGGATGGCATGATGAAGCTTAACGTCTTCTGCAGTGTAGCGGAAGCCGAAGGCTACACCGATCCGAACGAGTTGCCCTACTTTTACGAGCCTAACCCTAGCACAAGCATTGATGTGTTCCAAGAGTTGTCACCGGAGGCGTTTATTGTTCGTCTTTTTGACGACGTGCTCGAAAGTGTATTGAACGATGCAAACTATCAGAACCAATACCGTTTCGACCGAAACGTCTTCCAAAAGTTCTTGACGGTTATGTTTGTAAACTATGCCACAACCGAGCCGATTTTTTACGGCATTAATCGAGGCGATTATGGGGTATCTTCCGAAAAGGAGATGGATACCACCCCGCTCTATATGGCCATCCGGCGGGAGCTACTCGCCATCGAGGAGCGGTTGCGAGTTGCTCCCGAAGAGGAAGTGCAGCCGGTTGTCGTGCCGAGTTTAGATTCTGGGGTACCAGCACCCACCAAAGAGGTGCAGGTAAGCTTGCCTGGTGAATTGGTGAACGAGGAGGTGTTGATGGGGCCTATCTCCTCTCTCTGTTCTGCTGCTCTGCTGCTGCGGCGGAAAAGCGACCCAGAGACCCAGCGGATCGCACGTGTTATTTTGGCCGACGCTGAGAAGTTAGTGGATGAACTAAAGCGACTCGGAATTATCTCCCCGCTTACGAATAACCCCGGTCATGTGAATAACGTATGAATTGTATTGACTAGCCTTTGGGAGAGCAAAAAATGAAGTGTGATGTATTGGTGGTTGGTGCCGGCCATGCCGGATGTGAGGCGGCTTTGGCGGCTGCCCGGCTTAGCTGCCAAACGGTTGTCGTCACCCTTAATCTAGAAAAGATCGCCCACCTCCCCTGCAACTGCTCCATTGGCGGGCCGGCCAAGGGGCATTTGGCCCGCGAGGTAGATGCGCTTGGTGGCGAGATGGGGCTAAACACCGATCGCACGCTAACGCACGTTCGATTTGTGGGCACCGGCAAAGGGCCTGCGGTACGAACGTTGCGTGCTCATGTAGATAAGACGCACTATCCGCTTACAATGCGCCGCGTGCTAGAGGCGACCGCGAATTTGGAACTCCTAGAGGCCTCCGTCGAAGAGTTGATCGTCGAGGGGTATCGTGGAGACGCCGTAAAGAAGGTGATGGGGGTTCGGTTAGGCGATGGAAGGGAGATCGAGGCGCAGACCGTGATCGTCACCACCGGTACCTTTCTCAATGGGCTTATGCATTGTGGAGAGCAGCAGACCGTTGGGGGGCGTTTGGGTGAGGACCGAAGCGTTGGCCTGTCGTTGGCGTTACGGCAGTTAGGCTTTCGTATGGGGCGTTTTAAAACGGGCACGACCCCACGGATTCACAAGGATAGTGTGGACTTTGGGGCTTTAGAAGAACATCCTTCCGAAGATTGCCCGCCCTTCTCTTTTCTGAACGATCGGCTTGTCGTCGAGCGCCCGCTTTTGCCTTGTTGGCAAACACATACGAACACCCGCACCCATGCGATCATTCGAGAAAACCTGCATCGCTCCGCTATGTATGGGGGGAGGATCGAGGGCATAGGCCCGCGCTATTGTCCAAGTATTGAGGATAAGGTGGTACGCTTTGCAGATAAGGAAGCCCATCCTGTTTTTCTTGAGCAGGAGACTTGGGAAGGTCCCTCTCTCTATGTACAAGGCATGTCTACAAGCCTACCGGCAGACGTCCAGTTAAAGTTTCTAAAAACCCTGCCGGGCCTGGAGCATGTGGAGATGATTCGACCGGGCTATGCCGTTGAGTACGATATGGTTTTCCCCGATCAGCTTTTGCCAACGCTAGAAACGAAGCTTGTGAAAGGGCTTTTTTTGGCCGGGCAGATCAACGGCACAAGTGGCTACGAGGAGGCTGCAGCCCAGGGCCTAGTAGCCGGCATCAATGCAGCGCTTTGGGTGCAGGGAAGGCAACCGCTCGTGCTTGCTCGTCAAGAGAGCTATATCGGTGTGTTGATTGATGATTTGGTGACGAAAGGGGTAACCGATCCCTATCGCATGCTTACCGCTCGGGCGGAGCACCGTTTGGCGCTCCGCCATGATAACGCCGATATGCGACTTACGCCGTTGGGCTGGCGTCTCGGACTTGTGACGGAGGAGCGATATCGGCGTCTTCTTGAAAAACAGAACCGCCTGGCAAAAGAGCGCGAACGTTTTGAGAACCTTTATGTGCTGTCACATCAGTCGGAGGCGTTGGAAGCTTTGGGAACGGCTCCGGTTGGTAGGAGCCGGATTAGTTTCTATGAGTTGTTACGTCGCCCTGAGCTGCGCTATGCCCATTTAGACACACTGGCAAGAGCACTTTATCCCTACCTCGTTCACCCGGAGCCGCTTCCCCCCGATATGGCCGAGTTGTTTGAGGTCGAGGTGAAGTATGAGGGATATATTTCGCGTCAGGAGCAGCAGGTTGAACGGGCGAAGCGGCTAGAGGCCATCGAGATTCCGGAGGACATGGATTATGCCGCCGTGCGTGCTTTGTCGTATGAAGGCAGAGAGAAGTTGGAGCGAGTTAGGCCTCGCACGCTAGGTCAGGCCGGAAGAATACCGGGGTTGCGGCCGGGCGATATCCAGGCGCTGTACATTCATTTGGAGTTGCGAAGACGTCGCCGTGAGGCTGGGGTTATCATGGCATCTGCTGTTGAGGGAAGCTAATCGGTCGGAGAGGGTAGCCTGATGCAAAGATGCGAGGGAAGGTTGCCGTTAGGCCTTCTCAGTAGGGCTTGGCAGGCAAGTCGAACACAGGGCTGATAAACATTTTCCAGGATCAGCCTATCGCGTTCTGCCTCCTCCATCGGGGATAACAGTTCCATGCCCACCTCTACATGGACTCGGCAGGTGGTGCAGGCGCAGTTACCTCCGCATTCGTGCGGCAGGGCGACACCAGCCTCTAAGAGCGCGTCTAGCAGCGTGTAGCCTTCCTCGGCTGAAATACGGATGTCATTCATTTCGGGGCCAGCGGTGTTGTGCACGGTCTGCTCCCCCTCATGGCCGCCGCCCTCTCTCGCTAAGAAGATTTCCATTTTTGCTTTCATTGGCTCTAGGGCAGAACGGTGATTCTGGTTGGAAAGACTCCGTCGTCTATAAAGCGTTCTCCGCCCACGACGAGGCCGGCGCGGTAAAGATGCGTGCCGGGAGTCTGTACGCGAATGTAACCACTAACTTCCAGGGTTTGATGAGCCGGCAAAGTGGCTTGCCCAAAGCCAAACCGATAGGGCCATAGGCCTGGCGGAAAGTCGCCGGGATGATCGGAGGTAACGGCAAGTTCGAGCGTGCCTAACTCCTCCTTGTAACCTGCCTGCTGCCATGACTGTTTTTCGTTGTAGACGAAGCCGGGTTTGGGCGTCTTCATGAGCGGGACATCTACAGGGAGATTGTTTTTAAGGACGAAGGTAACTTTTAACAGCTCGCCCACATGGAGAGTCTGCGGTTCAAAGCGAACCTCCAAAAGGTGGGGAACATTTTGAGGAAGAACCTCAACAAAGAGCGACAAGGGGGGTGT
Organism: Chthonomonas sp.; assembly: GCF_035294165.1. Lineage (GTDB taxonomy): Bacteria > Armatimonadota > Chthonomonadetes > Chthonomonadales > Chthonomonadaceae > Chthonomonas. The sequence goes on from NZ_DATGLN010000207.1 coordinate 63,124, forward strand.
AAGGTATTCGCCCTGGTGCTCTAGAAGGAGGTTAAGCCCGCGAGAGGTTAGGATAGTGTAGGGCAGTCGAAATCGAATAAACGCCTCCGAACGGGCCACCGGCAGCATGGTTTTCCCGTTTATTTGTAATCGTCCACGGTCAAGATGTCTACCTTGTAGCGTAACTATATCTCCCGGATGGATTTGGTTCGGCATCACCTTTTGGATGGTAGAAGTGCCTGCAGGATAATGTACGGCAATTTGAACGGTATGGCTCCAACCATACCCATCGAAAAGACGCAGATCGGCCGTAGTGGCATGTGGTCGACTCCAAAAATCGGTAGGTATTTCCAGCTTTAAGTGATCCTTGTCGTGGGCTGTAATCCATAATGGGATACCGTTTAGTTCCACAACGGGCGCGACTAGGGGAAGGCGCAAATGAAGATGCGAGAGAACTAGCGGTCTTCCAACCTGCAGGGTACGCGGTAGGGTAGGAAGGGTGGCTCGGTTGTCTTCAGCATAGACGGAGGGATCGCGATTGGTGTAGTGAGAGAGCGTATCGGTTTCGATGCAGCTTGTAGGGGATGCGGCTGAGAATTGAGATGGGAGACAGAAGAAGTTATGGGAGAGATCTGCTTGTGTATTCAGAAGTTTTAGGGGTGTTTTGGCGCCGTAAAAGAGGTTATCGGTTAGATAATAAGGCCCGGATGGAATAGAATCACGCCCATTTTGTCGCAGATAGACCAGAGGCGTATCTTGCCTTGGTGCATCGAAACCGAAAACGTTGTTTCTAAACAGAATATTTTGCCCGTTTTCTATTTCAACGGCACGCGTGGTGTCGTTGATGCACTCGTTGCCCAGCACCTTTGTGTTACGAGAGTAGCCAAGCCATAATCCATAGTTGGAGTTGGAGCAGTTATTCTCCTCGATAATCGTATTGGCCACTAGGTCTACCTCAATCGCATTATTTGGGCTGAAGGAGCAGTCGTTGTTGCGAAAGCAGTTGTTGTCGGAACTAAATCGGGGTGGAACAGTGCGCCCAGGGACAAGGGGACCCTCATTCGCACGAACGAAGATGCCATCGCCGCCAAAGCGGAAGTCATTATCTTCTACCAGGTTATTATTGCTGGCATGTTCCAAACAGATGCCTGCCGAATCGAGCGTTGACCATCCTCCAAGCGCTTGATAGAGTTGCCCGGCTCCTGTTGTGCACCAGATGGCATGGTTCTTGAGAATGATGTTATGACCGGCATTCCATAGATGGATTCCCCAATTGTTATTGTAGGAGAGATCGCAATTTGTGATGGTACAGTTTTGAGCACTTACGAGATCAATGCCGTCCCACGCATATTGGGCCTGGCTGTTGGAAATAGAACAATATTCGCTGTTGCGCACCAGAATTCCGGCACCCCACTGATCTTGGGGCTTGTTGCCGCTTTCGTCAATGACGGTGCCGACCCTAGGACAGCCGTTATGAGAGAGTGTGCTATCTAATATACGGATGGACCGACTGTTCTCGATGAGAATGCCATAGAGACAACCCGCCACATTAGCATGGCGAATAGTGATGTTGCGGGCATGAACGATATGGATGCCGATGCCGTGGTTATGGTAGGCACCGCGGATGCGGATGTTACGCAGGTCAAGCGTAAAGTCATGACCGCGTACAACCAACATAGAGAGATCGTGGTCTTGAAGGGTATAGGTACCAGGGAGAAAGTGGGTCGTTTTTGAGATGACAGAGTTCGGCTTTAGCACAACCTGTTGTGCTTTGAGAGATGGCGGGCAGAGCAAGAGGATTGTGAAGAACATTCCTCTATAAGCCGTGAGCGCAGCGTTGTGATGCAGATGGACTAAGCGGATGGACATGAGCGACCTTCGTTAGATAAATTTTAGAATTCGGAATTTAAGCGTGCGTATCGAGCACCTCACGAACTTTTCGCAGGAGGCTGCCCGGTGTAAAAGGTTTGGGTAAGAAAAAGATACCCGGTTCGAGCACACCTTGATGCACAATGGCGTTCTCGGTGTAGCCTGAGACATAGAGAACTTTCTCGACCTTACCGGTTTGCAGGAGGTGTTCGGCGAGATCGCGTCCGCTCATACCGGGCATGATGGCATCGGTGATGAGAAGATGAATGGGGGTGGGATGGTGCTCAGCAAGCCGCATGGCCTCTTCTCCGGTACCGGCTTCGAGCACGGTGTAGCCCTGTGCCCGAAGTGCGGAGGCGGCAACTTCGCGCACGATCGGTTCATCTTCGGCCAGAAGGATGGTTTCTGTGCCTTTGGGGATAGGGGGAAGGGTAGGTTCATGCGGTTGAAGCTCTTCAGGGGCGCCTTCGGCGTGAGGAAGGAAGATTTTAAATGTGGTACCATGCCCCGGCTCGCTGTAGAGCCAGATGTGCCCTCCCGCTTGCTTTACAATGCCGTAGCAGGTTGCCAGACCAAGTCCGGTGCCGCGGCCTTGCTGTTTTGTGGTGAAGAAAGGTTCAAAGATATGTTGTTGAATACTTTCATCCATACCTATACCGGTATCGCTTACCGTAAGCATAACGTAATTGCCGGGGTGCACCCCCTCATGGCGCTGGGCATAGGTCTCATCAATGACGGCGTCTTCCACAGCGATCGTGAGAGTGCCACCCTGAGGCATTGCATCACGTGAGTTGACCGCCAGATTCACCAGTATCTGCTCCATTTGGCCGGGGTCAACCTTTACGGGATGTACCTGTTTCACTTCAACATGCAGTTCGATGTTTTCACCGATAAGCCTTTGCAACATGGGATGAAGGTTTTGGACGAGTTCATCGAGACGGATGAGACGAGGCTGTATGATCTGGCGACGCGCGAAGGCCAGCAGGTGCTGAGTGAGGGTGGCGGCACTTTCCGCGGCGCGCTCGGTGTCGCGAAGTCGCGCTTGAATCGGGTGGTCGGGGGGAAGCTCTTCAGAAGCAAGCTCCATATAGCCGAAGATGGCGGTGAGAATGTTGTTGAAGTCGTGTGCGATGCCGCCGGCGAGGCGTCCAAGACTCTCCAGTTTTTGAGCCGCCAGTAGCTCCTGTTCGAGGCGTTTCTTCTCTGTAATGTCCATTCCGCAGGCGATTAGGCCGACAACTTCGTTTTCTGAGAGGAGGGGAACCCAGCCAAACACCACGTTCCGAATGGAACCGTCCTTGCGTAGAGCGCGTACTTCGACATCCATTACAGGATTTTTCTCATGCAGAGTGTGAGCAAACATCGCTTGCAATCTTTCTGCTTCATCAGGCGGTAACACGACAAGAAACGATAGACCGATAAGCTCTTCGGGACTATAACCTAGGTCCTGAGATGCTTTAGGGTTGACATAGGAGAAGCGCCCCTCTCTGTCTATGACCACGATGGAGAGAAGGCTATTTTCGAGCACCTTATCACGGAACTCTTTCTCTTTTTGGAGTTGATCGAACTGGGAGCGAGTCAGGGTTAAGGAATGCTCGTAGTTGCTCGATAGTTTCTTCAGATTATTGAACCCCCAAAAGACGAAAGCAATGCCGAAGAGCAGCAGTAGAGCCACAAGAGCAAACATAAGGGAGAGATGGCTATAGTATGTGTGAAGCCGCAGCGCTAGCAACCTTTGCTCTTCCCCTATAAATGCGACTAGGAGGGCATCTAGGGCCTGATGAGAACGAAATACATGTAGGTCAGCATCCCTGAGAGCCGTGCTTAGCTTAGGGGCAGCGATGCTTTTCAGGGTGGCCTGATGCCATTCGGCAAGCAAAGTTTTGGCGGTATCGAGCCGGTGCACCTGGATAGGGTTGTCGGCAACCTCTTTTTGTAGGGAGGAGAGGGAGAGAAAGAGCGACACTGTAACGGTTTGGTAGGCAGTAAGGGCATGAGAAGAGCGAAAGAGGAGAAAATGAAGATAGGCCGACTCGGCCTCGTTAAAGTTGCGTTGGATGTTTTCCGCGTTCGAAATAACCTGGTAGGTATGATTTACCCAGGAGATGGCGTTTCTAAGAGCGAGCACATTCCAGAAGAGCACGCCGATGAGAATGGCTTCGATACCGAGAGGGACGGCAAGAGAAGAGAAAAAGCGACGGCGAAAGATATGTGTATCAGGTAGTGTGTACGACATATAGCTACCTTTCCATTGTTTATCTACTTATTCACGCAAGGAAGTAAAGAATCCTACATACTTCGGTTTCTCTATGGCGAGACAATGAATGTAAACGGCCGGATAAGTTCCCGTTAAGGAGTTTGGGTTAAAGCAATCCTATCGCTTGGGGAAGAATATCCTTTCTAGTAACGGGGCCGATCATGGGGTAATATTTCGTATCATATTGAAGATCAAATCGTGCGAGAGGAGAACTTAGGCAATGAAGACGATTCCGTTCAATTCAGAGGCCATTCCGGGCAGGTACCGGATTACTTACAGAGTGCGGGATGCGCATCGTGGATATCCTATTCGGGAGGTCGAAGTGCTTGCCACCCCCGAGGAGATCGCCGCGTTTGTGCAAGACGGCTATTTGGTACGCGAGCGCTTGATCCCGATGGATCAGGTAGAGCGCCTCCGTTGTGCGTTGGATGAGGCGATCGCGGCGGATACAAATTTGGAAACAGGGGGCGGTCGTGCTTTTGGAGGGATATTTATCCGTCACCTTTTAGATAAGCATCCGACGTTTTTGGAACTGCTAACCTTTCAACCGACGCTATCGGTTGCCAGAGCGCTTCTCGGCCCCTCGGTGCAGTGGCGTGGGCTTACCGGTCGCGTCTGTTTCCCGGACGATCCCAATAAGGAGACGGAGTGGCATTTCCATCAGCGCGTGGTGCCCGATCCCCTGCCGCCGTTTTTTGCGCGTCCTGAAACGCTCGAAGTGTTGCTTTATTTGGACGATATTAACGAGAAGAGTGGTCCCTTGTGTATCCTGCCAGGGTCGCACCGCTGGTTGGAGCGCGATCTCGACAAGGACGATTTCGATGACAAGCCCGGCCAGGTCGTTCTGAAGGTACCGGCAGGGAGTGCGGTGATTATGCATGGTTCTCTATGGCATCGGGCCATGCCCACTTTGCCGGGCTGCTCTATGCGGCGCCTGCTTCTGTGGAGCTATGGGCCAACCTGGCAGAAGCCCAGCATTTACGGGGTTAAACCCACCAACGGATTGACCGCACAACTTCTTGCCGATCCCAATACCGACGAGGAGATTCGCGAGTTGCTAGGCGTTGCCGGATATATGTAAGCACAGGGGACACTCCGTAGCCGTTAAAACGATACGGCTTTAGTAGGGGCGGGTTTGAAACCCGCCCCTACATGGATGGGGTCTCCCACACAAAACAGACTTACCACTGACCCGCTGTGCCGACGAGCCGAACCGTCTTGATTTGCCCTTCCAACCCGACGATGCCACCGCACCGCAACTTGCAACGGGTTCTATAGGGGCATGTTTGCACGCAGGCAACGGCTTGTAACATGTGCTCTTGCATCGGAGAAAGGAGGTATGGAATACTAAAGCGGATGTAAAGATTTCAACGGGTAAGTGAAATGATCAAGCGATTGAAATGCGGCTGGCAGAGGGTGGGAGTCTGCCTTGGTGCGTTTGGTATTTGGGCGGCATCTCTTTCAGGATGTGGAGGGGGAACAGGCAGCCTAGGAGGTAGCACGGGCGGAGCAAACTTGCCTCCACCGACTCCTGGCCCATACACAGGGCGGGCCGCTTGCAGTGCCAATCCGCACCAGAACGGACGAGCGCGCTGGACGATTCTCATCTATATGCAGGCCGCTAACAACCTGCAGCCCTACAGCTTGGAAAATGTAGCGCAGATGGCCTCGGTCGGCTCCGATAGCAACATCAACATTGTGCTGCAGTGGAAGCAGATACCGGCCAGCAAAACCAATAACTGCCCGAACTGTAACCCCTCTTTTTATGGGGTTAGACGATACCTCATTCATCAACACAGCCAGGCCGACATCAACGCGATAGCCAACGGCGATACGCGCCCGCTAAACAGCGACCGGTTGCCAGACCCGCCCGGGAATACTCCGGTCAATACCAGCGGCTTCAAGGATACCCTGCCCGACCCCAATGGCCGCCCCAATGGCACCGAGGATATGGGAAACTACCAGACGTTGGCCGACTTTGTGCGATGGGGAACCCAGACCTTCCCGGCCGATAACGTGGCGCTGCTGATATGGGATCACGGTTCGGGCTGGCTAAATGTCTATCGCTCGGCAGCAAACAGAACTGTACCGTCCAACACCGGAACACGGGCCGTGGCGGAAGATGACGAATATACCGATGAGATCGAGACATGGGAGTTGCCGCAGGCCTTGGCCGCTGCGGCTCAACCCATAGATATGCTGATTCTCGACTGCTCTCTGGAACAGATGACAGAGGTGGCCTACGAGGTGCGACATTCAGCCCGGATCATGGTTGGGTCGGAAGAAAGCCCACCCGCGCCCGGCTATCCGTATGACAAATGGCTTGGCGATCTGAAGGCGAGCGGAGGCACCTTTACCGACTGCGATTTGGGAAACGCCATCATCCATGAGTTTATCAACGATCCACTCTATGTGAACGATACGGGAGGTTATGCCTCTGAGCTGACGCAGTCCATGATTGACCTAAGCCAGATGGATAATGTGGTCAGCGCGCTTGACAACTTTGGGGCTGTGCTTGGCATCCATGTGAACGATCAACAGAATCTTTTTTATCGTCTTCGCCAAGACCCCAATTTCCAAAACCGTCAGCTAGGAGGTGCGCAGCACTACACGACAAGCTATCGAGACAACAAGGATTTATGGGACTACGCCGAGTTGGTGAGGACGGGAACATCGGACACGGATATGCAACAGGCGGCCATTGCCATAGAGAATGCGCTTACCGGGCCGAATGGGGCTATTCTTGAGGCGATGCACGGCCCAACAGGGCAAGATGGCTCTCATGGGTTGGCAATCTATGTGCCGGCGCCCAGTGGATTTATTAACTCCTACTATAATCTTGCCATCACCCGCGCAGCTCCTCATTGGCCGCGCTTTTTATTGGCGCAAGTGAAGTGAGGCTTCATGCCATGCTGATGGGGTCTATGTCTACGGCGATAAGAGAGCGCAGCGAAGAGGGCAGGGTGTTGAGCGCCTGCCGAATGAGCTGATGCAGTGGGAACTCGACAGGCGCTCGGAGAACGACATGATGGCGAAATTGCGTTTTGAGTTTGGGGATGGAGGCCGGAGCCGGCCCGATGATCTCCACAGAGTTGGGGCGGAGGCGGGTGAGTACGGCTGCTAACCGTTCTGCGCCTGCCGCTGCGGCCTCCTCGTTTTGGGAAGCGCAGATCAGGTTTGCGAAACGACTGAACGGTGGATAACAAAGCTCTTTGCGATAGATCAGTTCCTGACGATAAAAGGCGCCATAGTCATGCCGGCTCGCCGCTTGGATGGCATAGTGTTCGGGACAAAAGGTTTGGACGATAACCTCGCCTGCTACCTCCCCGCGACCGGCTCTACCCGCTACTTGAGTCAAAAGTTGAAAGGTGCGTTCGGCTGCACGAAAGTCCGGCATATTGATGGCCGTATCTGCATTGATGACCCCAACTAAGGTAACTTTCGGGAAATCAAGGCCTTTAGCAACCATTTGGGTCCCGATAAGAATATCGGCCTCGCCCTGTCGAAAATCGCGCACGATGCGCGCATGAGCCTCCTTGCGTACGGTGGTGTCGCGATCGAGTCGCGCGATACGTGCTTGGGGAAAAAGCAGTAAGGCCTCCTCTTCAACACGTTCGGTTCCTAGGCCAAACCCTTTTACCCGATTGCCGCCGCATTGCGGACAGAGCAGAGGAGCTGACGAAAGATGGTTGCAGTGATGGCATTTAAGAGAACGGTCGGACAGATGAAATGCCAATGAGATAGCACAGTTTGGGCAACGTGCCGTCCAGCCACAATCTCTACAGAGGACAAACTGAGAGTAACCGCGACGATTTAAAAACAGGATAACCTGTTCCTGCTTGGCGAGTCGGTCGGCGATGGCTTCCACAAGGGGTTGAGCAAAAAGCGTCGGCTTTTTTTGGAACTCCCGACGCATATCAACAATATGGACGTGAGGCAAGGGCCGGTTATCTACCCGTTCCAGCATTTCGATGCGCTCTATGATGCCGCGCTCTGAAGCATAGAAACTCTCTAAAGCCGGGGTAGCACTCCCCAACAGCAGAACCGCATTGTTATGTTTAGCTCGCTCTTCGGCTAGGGCACGGGTATTGTAGCGCGGAATTTTCTCCTGTTTGTAGGAGGGTTCATGCTCCTCATCCATGATGATGAGTCCGATGTTTTGAAGAGGGGCAAAGACGGCGGAGCGGGCACCGATTACAATGCGTGCTTCTCTGCTTTGCACACGACGCCATTCATCATAGCGTTCGCCCTCTGATAGTCGTGAATGCAGGAGAGCCACCTGTTCGCCGAAGCGACCGATGAACGTATCGGCTACCTGTGCGGTAAGGGCGATCTCGGGCAGAAGGACGATGGCATTATAGCCTTGAGCGAGTGTGTAGGCTATGGCATCGAGATAGACCTCGGTTTTTCCGCTGGCGGTGACGCCGAAAAGGAGGAGCGTTTTTTGCGAGCGGGCTTGTAGGAAGGAACGTATCCGTTGGATGGCCTGCTGTTGGGCTTGAGTAAGAGAAGGGGGCGTAGTGCGCTTGGCGGTGGCTTTATAGGGCAGGCGATAGCGGGTGGTTTCACGAACCGAGAGGATGCCCTGTTTTACCAAGGCCCGCAGGGAGGCATAAGAGGCTCCGCTGCTTTCGATAAGCTCGGTTGCCGTCATCTCGGGCTGGCCGGCGCGCGTGCGTTCCTGCAACACGTGCAAAATCTGCTGTTGTTGAGGACTTCTGCGTCCTACTCCGGCCAGCCCGATGACCTCAGCCGCCGGGCCGAGGGAGTAGAGCTTGATTTTCTGAAGGTCAGTGCCGCTTCGCTCGATCTCGCGCGTCTCTATCAGAAGTTGCTTCGATAGAAGGGTTTTGTAGACCGTGCGAAAGTCATCGAGGGCAGCCGCTTTGCGCAACTCCTCAAGTTCGGCCTCTCCACCGAGGGCGTGGAGAGTCTCTATGAGATGCGCTTGCTTTACCGCTTTGCCGAGGTCTTTACCGCGCAGGTTAGGATCGCTGAGCCGAACTTTTATCGTAAGCCGCGCCCCCAATGCATTTGGGGCCACACAGCGCAGTGCTTCCTGTAGATCGCAAACGTAATGTTCTTCCATCCAGCGTGCCAGTGCGATCTGCTCCGGAGTAATAGAGATGGCTTCGTGCACAATGCCCAGAATCGGCTTCAGTTTGGCGCAAAGCGGATCGTCTTGGGACAACGTTTTACGTTCCAGCACATAGCCCAACACCTCTCTGCCGGCAAACGAGACGCGTACACAGTGCCCGACCTTCAGTTGGTTTCGCAGCGGTTCTGGAATGAGGTAGCTGTAGGTGGGCGAGAGGTCTGGAGCCTCCACATCCACGGCGACTTCGGCGATGTCGTAGGCAGCGTACTCTTCCCAGAGGCTTCCGGTATGGCTAATGACATCGGGACGGGTCATGGGCTTTGCGGTGAATCGGATGAGGCCGTATCGTCTGAGCCGGATGCGGGAGAGCGTTTCGGAAGCCGAAGAGGTACCCGTGGCTCGGTACCGGCACGTAGCCGCTGCATGTTCGGTTTATGGCGATAGAGAGCGAGCAAGCCGGCGGCTAAGCTGAAAAAGAGGCGCGGCGAATCGTGTGGGTAGAAGAGGAATGTCCAGATAGGCAGTGCGATGGCGATGCTAATGGAGGCTAAAGAGACATAGCGGAAGGCCAGAAGAACGGCAAAAAAGACGGCGAATTCTGGAAGAATCACTTTGGGGGCAATGCCGATGAGGGCACCGGCGCTGGTGGCGATGCCCTTGCCTCCTCGAAAGCCCAGCCAGATGCAGTAGTTATGCCCGATAATGGCAAACAGCCCAGCGAGCACTTGGTAGAGCGAGGAAAGCTGCAGTTGCGAAGCTAACAGGGGGGGGACGGCGCCTTTAAGAACGTCGAGCAGGAATACCGCGAGGCCAGGCCCCTTGCCGCAAATGCGCCATACGTTTGTCATGCCAATATTGCCGCTGCCGAGGGTGCGGATGTCCACACCCTTCAGCAACCGTACGACGATGTAGCCAAAGGGAATAGAACCCATTAGGTAGCTACCAACCAGTAGAAGTACAGGTAACAGGTTAGTCGGCATAGAATCGGCTTTCAAAGATGCGGCGTGCCTCGTTCATCGCTCTGCGGATATCGTTCAGCGCTTGCAAGCCTTCTTGGTCGTCCACATAGCCAAGAAGCCGGGCAAAGGCGCGTACAGATATTTTATCTTCTGGAAGCCGATCTTGCGATCGGCCGGTATGGAGCCAGAGGGCGTTTCGAGCGCGTGTAAGCAGCAAGTAGGTAGCAATGAGCACATCGGCTTCGGAGTTATCCAGAAGATGCGCATCGGCAAGCGAGCCGAGTGTTTGAACCGTATTCTGACATCGCAGACCGGAGATACGCCGCCCGTGCTGCATTTGGAGCCATTGGGTAAGCCATTCGATGTCGAGCAAACCGCCGTGGCCTAGCTTTAGGTCACTGGCACGTAGGTGCGGTTCAAGGCGCTCTGTTTCGATACGGCGCTTCATTGCACGCATAGCCACGGTATAGGTTTTGGGAAAGGGATTAGGGTAGCTAATAGCCTGTAGCACTTGGGTAGCATAGGTTGCTTGTTTGGGGTTGCCGGCGACGAAACGCGCTTTTAGGAGCGCCTGCTTCTCCCAAATTTCCCCACTCGTTTTATGATAATGATACAGCGCCTTGTGGCTCGTGAAAAGCGCCCCATCTTTCCCCCAGGGGCGAAGTCGCAGATCAAGTGCGATCGGCAGATTATGTGTGGCGAGATGGGTTATAGCCTCTTCGAGAAGCTCGATAATACGCTGTAGGATATGAGATCGAGCCGTATCGTGAAGGCAGGATTCGTCACAGAGAAAAATGACATCCCAATCGCTTGCGTAGCCCAGCTCTTCTCCACCCAGCTTGCCTAGACCAAATACGGTCAACGAATCGAGTGCCTGTGGAGCTTCTGTCCAGCCTTTCGTTGCGAGTTCCTGGGCGCAGAGTTCCAGAAGTATCTGAAGCGTCTGTTCGGCGAGTTGTGTTAAGTGTTGTTGCACCTCTAGGACGTCTATTTCACCCCAAATATCGCGTGCGCCGATCTCGAGCCATTTTCGCTCGAGATTGGTAGCTAGTGCATCTATTTGGGCACTGTAGTCTTTTGTTTTTCGCAGAGGGAGCCACCAATCGCTCGATTCCTCTTCAGGATTGATAAGGGTTTCCAGCCATTCTTGATGTCGTACCAGGCGTTGAAACAACGGAGGGGAACCTCCGGCTAGTCGCAGAAGTTTATCTAGCATCTGAGGGCTGTCATCGCAGGCAGCATAGAGTTGGGCACGGTTGGGCACGGCGATGGCGAGAGCTTCAAAGCCGAAGAGAGCGGCATCGGGGTTGGGGGTACGAGCGGCCATTTCGAGAAGGCGCGATGCGATGTTCTTAAACTCGATGGGGGTATCCGGGGGCATACCGCCATATTCGTTTCCTCGCATCGGCATCTGAAGTAGAGGAATAAGCTTCTCCGGGTAGTGGAATCCGTGATCGTGAAGAAGACGGATGAGCTGTTCTTGAGAGGCCGTGCTATCAATGGTATCGAGGAGGGTTGCCAGATCGGCGCCTGTCGTGGCCGAAAGACTTGGAGGTGGCATTTCTCCATAGAAGAGATTTTGAAGATAGGTGTGCACGCGATCTCGTCGTTGAGACAGTTCAGTTTCAAAAGCTTCCAAAGAGTCGAAACCCATCCGACGCGCCAAACGCAGGCGTTCTAGTGAGCGAGGTGGGGGAAGTGTTTGCGTTTGGTGGCCGTGGAGCAGTTGAAGACGGTGCTCTAGCGTTCTTAAAAAGACATAGTCTTCGATTAGGTGGCGATGAGTCTCTTTTGGAAGAACACCCGCCTGATAGAGACGTTGGAGAGCTTGGAGGGTGTTTTGGGTGCGCAGGGAGGGTAGTTTGCCGCCATGGAGAAGCTGAAGGCGCTGCACGATAAACTCGATGTCGCGAATGCCACCGCGTCCTACTTTAATATTGCTTTCCGTTTGCCCTTCGAGGGCGCATTTGCGTTCGATGCGCCGTTTATTTTCGATGATCGAGGCGATAAACTCGGGAGGCGGGAATGGGTTATAGACAAAGGGGGTGATAAGGCGGTGAAAGGCTTCACCAAGTGCGCGATGGCCTGCAACAAAGCGGGCCTTGATAAGTGCCTGTAGCTCCCAAGGCTCTGCCCAGTTTTCGTAGTAGAAGCGATAGGCTGAGAGCGAGCGAACGAGAGGGCCGAAGCGTCCTTCAGGCCGCAGGCGCATATCCACTCGAAACACGTAACCATGCGCGCCCTCTTCGGCAAGGGTTTTGATAAGAGTTTCGGCGAGACGGTTAAGCCAAGCAAGGGTATTGATTGAGGTTCCATCCTCTAGAAGAAGGGTTTCGGGCAGATCGTCGGCATGAACGAACATCAGGTCTATGTCGCTGCTGTAGTTCAGTTCGCGTCCACCCAACTTGCCCATAGCGATGACGGCGAAGGCCGGTGGGTTCTGAGCTGGTTTTGGTAAGATGGTGTAAGCGATGTCGAGGGCTGCTTGTAGGCAGGCATCGGCGAGATCGGAGAAAGCACGAGCCGTCTCTGCGAGGCTGGCAATGCCTGCTAGGTCACGCACGCCGATCCGCAGCATTTCACGCGCCTTCCAGCGTCGAAGGGCTTCCCGTTTCAGTTCGGGGTAGCGGCACGCCTCTACAAGGTTGCGGATCTCTCGGGTAAGAGTTGCGACAGGGCGTCTCTCGCCTCGTTGGCCTGGATCGGCGATCAGTTCAAAGCATTCGGGCTGACGCGCGAGCAGATCGGCGAAAATTTGGCTGCTGCCGGTAACGATGCAGAAGATTTCGAGGGCGACGGGATGGGTACAAAGGAGGTTTAGATAGACAAGAGGATTGCCGGTGGCCTCGAACCAGCGGCAGAAGGCGAGAAGGGAGCGATTGGGGTCGGGGCTTTCTTGGAGCGCACGAAACAGAAGCGGGTAGAGGCGCTCCAGATCATCGTCGGTAACACCCCGTCCGGCGAGATGAGCAAGGCGTTGGAGTGCACGCTTGGGGTCTTCGATGCCAAGTGATTGAAGCGCTGCGATCTGCGTGTCTAGGGTTTCCATAGCACAGGGATTCTACCTACTTATTGTGCAGACTGCGCAACGGAGACCTAAGTGTGAAGGTGCTTGTCAATGATTTGACATATTCTGTTTGACTGAAAATAAGTGGCATAGTTTATAGGTAACTTTGTTATGTTTTCTAAACAGATGTGATATAATGTGAATGTCCTATAAAAATTCGATGATAGATTAGTATAGCTAGGAGGTTGTGCTATGAAAGTACTTACGTCAACGATTCTATCCGTCTTATTCACAGGTATGCTTATTTATGGTTCCCCCCCCGGTTGCTGCCGACTCGGTAACGGTTACACCTAACGCCGGTATTGCACCTCTAACTGTTGATGTAGGGGACTCCGTTACTCTTATCCCCTTGCAGACCTGGGATAAAGAAATTGTCACACTAACGAATCCTGACGGCTCCCAGACTAACTTTGTTATTACGCTGCAAAACGCAGTCGGTCCAAATACTATTACGACAGATTTAAGTTCTACTCTCGATACCTCCGGTACCTATGTTATAGATGTTGGCAATTCTGGAACTTATCCTATCGGACTATTGTGGACGGATCTGTTTGGCCCTTTTCCTGTTAGAGTGTATAATCAAATACCCTAGGCATGGAAGCTGAATTCTGTCCAAGTTCGAGCTAGGTCTTTAACTCCTGGCGCAAATGATCGCGTGAGCTAAAGTCTATGAAGGAGGTAGTGAGACTGTGCTAAATCTACCTGAAAAGCTTCCTAAACTTAAATTATGCCTAATGACATCCATACTGCTCTATGGGTTTACTCTATGCCCTGCAAGCGTCCACGCTACGGTATCAACCGATTCGTTGTCAGCTGATACGATGCTAAAAAGGTCTATCTCTTATGAGGGGATAGGAGTTAGCCTCGAATACGTGTTGCAAGGATTGAGTAAGGATGGAGTTCATCTAGCGTGTGATGCCGAATGCGCCCAACAAAAGCTGCAGTTAAGGATTCACCAACGTCCGCTCTATCAGGTGATGGAGGCGCTGGCAGAACTATTGCCTGGCGAATGGGTAAGCACCGGAACAAAGGGAAGCTATATGCTGCGGATGGCCCCCAAAGCTGTGCAGCGGCGGAGGCGTTGGTGGGAGGTCTTTAACGAGGAGCGTACCGGCGATTTTGCCAACTTGCGCAATGCCTTGCTGCAAGCGATACAGCGACCGGTGACCACGCCACCTATCGTTTTGGGTAATCCGGCCGCGGCTGAGACCCTGCAAAACCGCCTGGCGGCTACCAGAAGGCTTTTACAGTTGATGCCTGTACCGCTACAGCAGGAGATCGTCAGCAGGATGGATATGTCGGGCTTTTATTCCGCACGTTCTGTTGAGGTAGAAGGAGGAAACGCGCCCGCATATACGGCTGTGCGGTTAACAGCGTTGCCTGAAGCGGCCCAGCAGGCCGTGCTGGAGACCATTCCTCCTCAGCTAACTCCGGCAAGCAAGGAAGATGTAGTGCTAGCATTTGGTAACTTTGGTATCTCTATACAAAGTTACGCTTTCTTCCGAGATGGTAAGAGCACATCGCTCGGTATAGGAGTCACCGGCGGGGAACTTATCGATCTCATACAGCCGGCTCAGCTCGATCAAACCATTTTGGTCGTTTTGACGAAAGAGAAGGGGGATGCCGCCCCGGCCTCTTGGAAGGTCTTGACAGATTACCGCTTGAGTCGTGTTTGGCCGAACACACTGCCGCCGCGTGAACCTACACAGCCACAGAATGCGATTCCTTTTTTGCGGGCAGATGTCTTACGCTGGATTGGAGAGAAAGGAGATATTGACTTTATCTCTGACTACTATTCCATCTACGGTATACCACTGTCGCCGTCTCAAAAGGCTACTCCGATCAAGAAGGAGGAGATTACGCAACTGCTAAACCTCTTTGCCCGGGATGAGGATAGCAGCTGGAAGCAGGGGCCGGGAGGAATTTATCTCTTTCGGGACAACCGCTGGTATCGAGATGATGCGCTTGAGATTCCAGAATTGTTGTTAAACCGGTGGCTTACGGACTGGGGAAAATTGGAATCTGCTCGCCCGCGCGATGCCCAAAATTCGTTAGCGACGCAAGCTACGACAAGTAGGAATGGACAGGTCCAGATACAGGTACAACCCACAATCCAACCAGGGCGTGTGGACCCTAGATGGGTTCGGCAGCAGCTAGATTGGGAGCTGCTCTTCCTTAACAAATTAACGTTCTGGCAGATAGCCAACGGGTTAGAAAATGCGGCTCGTTTTTATGACGACCCACAGAAAACAACTGACTTCCCCTTCCTAAAAATAGGGGAAGAGACTATGCATGAGCTTCCACTGCTAAGTTTCTACCAATCTTTACAACCGGCGCAAAGGCAGTCGCTAGTGGAAGGAAAGTTACCGCTTTCTGCACTAACGGCAGATCAGATGCAATTGGCTACGGCGATCGCGCCGCGGATATTGTTCTTTGTAGATCGGCCACAGGCTAGCACCGTGATGTTAGGGATCGGCCCCTCGACTTCATCGGTGGAGAACGTCACAATAGGGCTGAAGCCGGAGATGCTCTCATCGGTACCCGTATTTGATTTGACTCTCACGTTACACGCACCGAACGCGCAGCCTTAGAAACGTATCGGCAACGCCTCCTGCGGAAGCATCCGGCTTGCGTTCTACTTTTCGGTTCGTTTGACAGGCTGCTTGCGGTATTGTATAATAAAATAACGCGGTACGGAGTGATGTCCGAGCTGGCCTAAGGAGCACGACTGGAAATCGTGTAATGGTCGAAAGACCATTCGAGGGTTCGAATCCCTCTCACTCCGCTTCGCTATCGTCTTTGCTAGTTGAGCGCTTTAGTTGTTTCTGGGCATGGCGTAAAAGTGAAACACCGCCTAACGGCCCGAAACACCGATGGGTTGAACTGGAGGAACCCTCCCGCGTGACTTGGAACCCCATACTGCGTATGCGCCCCTACGTGCGCTACCTACTTATGCTTATCGCCTTACCCTGTGTTTATATGGGTGGGGTCTGTTTAGCTCTTCTTTGGCATGAACATGAGGCCAATGCGGATTTTACGGAGTTGCATCTACCTCGCATGTCGGCACCGACCGCTCAAACACGCCTCCTGGTGTTTGCGCCTCATCCAGATGATGAGACACTAGGGTGTGCCGGGCTTATACAGCAGACTCTGGCGGCTGGGGGAAAGGTAGAGGTCGTCATTCTGACCAATGGGGATGGATTTCGTACCGCGGTGGAGTGCGACACACACAAGATGCGCGTGGGACCGGCAGATTTCCTTCGGTTTGCCTCCCATCGTCAGCAGGAATCGTTGGCGGCGCTCGCCAAGCTTGGGCTTTCGCCAAAAAATGTTCTCTTTCTTGGGTATCCCGATCAAGGCCTAGAGCGCCTTTGGCTCGATTTCTGGACGCCAGAACAACTCTACACCTCCCCGTACACACGGGCAGATAGGGTTCCCTACTCCAAGGCGTTCGATCCCCACGCACCCTACTGCGGCAGTAAGCTTTTGCAGATTGTAGAGCAGGTCATGTGCGATTTTCGGCCCAATCTTATCGCGGTTACCGATCCGCAGGAGGATCATCTCGACCATCGGGCAGCCTCCTATTTCGTGTCCCTGGCGCTTGAGGAGTTAAGTTGTCAGCAAAGTACGGCCAATTGGGCTGGTCGGGCGCTCTTGGTACACTATCTGGTACACCGTGGCGATTGGCCGCAGCCTCAGGGCATCGGATTAACGTTTCCGCTTATTCCGCCACGTGGCATGCTGCATATCGGTACCCTATGGATGTCTTTGCCGCTCACCGAGGTGCAGGAGCGGCGAAAACTGGAGGGGATCGAGGCTTACCGCAGTCAAACGATGATGATGGCGCGATTCCTCACCTCCTTCGCGCGTCGGACCGAGCTTTTCGGTGTTTTGCCCACGGAGGCTTTGCCACAGTTAGCAGGGCATGCGCAGCTCACGTCGGTGGGTGATGAGGAGGGGTGGTGGCAGAGAACGCCACCTGTTTTTCTCGATGCGGTGGGGGATAATCTTCTGCGAACGCTAGAGGGAGGGGCCGATCTGCGGTCGGTTTGTGCATGTCGGAGAGGCAAAACGCTTTGCCTCGATTTGGAGTTCTGTCAACCGGTTAGCGCCCGCTATCGCTACATACTGCAGCTGCGTGCCTTTGGTGAAGGTGGACGCTCGACTGCAACCGCTCTCCGTCTAAAGCTTCCTGTAGCCAACCAAGCGTTGCCCGGAGGCGGATGGGTGAGTGTGGATGGGCGACACTTGGAGGTGGTGTTACCTTGGCGATTATTGGAGCAAGAGGCGGGGAACTGCCCTGTAACAAATATTAGTTTTGGCATTAAAACCTATCTAGCGCGGGTTCTCATCGATCAAAGCGGCATGTGTCTGCTTTCTGTGAAACCTGCAAGCAAAGACCATGCCATCGCAGTATTGGAGCGTGGGTAAGAGGTAATGCGGCTTGGAATTATCGGAGGCACCTTTGACCCGATTCATTATGGACACCTCTTTGTGGCCGAAGAGTCGCGTGTGCGCTTTCGATTAGATAAAGTGCTCTTCGTGCCGGCAGGCATTCCTCCGCACAAGAAAAATGAAGAGATCACGCCACCAAAGCATCGTTATGCCATGACGGTCATCGGCATCCATGGGAATCCGGCCTTTGAATGCTCCTCGATAGAGATTGATAGGGGCGGGGTCTCCTATACGATAGATACCCTTATCAGTTTACGCGAGCAATACCCGCAGGACGAGTTTTTTTACATTACCGGCATTGACGCTGTTTGCGATCTGTTAACATGGCATCGGCATCAGGATGTGATGCGAATGGCACGATTCATCGCGGCAGCCCGTCCGGGATATTCGCTCAATCGTCTTCGAGACCGCTTGCCGCTGGAGTATCTAGAAAACATTCTGTTGCTTGGTTCCACCATGCTCGATATCTCCTCCACCGAACTGCGTTATCGGGTTCGCCATAACCTGCCCATTCGCTACCTAACACCGGACGGTGTGGTAGAGTATATCCGCAAACATCGGCTTTATAGATGAGGAACGAGTGAAGCACGAGGGGCGTCTATATTAGCAGAGCGGAAAGGCTTTTATGAAAAAAACAGATGTCGTTACAGCCGAAGAAAAGTTAAGGGTCATTGCCAACGCCGCCGATTCCGTGAAGGCGGAGGAGATGGTGGCCCTTGATCTGCGCGACCTCACGATTATTGCAGACTATTTTTTCATCTGCACCGGAAAGTCTTCTATTCAGATTCGAGCTATTGCCGACAAGGTGGAAGAGAAGATGGAAGAGCGTGGTCTGCGGAAGTTAAGAGTTGAGGGGTATCAGGAGGCCACATGGATATTGTTGGATTATGGAGATGTTGTGGCGCACATCATGGCTGCTGAGCAGAGGGCTTTTTACGACATCGAGTCGTTCTGGTCGGCGGCGCCGCGCATCTCCGTAGAGAGGCTATTGGAGGGGCAACATGAGTCCCAACGAAGAACACAACACCCAGACCCCGTCGAATAATGCCGAGCGCACCCAAGCGATGCCGCCATTGCCGGGTACCGAGATAAAGCCATCGCCGTCCGTTGACGAGCGGGTTTTGGAGGTTGCCCAGGAGATGATACAGCAGGGTATTACGCCAGAGCAGGCCAAAAAACTTTTAGAAATGGCCGGGCCTAGCACGAGCGGAGCATCTCCTACTGGGGCCGACATCACGAGGGGCGTCGGAACTGAAGTCTCTCTAAGCGAGCTTATTTCGAGGAAGATTGAGGCTCAAGCGGAGGCGGTTAAGAAGATAGATTTGGGCTTGCCCGACTTTCGTGAGGCGACCTTGCAAGAGAAGTATGAAGCGGAACGCCTTCAGCGCGAGGCCGAGCTTTTGCGTCGAAGGGAGCGTTATCGAGAGGCTGAGGCCAAATGTCGAGAGGCTCTAACTAAAAACCCAAAGGACGCTTTGGGTTTGGAACTGCTAGGAGATATTCTACAGGGACTCGGGCGCGTGGATGAGGCGATGGCAGCCTACTACCGTGCCACATTAGCAGACCCAAAGCGTGCCTCGGCAGAGAAAAAGTTCGGCGATCTGCTGGTGAAGCAGCAGGATTGGGGCGCGGTGATCACCGAGGATGTGGAGAAGCACCCTTTTGTGGGGCTATTGCTCTCGGCGCTTCTCCCCGGACTTGGGCATTGGTATTATGGGGA
The DNA here is from genome assembly GCF_035294165.1 of Chthonomonas sp. GTDB lineage: Bacteria > Armatimonadota > Chthonomonadetes > Chthonomonadales > Chthonomonadaceae > Chthonomonas. Next base: position 82,528 of record NZ_DATGLN010000207.1, read on the forward strand.
GACCGTGAAGGGGCTTATCTATTTCGTTATAGATGCCATTCTGATTTCCATTCTGCTGTGGATGGTGCCTCGTTCCCATGGGGTAACAGTCGGGGTGATGGGAGTGGCGCTGTTGGCGCTGCTCTACTACTGTTTCGTGTTAGTAGACATGCGTTTGGTTACACGCAGGGCGAGCAGCGCCTAAGTCTTTTCAATAGAAGGGAAGTAGCGACGTGAAGATACACGAATATCAAGCGAAAGAGGTTTTGGCCCGGTACGGGGTTCCTATTCCGCGAAACGCCGGCGTGGCGTCTAAGCCGAAGGAGGTGCGCGATAAGGTCGCACAGCTGGGTGGCAAGGGGGTATTGAAGGCCCAAGTGCATACGGGGGGCCGTGGAAAGGCCGGTGGAATCCGTATTGCCTCCTCACCGGAGGAGGGGGAGACGCTGGCCCGACAGATGTTGGGCATGCTCTTAAAGACCCACCAGGCGCCGGATGGGTTGAAGGTAGAAAAGCTTCTTATCGAGGAGCCGATAAGCATTAAGCAGGAGATATATGCGGGGGTTGTGCCCGATCGGGTTAGCAAACGCAATGTGCTTATTGTGAGTGCTAGAGGTGGAATGGATATCGAGGCGGTGGCGGCAGAGGAGCCGGAAGCGGTGGTGCGCCTTCCCATTGACCCCTTGGAGGGACCTCACGATTTTGAGATTAGGCAGGCCTGTTATAAGGCGGGGTTAGACCCTGTTTTGGTGAATCGTTTAGTTAGCCCACTACGTGGACTTTTGAATGCTTTTGTGGGGGTAGATGCGTCCCTAGCAGAGATTAATCCCTTGGCGGTAACCGAGGATGGGCAGGTAGTGGCGGCCGATGCCAAGATCGAGTTAGACGACAGCGCTCTCTTTAGGCATCCCGATCTGGCCGCGTTTGCCGAAGAGAGCGAGGAAGACCCCTTAGAGGCACAGGCTCATCGTCTTGGTATCGCTTATGTACGACTTAAAGGGGAGGTGGGAATTATCTGTAATGGCGCAGGGCTAACGATGGCGACCATGGACGCGGTTCAAAGAGCCGGCGGGCGTCCGGCCAATTTTTTGGATGTTGGTGGCGGGGCGCAGTCGGAGCGGGTGAAGACCTGTTTGGGCCTCGTGCTTTCCGACCCGCAGGTTCGCGGTGTTTTGATCAACATTTTTGGTGGGATCACGCGTTGCGATGAGGTCGCCAAGGGCATCGTAATGGCCAAGAATTCGCTGGAGGTGAAGGTTCCTTTGGTTGTGCGTTTGGCCGGCACACGAGCCGAAGAGGGAGCTGCCATTCTTGCACAGGAGGGCATTACACCTGCGGCGACGATGCCCGAAGCGGCGGAAAAGATCGTGGCGCTGACCCGCTGACAGCGTGCATGACGGCCTTTAGTGAGGAACGGCGTGAGCGCGGTGCCACAGACAGAGCGTGGCAAGCCTTAAAAGAGATTTACTTGGCTTGGGAGAACAGCAAAGCCCATACCCCGGCGGATAGGCTTGCCAACAGCGAATTTCGCGCTCGGCGTTATTTGAATGCGCATGAACGCCGTTGGTGTGCCGGGCATTTTTTCGATGCCATTCGTTTCCGACGCAAGTATCAGTGGCTATTGAGCCGGTTGGCATTGGCAGAAAACCCCGACACTCTTTTGCAGCTCCACCTAAGTTTGGCTCCAATTGCAACCCGACCTCCTCATTTCCAGGTCATTGCCGGGGAGGAGCGCCTACAGGCAGCCGTTGCGGCCATGCCAACACCGGATGCTCCGGAGGACTACATTCGTTTTGTACTCTCTTTTTCCGACCAGCTTGCCCGTTCGCTTCTTCGGTTGTTTCCGCCCGATGAGGCCATTCGCGCTGCCCAGGCGTTCAATCGGCGGGCACCAACGATCCTTCGGGTAAATCCTCTGCTGGTGTCGCGAGCGGAGTTTCTGAGGATACACTCTGATCTTAGGCCAACCCCCTGGTCTCCTTGGGGGGTCTATGCGCCTGCTGGGGTCAACGTTTACACATTGGCGGGTTATCGAGAGGGATGGTTTGAAATTCAGGAGGAGGCGAGCCAACTGAGCGCATTCCTGAGCGGTGTGAGGCCGGGCGATACCGTGGTCGAGATTGGGGCCGGAGGTGGGGGAAAAACGCTTGTTTTAGGCGCATTGATGAGGAACAGGGGGCGTATCCTGGCGATAGATGTGCATGAGGGGCGACTTAAGGAGTTGATGAAGCGTGCACAGCATGCCCAGATTCACTGTGTTAAACCCCTCTTGGTGGAGGCAGATGAAACAGGTAGGTGGCAACACCGGGGGAGGAGTTGGCGTAGAATAGAAAAAATACACACCCAGGCGCAATGTGTACTCCTCGATGCGCCCTGTAGTGGGAGTGGTGTTCTTCGCCGCAGTCCCGACGCCCGTTGGCGCGAGGTGTGCATAGAGGAATTTTCACAGATTCAGCGAAATCTGTTGTTGGAGGCGGCCCCGCTGGTGGCTCCGGGAGGTCGGATCGTTTACGTTACCTGTGCTTTCGAGCCACAACAGAACGAAGAGGTGGTAGAGTGGTTCCTAAGTTCTCCGGCAGGCCGGGGTTTTCGTAAGGAGCCGGTTTTAGAGGCGCTTAGGCGCGCTTGGAAGCACGCGGCGGCTTTGGTCGAGAAAGAATCGCCTGATAGGCAACGGAACGACCGGAAGAATACAGAGGATATGCCGCCTCTTGAGGCGCTATGTGCGGGCGATTTTGTACGTACATGGCCTCATCGGCACGATCTCGATGCCTTTTTCGTGGCGCTTTTACGCCGATGCGAGTAACCGCAATGGAGACTGCTGAACAACAGCACCAAGAGGCTCTTCGCCTAACCGAAGAGGCACGCGCCATTCGGGCGCTTGGGGGCAACCGTGAGAGTGTGCGGCTGCTTCAACTCGCCTTGTTACGCTATGCCGAAGCAGAGCGGTTGGCTGAATGTGAGGGGTTGGAGCCTAATGAACTGTGGCGTCGTGCCAGGGCGGAGGCGTGCACACTTTGTGCCGAGTGGCTTGAACGAGAAGATAGGCCGGCTGAGGCCGCGCGTACCTACCAAGAGGCCACCGACGTGTGGGGATTGTTGGCAGATCAGCCTGATTCGCAAGAACGTATGAAGCAGTGTGCGCATCGTGCCGTGGCCTGCTGCCGCACTTTGGAGGGGCATCCGTTCGGGAGATTGGCCCTTTTGCTCGTGCACTATGAGCATCAGCTGGACTTGCTCGCTTTGAGAAGCGATACGGAGGCGGAGCAGGCTTATCTCTGTATGCGAATCGCGACCACCCTATTTCGACGTGGCTACGCACTTGAGGCATTGCCCCGCTATGAGAGGGCAATAGAGCTTTATGCGGCTGCGCCCGCCACACCAACCCATCTCTTCGCTATGGGGGAGTGCCACCAAGCACTAGGGAAGCTTCATGCAGAGGCTCTCGAGAATCTAGAGCGAGCGCTGTTCCACTACCGGCTGGCACTGGCTCTCTATCATACCAGTGAACTAGGAGGGGAAAGAGAGAAGGCGGTGATAAGCTCATGTCAAAAGACCCTTGCCGACCTGCTTATAAGATACGAAAAGCATCACTAAGGGGCACATAGATGGAGATTGATAAGAACAAGCAGGTTTTTGAAATCCCGTTGTTTCCTCTGCATACGGTGTTGTTTCCCCATATGCCGCTGCAGTTGCATGTGTTTGAGACACGTTATAAGGTGATGATCGAACGCTGCCTGCAGCAGGGAAGTCCGTTCGGCGTGGTGCTTATTCGGGAGGGAGATGAGGTAGGGGCGCCTGCCGTTCCTTTTGATGTGGGGTGTACCGCCCAAATTCTCGGCGCGGAGCGCTTTGAGGATGGCAGAATGAATCTGGTGGTGGCCGGACGATATCGGTTTCGACTACTTGAGTACACGGAAGCCGATCTGCCTTATTTAGTCGGCAAGGCCGAGTTGCTTGAAGATAGGCCTTACGACTCACGGCGGATAGCACCACTGACGGGAAAGCTCGCAGCCCTTTTCGTGCGCTATCTAGAGATGCTGGCCACACGTTCCGGTGAGGTTCTACCACCGGTACAACTGCCTGGCGATCCGGTGACGCTCTCCTTTTGCGCCGCCTCGGTGCTGTTGCAAGATGCCGCGGAGAAACAGATTCTTCTGGAGCTAACCGATACTGCCCAGCGAATCGAGCATGAGATTTTATGGTTGAAAGGGCAGATGACCCTCTTAGAAGATATAGAGAAGCTTAACGTAGAGCAGGGTTCCGAAGAGAAAAAAGAACTCTTAAAGCCCATCAACCCCACCGACACAGACTGGCAAGATTTTCTTAAGGATAGCCTGAACTAGCGAAGCAGATAACTTCTCCAAAGGGTTGCCTGCTGTCCCGGCCGTACACGGTGTTGAAACAGGTGGTGAACAGGCGCAGGAGCTTCGGCTGAACAGCTTTTCGTTACGTCGTTGGTCTGCAGTTGGAGGAGCAAGGTATATGCGTGGACTTGCCTATAGGGTTTTGAGCGGTTTCTGTTACTCAAGAGGATTATACCGAGGCCAGAATGCTCAAGAAGCAGAGGGCCTAGTCCACCGATATACGGCAACTGAGTTTATAGGAAGGAGGCGGCGGTTTATCTCTCCTGCCTAAAGGCTTGGGGTCTCACACCGCAATCATCGTAGAGAACATGGCACGATGTGAAAATACAGCCCTTCGTACCTGCACGATAGATCATGAAGGCGAGAGCACACGTCAGGATGAGACTTGGTGGCGAACTGCTCTAGAGGGAAAAAGTGGGCTCTATGTTTTGCTGCTTCTCATGCTGGGGTTCACCATTCGGCTTGTGCCGGCCTACCTCATTTATGGCTCTTACGATGTGGGCGCATGGCGTACGGTAGTGATGTATCAGGGTATGGGCAAGAACCCCTACCTTACCCACAAGCTGAATTGGCCGCCCTTATGGCCTACCCTGCTATTGTGGGCTGGCCGATTAGAGACGGTGTACCACCTGCCCGACTACTTCGCCGTTAAGCTGCCGGCTATTATCTGTGATGTAGCCGTTGGGTTTGCTCTCTACTTCTACTTCTTTTTCAAAAATCCCGAACAGCCCCATTCGGCTTTTCGGCGAGCGCTATGGTACATTCTTAACCCTGTGGCCATCTTTACCTGTGCGGTACATGGACAATTTGATTGCATTCCCGCTTTGTTCACCTTGCTGGCCGTTATTGCATTTGAGCGCAGTTCTTCTGAAGGGCGCTTTCCGACCGTTGCTTCCCTATGGCTCTCTTTAGGGGTGCTTGCACGTACGTGGCCAGGGGTGCTAGCGCCGCTTTTTTTGCCGAGGTTACGGGGGTGGTCGCGACGAATTTCGTTTCTTATAATTGTGCTGCTGCCATCGGCTCTTAGCCTCTGGATACTGTATCTGCAGGTACCGAATGTTATTCTGCACGATGTCGTGCACTATCGGGGGGATATTGGAGATTGGGGGTTGGCAAGCACGGCGAATCTATTTCCCGGTTGGCCGTGGTGGCGCGCATTTAATGGCTGGATTATCCGTAAGTTGCTCTATTTAGGGTGGCTGCTGATCTATCTCGTCTTTTGGCGCAGGCGGGCGGATATGGGAAAATTGGCCTGTTTGGCAATTGCGAACTACTATGTTTTTACCCCGCATGCAGGGCAACAACATTTTGAATGGATCGTGCCCGTTGCCGCACTAGCCGACATCGGCTGGCTGCGTTTCTATACCGTTTTGGCTGGGGTGACTTTATTGCTATACTACTATCTCTGGCCGTTCAACGGCGAGCATTTCGACTTTTTGAGTCATCAGCATACTCTTTCGTACTATCACAACTACCTTTCGGTGCATGCGCACTTCGGCACCGCCTTGTTGATGCTACCGCTTTGGGGATTTTGCGTAGTGTGGTATAGGGCGCTTTGGCGGCGCTGTCTTCTGGAAAGCATTTGAAAAATTCCCCGATTGGTGTTATTATGTGCAAAGAGGGAGAAGCAGGCCTCTTTACAGCGAGATGAGCGATCTTTTTTGGGACTTATTCGAAGGGCAGGTTTTAGACGGGAAGTACCATCTTCGCCAACGAATAGGCGTTGGGGGATATGGCGCCGTTTTCTTAGCAGATGAGGTGGTGGCGGGCCGTGCTCTGCGCGAGGTTGTGGTGAAGCTCTTTCGGGTTGCGGAGGAGCAGAGAGAACAACAGCTACGCGAGTTGCAGACCTCCACAACGCTTCATCATCCCAATCTCATTCGCTATTTCGCCCCCGGGCAGTTCACGTACTCTTTTCAAGATAAGACGATCTCCATGCTCTATTTGGTGATGGAGCGCGCCGATGAAAGCCTAGAGCAACGGCTGAAGCGTGGTTTGCTGACGCCTGAGGAGGCTGAGACGCTGCTACGACAGATGTGCGATGTTCTGCTCTACCTGCACGAACGTCCAGAACACTGGGTGCATCGGGATGTAAAACCGGCCAATATTTTATGGTGTGAGGGAAGGTGGAAACTTGCCGATTTAGGTTTGATGCGCGAGCTAGGGCCACGGAGGGATATGACCACGGCGACTACCGTGATGGGCACCCCGGCCTATGCACCGCCGGAGGCATTCCGTAACTATGTAACCCCGGCGTGGGACATTTGGTCGTTGGGCGTGGTGTTGGTGGAGGCGCTCACGGGGCATCTGCCTTTTGAAGGGAAAAGCATTGAGGAGAAAATCCATGCGGTTTTGCACTTACCGCCCTCTCATCTGCATCGGTTACCGGAGCCGTTTCAGACGATTGCGGAGGGCTGTTTGGAGAAGAACCCGCGCGATCGTTTAACTCCTCGAGGCATATTGGCGTTGCTTGATGCACCGCCAAAGCCGCCTCAAATGGAAGTGCGTTGGCGCACCCTGATAAAAGCAGCTGCCTTCGGAGGCGGAAGCCTGTTTTTGTTGCGGGGCCTCCTCTCGTTTTGGCTGCCGGGTGGGGCACGCTGGAGCCCGTTATTTCTCGTGCCGGAGCGAGCTTCGCTCTGGTACGATCCGGTAATAAGCAACTGGTCGCCTTCCTACTTCTATCCGTTCGTAGCTCCTTACACTGTATTGGGGGTGATTTTGGATGTAGGGATTCTTTTGATTATCTACCGGATTTTAGGGATGTTTGGGAAAGCCCAATGGTTGCTATTTCCCATCTCCATGTTGGTGTCGCTGATCTGCATTTTGCTATGCATCGGCGGGTTAAGTTTTCTATTTCATGTGCCGCTGATTAACCCGTATGGTTCCGTATCATGGATTGTGTTGGTTCAGCAGGCCACTCTATTAGGTTTGCGCTATTTAGCGCTTGGGGCGGCGTTCTCGGCGCTACTTTTTGTTTCTCTTGGCGATACGGTGGCGAGCGCGTTCTGCTTTCTTGGCCTAGATGTGCCTGCTTTGGCATGGGGGGTGATCGGGGCGATTGGGGGGGCTATAGTGGGCGGATTTCGCAAAGGCGTTTTGCCGGAGATGGGAGAGTTGCGGCGTTGGTGGCGTATTGGGACGGCAGGTATTTTAGCCTTAATTGCCTTAGTAGCATTAATGGCTCAGAAAACAGTTTTTTCCAACCCAACTTTTGTGCAGAGATGGGTGTGGACGAAGGAAGGATCGGGAGTTTCGGTAACATTGGCTGGCCGTTGGCAGGGAGTTATCGGCGGGCAACGGGTAAAGATGAGACTTGATGCATTGAGCGCGAACCGTTTTGTGGGGCGGTTAGAGGGGCTTTCTGGGCAAGGTATGGCTCGGGTGGAGGGACGATTGAACGGCAGTGTCGTGATATTGAAGATCGTTCCTCCATCCGGTAGCGGGCCTGCGCGTCAGGTGGAGGGATATATTGACTTCTCAGGCAAGACGATGCAGGGTTGGGAGCGGGATCGCCGAGGCCGGCGCCTAATGTGGCGATTGAATAGACTTTAGAGCGGTACCACGGTACAGTTCATCCTTCAAAGGAAGTCCAGGACGAGCTTTTAGTCTACTCCTCTGACAGTGTATGTGAGCCTAGTGCGTTGGTTGTAGCTTTGGGAATGTGATGAGTGCTTCCTCATCCAGTTCTGCTAGCTGAAGCGTTGCAGTCCAAAGTTGACAGTAGACGTTTTCTGAAATCCGTGTAAAGCCGTGAGCTAAGATAGACTCGTTGCGAGCTGTTAATGGCGATTCGACTCCGTCGAGATTTAGTCTTTTGAACTTTGCTCCCAACTCGTCCTCAAGGACATCTAGAAGGGCATATATATCTTGGAGACCAAGCATGACTTTGCCATCCCTGGCTCGATTGGCCCATTCTGAGCGCAAGGGTTCTGGAATGCTGCTCAGGGGACGGCTTTTGTATTAGGGATTTGGTGGCGCTCTTTCAGTGCTAGTTGGGCAAGGGCTTCGACGGCGCGATAGAGTCGAGCGACGGCGTCATCAAGCCTGCCTTCCTCTTTTCGGCGTTGGGCATTCGCTAGGAGGTCTTTGATGTGCTGTTGACTTGGTACAGGATCACGTGTCAACTGTTGAAGTATTTGGTTATGTGAATCGAATAGACGCTCTAGGGTATTTGATCTCAGGGTGGGTAGTGCGGCTGCCAGATCGTTTATGGCCTTCATGGCCTCTTGAAGCTTGTCGAAGGCTTGCTTATGGTCGAAGCGATCCCATGCGTCGTATACCTCGGCTAATTGACAGAGGGCATTCAACTCTCGTTTTAGAGATGGAGAAGATGTGTTCTTCCGCGCGACTTCAGCTACTTCTGCCGCAGCAGCAAATGCTTGTTGATCAAAGAGCACAGCGAAGCGTTCTATTGTCTGAAACCCGAGAGCATCCCATGGATTGCTGGTGTGAAGCACTTGTTCCTTGCCGGATACAACAAGGCCAACACCATCGCTTGTCCGTTCTTGCCCGCCCACATAGGAGAAGATACAACGCCAGTCGCGAGCTTGTAGAGCTAGTGCGGCTGCCATGCATTTCGTGCCTCCTGTGAAGTCTACGACGACCTGATACCGACCACCACGCTCCAGCCAGCCTTTGACTAGTGGGGTAAGATCGCGGAGTTCTTTTACGCAGCTGGCGAAATCTTGCCCATCGGTAAGTACTATAGTATCGTATTGTCCTGGACTGATCCTCAAATCATTCTGCTCAGCGAGGGATATGATTCCGCTAATGTATTTCTCTGTCTCAGCGGACGGAACGAACACTACTTTTTCTGGTTTCCAGTGCTTTAGCGAGGCGACAATCGGCTCGGGGCTGCCTCCAATAGTGCAGATAAGAAGATTATATTTGCCCACGGTATCGCTTGATGTTTCATTGGGATGGCCTGCCATAGGAATCCACCTGCATTTGCGCTATTTATCTATTCTGATTTATTTTAGCATGGAAAGATGCCATTATGAACGGCTACCATAATGGTATAAGTACAGTTACCAAATAGATGAATATTGGCATGTTAAGCAAGGGGGTTATGTAGGCTTGTATCACCGTCCGGGTTTGAAGCCGGGATTCAAGAAAGATAGGCTTTCGCACAGCGTTTTTGGGCGATGAGTAGCAAAAGGAGGGTTAGGCCAAGAAAAACGAGCATCTGGTAGGGCCAGTGAGGGTATTGAAACGGATAGTCCGGTGCGATGGTATGGTCGTAAACCCATTGGGTACGCAGGAGATCGAATTTGATGGGGGTAGTAACCGCCACCACGGGGTTTATGAAGAGCAATGCGACGATGGAAGATGTGGGGTTTTGCATAGTGTTTAGGATGGGATTGAACAGAAAAAGATCGATGATGAGAAGAAAAAAGAGCACATAGCCTATAATGAGGCCGCGGGTTGTGGAACGCCCCGGCGATGATTTTCCTGACCCAAGACACCCAATGGCGGCGAATAGGAGCAGGGTAGAAAGGAGCACCAGGTGGGCCTTGAGGAGGCTAAGCATGTGAACATCGGGTAGCGGATGGAGTGCATTCTGAAGATAGCTCCAGAACAGGAGGCTGCAAAGCCAGCAGAGGATAGGAACACGAAGGCGGGCGAAGAGACGACCTGTAAGAAGTTCAAACGGGGTAAGACCGGTGAGCAGCGCAGCTTTAAAATCGGAGGTCTCGACGGCGGCTGGTTGAGCATAAGCGCCTAAAGTGGCCCCGGATAAGGGAAGAAGCACGGCCGCGGCGACAAAGGCCGCAGAAGCCCATTGTTGTAACCAACGTCCCCAACGATCTCCTGTGCTGCTAGTATGCTGCCACGGAGTTTCTAGCCATATTTTTTGAAGTCCTAACGCGATGAGAAGAAACAGACCAAAGATCAGCACGGCCGTGCCTGCTTCCCACCACCAGGCACGGCCGCGCCATTGACGCCTTGCAACGGCTATGAGAGCCTGGAGGCGAGGAGGTCTAAGGCTTCTTATCCGGATGGGTCTGGTCAGGGACATGGATCGCTTTGAAAATGACTCGCACGGAAGTGCCTCTGCGTGGGGTTTTGGCAGGATTGACCATCCAGTCGTTTTGGATCTCGTGCATGGGGTTATCTAAAATAGCGGCAGGGTCGTGCCAAACTGCTACGAGCGAACCACAGAGATCGGCCTCAAAGCCCTCAGGCAAAATGCGCGACCCTGTGAAGACCCAAGGATGATGCGGCATCGGGCTGTTGTTAGAACCTTTCATGAGGAAGTCTTCCGCACGGGCTTCATGTTCTTTGCCATTGCGGTCTTCCCAACGCACAAGGATATCCACCGGATCACCCTGGGGTGATGTGGGGTCGCCTTGATATTGCAGCACGTTTTTCGGTTCGAGACCTAGCAGTAGAAGCCCCACTTGAAGGTAGAGTGGTCTGACGTCGAGCCGAAGGAGGCTTTCGTATGTCTTTCCCATAGGGGTGACGGCGAGATATTCCACATCGCCCGAATCCATGTTGATCTCACCGGGGCACGTTAAGGTGTGTGCTTTCATATCAATAAGCAGGGTGCCAAGGCGGTAGAGGTTATCCGTGATCTTTTCAATAGGAGATGCTTTGGTAGAGGAGACCTTCGCTGGCGACGGATTCGGTGGTGGAGGTGAGTCTAGAACGGCCCTAAGACAGGCTGAAGGGCTAGAGAGGGTTGCAGCGATCAGACCAATGTTGAATAGCTTGAAGAACCTCATCACCGTTCGACCTACTTTTGGTATATCGGCAATAAGCCGGCCGGTACCTGAAGTACAAGAATGGACATTGCGGTGGCATAAACACCGCCTGCATCGGAGCCAAAGGGGGTATCTTCCCAGCTTCCGTTTGCGTTTTGGGTGCGGACGAGTTCATCGCGAATGGCGGGGTACCAGGTGCGCCAAAGCGTTCCGCCCTCTTGGTAGGCCGCTTGGGTGACATAGTAGATGGCATAGTGGAAGTGTTCTCGATAGAGCCAGAAGTTGCGTGCATCGAGGGGATGTTCGGCCAGATAACGAAGGCCATTTTGACATTCTGGAGTGTTGCTGAGATGAGAGAGATAGAGGGCAAGCACACCGGCACCGGTTCGAGCAACGTTCGATTGATTTTGACCGATTTGGTAGCTGAAGCCACCATCTGGGTTGGCGGCACGGCGAATATAGCCGATAGCGCGATTGAGGGTCTCTTGGGAGACGGCGAGGCCGGCATTTTGGCAGGCCTTAAGAGCCATAAACTCGACGATCGTGACAGACAGGTCGGCATCGCCTGGACGAGGCATATAGCGCCAGCCTCCATCGAGCCAGGGTTGGCCGTTTTGGTTTTGCGTATCTTCCAGGAGGCGAATGGCAGCTTCCAGTTTCGGTTTAAGGCCGCGCAGGCGGGTCATACCATAGACTTCGGCGAGAGCAAGTAGAGCAAATCCGTGTCCATACATGGGAGGTCCCCCATTGGCGCTACGAATGAGGCCGGGTGGGGCGAACTGTCCGCTCATTTGAACCTGTTTGGCAAGCCAATCCACGGCTAGATCGAGATTGGTGCCGTAGGGGCCGCGGCCGGGTTGATAACCTGCGGAAAGGAAGGCAAGAAGGCAAAGGCCGGTAATGGCCACATCCTCAGGGTAGCCTCCACTCGCCCAATGGCCGTCGGGCATCTGCTGGGCAGCCAAGTATTTAAGGCCACGTTCCACGGCGCGCTCCGATTGCGGCGTGCCAAGGTAGAGACGCGCTTCGACATCCCAAGGCGATACCGGACGTCTTGTTCGTTGTTGGCCGGCGAATGCAGGCGCCGTTGTTAGCAAGAGCGGTACGGCAACTAAGAGCGCACTCCATAAGTGGCGCTTCATTTTCCTTTTTTCTCCGCAAGGCTCTCGTAGTATCGGTAGACAAAATCTTGGAATTCGGGTGGGATTTTCTCGCGTCGGCCTTGTTGGAGGGCTCGTTGGGCGCGTGGATCGAGAGAGGGCTTGCCCGCAAGCATGTTGGGGCTGAAGAGGGCTCCACGCTGAACGCCTTCGAGGCGGGTAAAGGGTTGCATTTGTGGTTGGCTACCCGGGCGCTGCATGGGGCGTGGGGCGCCCTGCATGGCCTGCTGCATGGCTTGTTGCTGTTGCTGCTGTTGTTGCAGGGCTTGCTGCACCTGTTGTATAGCTTGGTCGAGGTTATGCAAGGCTTGGTCTTGCTGCTCTTGGGTGGGGCGACCCGTCTGTTTTTGGCTCAACTGTTGTTCGGCACGTTGCATATGTTGCCCTGCCTGCTGTGCAGCTCTTTGCGCATCGGGCATCTGCTGAAGGTGTTGTGCAGCCCCGTTGGTAATCTCTTCGGTCATCTGCTGCCCTCGGTCAAGATGCTCCGCCTGTTGCTGTTGTTGAGGGGATAAGGAGTGGTCGGGCCGTTGTTCGCGCTCTCGGTCGAGCTGGCCTGTTTCTTGGCGCAGTTGGTTCTGGAGCGAGCGGCCTAACATAAGTTCACCGAGGGTTTCGGCCATCTCATCCTGCTGGGCTGCGTTCGCTCCCTCTTGGCCGTTTTGTTGATCGGCCTGTTGCTGACCGCTGCTATTTTGGGCCTGCATTTGCAGAGCTTTCGCGATAGCATCGAGAGTACGCGCCGCGTTTTCTTGGGCCTGCTGAGTTGAAGTTCCGGTGTTTGGTTCATCCTGATTAAGATTTTTGCTTGCCTTATCCATTTGGCCTGCTGCCATGCGCATGGCGCGTTGGAACGCGGGCGAGGGAAATTTACCGGCAAGTTCGTTGGCTTGGTTTTCTGCGTCCTCTTGACGGGCACCAACTTGGCGCCGCTCACGCATATCGTTGCTATCGAGGTTCCCTTGTTGGGCGGCCTTATCGAGGCGGCGGGTGGTATCGAGCAGGCCATGTTGCAGTTGTGCAAGCTCCTGCACCTTCTCGGCAAGTTGTTGAGCCGCTTGGATTTGTCGGAGTTGTTGAGCGGCTCTTTGGGCGTTCTGGGCTGCTTTTTGAAGGTCTTGTGCCGCCTGATTAGCAGGAGACTGGGCTTGTTGTGGGCGGTTCTGCTGAAGCTGTTGTCCTGATTGCTGAAGGTTCTGTTGAGCATTTTGTAGGTTTTGTTGGGCTTGGGGCACGCCTTGCAGAGCGTTTTGTGCTTGTTGAGCCTGGCGTTGTATCTGTTGTTCTTGGCGGCTCAAAGCATGGCTTTGAGAGGAATCGGGATGCTGCTGAATCTGGTTAGCCACACGCCGTTGTTGCTGGGCTAGCTCTTGGAGGCGTTGGGCCTCCTGCTCGAGCTGCTCGGCAGAAGTCATTTGGTTTTGTTGTCCTGCAGCCTGTTGTGCGGCCTCGGCAGCCTTTTGAAGCGCTTGGGCTGCGCGATCTTGGTGCGGGGCCGCGTTTTGCGGGTTGTTTTGTTGAAGATTTTGCTGAGCCTGTTGTTGGTTGGAGTGCACTTGGCCCTGTTTAAGCGCTTCTTCGGCCTGTTTAAGCGCCTGGGCGGTCTGTTGATCACCGCGTTCTTGGGCGGATTGCGCCGCGCGTCGCAGTTGCTGCTCCAGTTGTTGGGTCTCTTTGTTGACCTGCGCCTGCTGTTGGCGTTCAACCTGCAGGCCCATCTTATCTTCGGGTGCCATCGTTTTGTTATTTGAGCGAAGGTCTTCTGCAATGGCCCGAGAGCTATCGGCAAGTTGCTGTTGTTGTTGTGCAAGGGAGGCCGCTTTTTGGGCTAACTGATCGGCCGAAGGGGTGCGCGAGAGAAGTTGCTGGATGCGATCGAGTTCTTTTTGAATGCTATTTTGTTGCCGACCGGCTTGGTTGAGATTGTCGAGGCGCTGTGGTGCTTTGGCCGATTCCGCTTGCTGAAGCGTTTGTGCTGTGGCGGGCATTTTCTGGTTGGCCTGAGCTTGCAGGGCGTCTGCCGCCTGTTGGCGTCGGTTGAGTTCAGAGGGCGTAGCCAACTCGTTATTTTGAAGCTGCTGGGTGAGGTTCTGAACTTCTTGGGCTAAAGACCGGGCCTGTTCGGAGGCGGCCATCTGTGTTTGAGCTGCCTGTGAGATGCGATCGGGGGCCGGATGAAGGCGGGCTTGCTGGGTCTGTTGCTGGGCCTCGTTCTGAGTGCGCCGCAGCTCCTCTAGCGCATGCTGCTCTTCGTCGAGTGCCTCCTTCAGCCTCTGTTGCATTTCGGGCACACTAACAATATGGATATGATAGGAGAGCGAGGTGGTCGTGTGGGGGCCATCTACCGCATCGTTATCGGTGGCGCTTACATTATAGGTGATGACATCGCCCACGTGAGGCTGAATGCTTGCCAGATGCCAGCGGAGTCGAATGTCGGCAGAGGGAGCACCGGTAGGTCCTGGCAGTGGGAGTTGATGAATGGGTGCTCCCTTTGGTAGAGCGGATGAGAGTTGCGTTGGGTCTTGATGCGCTTTTTGGTAGTTCAAGTCCATGCGGTCTATACCAAAGTCATCGGAGGCATGGGCCACCAGCGGCAGCGAGCCATTGGGCACGAGATCAAGGTCGGTGGCCGGTCGCTGGATTTGAACCGAGGGAGGCTGATCGCGCTCCATACGAATGGTATAGGTGGGGCTATTGGGGTTCGTGAAGCCATGCTGGTCGGTTAGAATGAAGCGATAGGTGCCGTTTTGCATCACATTGAAAGCACCTGAGAGTGTTTTGCCGGCGATATGCCAAGCAGATGGTACCCCGTTGAGGTAACAGAGGGCGGAGCGTAACGGGGTATTGGTGGTAGCGCTCACTTGAATATACGACCCTTTGAGGGCGGTAAAGCTGCCTGTGGGCGCATTGATGATCTGGGGTGGACGATGGGTATAGGCCGGGAACTGGATGCGCAGCCGGACATTCACGATAGTAGGAAGCGGCACAACCGTAATATCTCGTGTATTGGAGCGCCCATCGTTGGCGAGGGCAACAAGCGATACGCTTTGTGTGAGATGTGCAAGGCGGTAGCGAAAGAGAGAGCTTTTGAGAGAGCCGGCGGTTTGAATGGTAGTAGGCCGATCGAGCGCTATCGTTTGCCAAATGTCGGGAGGGTCGGTCTGCCGATGGATACGGAGCGTGCACTGTGTGGCCGGTTTGCCCCAAGTTTTAATGGTGATCCATGTCGAAGCCCCTTCGGGCAGGAGAGTTTGTTCGGGAAGAACCTGCAGGCGAGTTGCGGCGAAGGGGGCGATATCTTGTTTTGGGTAGGAAAGACGCAGTATCCAGACACCGAAAGCTTGACCGGCAAGCAGAATGTGCAGCAGTAGAAGAAGGAGACAAGCAAAAGCGACAAGGGTAGCACGTTGAAGTGGTGTGGTATTAACAGCTTTGCGAAAGTCGAGGTCGGCAGCGATCTGGTGGGTTTCGCGAAGCAGGGATTGTGCGAGGGTAGGAGAGAAGCCGGCGGCGTCGGAAGCCAAGGCAGGCATAAGGCTAAGGCTGGTGAGAAGTCGTTCTGCAAACACCGGGAATCGGCGTTCCACCCTAATGGCCAATTGTTTATCGGGCAGCCTGCGAAGCAAGGCAGCGGCAAGCGTTATGGCTAGGGAAAGCAGGGCGAGCGCAATAAGGAGATCATGCCAAACGACTCGGCCGGTATAGGAGAGGGTGATATAGCGATCCACATAGAACCCAATGATGATAAAGAGGATAGATAGGCTCAGCGTCCAGAAAAGGCCTGACAATGCGGTAAGCAGGCGATAGCGTGTGCGTGCGGCCTGAAGTTTGGCAATCAATAAGTTATTCGGTGTTTCCATGGCGATAGCCTCGTTAGTTCTTATATACGTTAGACGCTTAGGTTTTCTTTAGGTTACCATTGAAGAATGTGCTTCTGTCTAGCTGCCGATGGGCTGTTGCAGAAAAACTTGAAGGGGATAGGAGGCAATGAGGCGATCATCGCAAAGTAGGCCTGCCACGTGGACGCCCGCCTTGGTAATGGGCACCATACGTAGATTAAGGCCGATTTGGATGGTTGCAAACGCCGAGCGTTCCAGGCTATGCAGCACGGTTTGCCACTCGAAGGGGAGATCGGGGGTTTCTAGGACCGTGCCGCCATCGGGGTCGAGCAGCCGTACCCGTAGGCGACGCGGCGTAGCCGACTGCAGGCGGAGGCTAAAGGCCACGGCCATGTTGGCATGGAGTGGCAGCTGAGATGTTGTGAGCGCCGAGTAGATACCAATGAGCGACTGTTTGCGCGTATGTTCTTCGGTAATGACGAGGTCGCAAATAACAAAGTAGCTAACCTGTACTTCGTCTTCTTCCGACATAGGGTTTTCCATTTCTTCAAGGACATCGTTTTTGAGAAAAATCTATTGCCATTCGAGATAGGTTCGAATATGACGGCTATAGCGGGGACTGCGTAGCTTTTGGAGGGCTTTCAATTCGATCTGTCGGATGCGCTCTCGCGTCAGGCAGAAGTGTCGGCCTACCTCCTCAAGGGTTTTGGGGTCACCATCTTCAAGGCCATAGCGCATAATAAGCACCTCACGTTCGCGTTCTTCGAGCATATTGAGGGCATCGGCAAGTTTCTCACGCAGAATGTTTTGAGAGGCGATTTCGGGCAGGGAGCTATTTTCTTTATCCTCAACGAAGTCGGCCAAGCAGTTCTCCTCACCCTCACCGATTGGTGTTTCAAGGGAAAGCGGCTCCGGGGCGATACGAATGATTTCGGTTACCTTTTCAGGCGACAGGTTCATGGCACGTGCGATCTCTTCAACAGTTGGCTCACGGCCGTACTCTTGAAGCAGTTGAGACGAGATGCGGACGAGCTTGTTGATCGTTTCTACCATGTGGACGGGGATGCGGATGGTGCGGCCTTTATCGGCGATGGCACGTGTAATGGCTTGACGAATCCACCATGTTGCATAGGTGCTGAACTTATAGCCGCGGCGATAGTCAAATTTTTCGATGGCACGAAGAAGGCCGATATTTCCCTCTTGGATAAGGTCGGAGAGGGCCATACCCCGACCATGGTAGCGTTTGGCAATAGAGACCACGAGGCGCAGGTTTGCGCGGGTGAGGGTATCGCGAGCCTGTTGGGCGGCCCGTTTAAGTTCGGGGTCGTCTTTGTTTTCGCGGGCGCGTAGGATGCACTGGGCGAGACGTATCTCCTCTTCCACGGTGAGGAGAGGAAATTTCCCTATTTCGCGCAGCCAGGCGTGCACAGCATCGTCAAGGGTAAAGGTTTCGACATCGTCGGAGAACTGCATTTCGGTATAGGGCAGAGAAGCCATCTCCTCGTCGCAGACAAAAAGGCTGTCATCCACTTCATCAGGATCGGGCCAAGGCGTTGCATTTTCGACCGCGGGCAGAAGGTCTCCTGTTTGGAGGCAAGGAAGGGCGTGGATATCCTCTTGAAGGGGCAGGGAAACCATTTCGGTTTCCGTTTTGGTGGGCTTAGCCTTTCTCTCGGAGGCCAGACGAGCTTGCTGGCCGTTTAGGGAAAACGAACGACGGCGTTGTTTACGTGTTTTGGTCGTCTCGTCCGACGTATAGGTTGTCTCTGCGGCGGCGCCGGTCATGCTCACACTCTCCTTCAGAGGGGGCGCACGAGGCTCTGCACCTAAAGGTTCGGCGCTTTATCAAGAGAGCCTCGAATGAGGCGCACCTTCTGGTGATACTGTTCGAGGAGGTCGCGACGCTCTGCCTCACTCACTGCTTGTTGTAGCCGCTGGGCAAGCTCACGCTTCTCTCTTTCCAACAGGTAACTTTGCAGTTGCTTAAGGCATCCGTCTACAACCTCTATTCGTAACTGTTCATTCGACACGAGATAGGCAGAATCCTCCAAGATTTCTAGCAGAAATCGGGAAAATGAAAAAGAATTTTGCGTGTTTGCTTTCTCACCGCTTTGTGCTTCTTCTGCTAGTGCCCGATCGAGGAGAGGGCGAGGGTCTATGGTGCCGTCGGCTTGGGGGGTGGTGTGGGCGATCCAGTCCAAAAGCTTGACGCCGTAGGGGGTCACCATCAGTTCGGGGCGCAGGTGTTCAAGTAGGCGCAGCCGCCACTCGGCACTGAAGAGGGCACGTAACAGCTGTCGCTCCGCTTTTTCGGCACGACTAAGTTGTTGTTGAGGCAACGGCTCCTGAATGTTTGAGAGGCTCTGGGATGTGCCAGACAAGCCACGTTTTGCGGTTTGCCCTGTGGGGACGTTACGCTGAGGGGGTTTTGACGCCTTTACCGACAATGTTGGCCGAAATGCGGGCAAAGGGGGCTGCTCGCGAAGAGGGCCTCTGTTTGCCTCCTCGGTAAGTGGGTAGCCAAGTGCCCTTGGGGCTTGGCCTCCTCGGAGATGGGCGGCTGCCGTCTCGATATCGGCCAATATCTGTTCGATGACCCGCTCGACGCCGGTTTTTCCAAAGAGCGGATGAAGGAAGGCGATGCGGTCGGCATAGCGTGCACGCACCGATAGTTTCTCAACGGTAGCGAGGAGAGCTATTGCTTCGGCAAGGGCATCGCTTCTGCCCGTTTCCATTTGCACATTGTGTCTTTCCAAAATACGTTCTAGAAGAAAATCTATGCGCGGAACGGCTTGGTCGAGGGCACGCTGAAACTCTTCGATCCCGTTCGGATGTTGGAGAAGCGAGGCGGGGTCTTCGCCTAAGGGCAATCGTGCAACACGCACTTCGGCGCCCTCAATACCGAGACTTTCCCAAATAATAGCTGCGCGTAGGGTGGCGCGGAGGCCGGCCTCATCACTATCATAGCAAACAATGACTTTGGGGCTATAGCGCGAGAGGATGCGAGCATGATGTTCGGTGAGCGCTGTGCCCAACGTGGCTACACATTGGGTAAAACCGGCTTGATGGGCGACGATCACATCGAGATAGCCCTCCACGAAAACCGGTGGCACATCGCGTGCTAGTTTGCGGCGGGCGAAATGAAGCCCGTAGATAACGCGCGATTTATCGAAAAGGAGAGAGGCGTCGGAGTTGATATATTTGGCCGGCTCTGCCGGGTCTAATGTGCGCCCTCCAAAGCCGATGATATTGCCGCCAATGTCGTAGATAGGAAAGATAATGCGATGTCGGAAGGTATCGTAAAAGCCGCTCCCCTCCAGTTTGCGCGCCTTGATCAGCCCCAAAGAGGCGGCCAGAGCAAGATCGGCACCCTTTTTTTTCAAATAATTAAGTAGGGCATCCCAACCGGCCGGGGCGTAGCCCAACTCCCAAAGCTTTTGCGTTTCATAGAGCACCCCGCGATGAAGCAGATAGGCTTTGGCCTCCTCATACCGCTGCAGTTGTTCGCAGAAGAACTCTAAGGCAAGCCGATTAATCGCCAGCATCTGCTCCCGTCGGCTCATCCCTTCCCCGCTTAGGTGATGCCGGTCGAAAGGAATGCCTGCTCTTTTGGCCAACCACTCCATGGCCTCGAGGAACTCCAGATTCTCCATTTTCTGGATGAATTTAAAAACATCTCCTCCTTCACCACAGGCGTAGCATTTATATATCTGCAAGGTAGGGCTGACATGGAAGGAGGGGCGTTTATCATCGTGAAAAGGGCAAAGCCCCTTATAGTCTTTTCCTGCCCGTTGAAGACGCACGTAGGTGCCGATGACATCTACAATGTCGTTATGGGCGCGTATCTCCTCTTTTAAAGCTTGCAGATCACGGAGCATAAGTTCCTACTTTTTGTTTTCAAAGGGCATAAAGCTCTTTGAATTTAGTTTGCAGGTAAGCGAGGTAGGGGCCTGCAGAGAGCGGTTTGCCGGTTGCCAGAATAACGAGTTCTTGTGGTAGGAATTTACGGCCATAGACGTGGATATGCTGGTGCAGCCATTGAAGGATAGGCGCAAACTCTCCCTGTTCGATCAGCGTTTCCAGGTTTGGGATGTCGTGTAGCATCGTCTCTCGCAGTTGTGCCGAGAGCAGATTGCCGATGGTATAGGTTGGGAAATAGCCGATAAGCCCGCCGGCCCAGTGAATATCCTGGAGACAGCCTAGGGCATCGTTGGGAGGTGTGATGCCGAGATACTCCTGCATCTTTACGTTCCAGGCATCGGGTAAATCCGTAACCGACAGTGTGCCATCGAGCAGTTGGGTTTCCAACTCGAATCGGAGGAGGATATGGAGGTTATAGGTAACCTCATCGGCCTCTACCCGGATAAAGGAGGGCTGAACACGGTTAATCGCCTGGTAGAGTTCTAAAGCGTTTAAGTGCGCGAAGGGATCGGGAAAGGCTTTTTGAAGGTGCGGAAGAATCCATTTACAGAAGGCATAGCTGCGGCCCACCATGTTTTCCCAAAAACGGGATTGACTCTCGTGAACGCCTAGACTCGTGCCTCCGGCGAGAGGGGTGGCCTCGTAGGCCTCCGGCGTTCCTTGTTCGTACATGGCATGCCCGGCTTCATGAAGCGAGGCAAAGAGCGCTTTCATCAGCAGATGGGGATCGAATCGGGTAGTGATGCGCACGTCATCACGAGAGAAACCGGAACAGAAGGGGTGAGGAGCGGGGTCTTGGCGTCCCCTGGTGAGATCATAGCCGAGTGCCTGCACTACCTCTTGGGTAAAGGTGTGTTGTTTTTCAACTGCAAAATCGCCTTGTAGGCAGGAATCATCGAACTGGCGTTCCGCCTCGGAGATATTTTTCACAAGCGCGATAAGGGCAGGTTTGAGGGAATTGAACAAAGCCACCACATCGGCATAGGTCGTGCCCGGCTCATACAGGTCTATAAGGGCATCGTAGGGATGGTGCTGATAGCCGAGGCATTCGGCTTTTTGACGGGTGAGCGCAAACATCTTTTCGAGAGCAGGGGCGAAAAGCGAGAAGTTGTTCTCGCGCCTAGCCTCCACCCACACTTCATGAGAAATAGCTTGGTGCCTGGCTAACTCCTCGACGAGGGTCGCCGGTATTTTCGTCTCTTTATCATAATCGCGGCGGGTGACGCGTACAAGACGCGCTTCGTCGCTATTCGGGTCGGTATCGGCGAGTGCCGATTCGCATTTGGCGAGCAGCTCGGCAGTTTTGGTAGAAGTAAATAGTTCATGGATAATGGATTCAAGGGCTGCCATCTGTTCGGCGCGAGCGGTTGTTGCCTTAGGGGGCATCATGGTCTGTTGATCCCACGACAGCAGACCGTCAATCTGTTGAAGACGTATGATGGGTGCAAGGTGTCGTTTTAATTGGTCAAGGGCATCGGACAAGGTTTGTTTTCTCCTTTTTAACGTGTTGATGATACCGCAGAGGGTTGAGTGCTTAGAAAATGGGAAAGCGTCTTATCAAGTTCCGGGCCGAGCAGTTGCTCTCTACCGGCCAAAATACGCCCGCTATCTCCATCAATGAGAATGGGGTAAGGCACGATATGGATGAAATAGAGCTGTGCTTCTGCAGTTTCCCAATATTTGCCATCGTAGACCTGCGGCCATGTCATGTGATGTGCTTTGAGGAAGGCCATAAGCTGATCTCGGTAGTTGGCCGGCTCGATGCAGATACCTAGAATCTCTAGGCCTTTGCTATGATATTTTTTGTAGGCAGCGGTTACATAGGGAAGCTGTGCCCGACAATGGGGACACCAAGAGCCCCAGAAGTAGAGCAGCACGCGTTTGCTGTGGTAGTCTTGTGGAAAGTGGACGATGTTTCCTTTAAGTGTTGTAGCGGTAAACGAGGGAGCTATTTGACCGACATTTAGATCGGGCGGGGGTGGAATCTCCGGAACCGATTTTGGCGAGCGCTCCACAATTACCGTGCTGCCATCGTAGTCGGGAATGGTTAGTTGATAGGTGGTGCCGCCAATGTTGAACGGTCGGTCGGCACGATATATCTCTCCACGGGCGTCAATTTTTCCGTTATGGTTCACATCAATCAGCAGGATGCTGCCCGGGAAGGAGGCGCTAACGTCACATTTGAAATCGCCTCTGGCAAGAAGGTCATAAAGGTAGGCAGTGTATTTGACGTTGTTGAGGATGAGTTCTCCTTTACGAATGTAGTCGGGAAGGTAGAGCAGATATTGACCGTAGGCTGCGGCATTGGGATCGTTGGGGTCGGGCAAGATAAAATGCATGGGCAGGTCTACGACGTGATCGGGGCTGTAGTGAACATGAAGCACCGCATCGCCCTCGTAGCGGGTGAGTTGTTGACCGTTTGCCGCCTTATAAGGAAACGTTTTCCATTGGACGGGGGGATCGTTCGTAAGGTCGCCATCGAGATCGCCGTCCACGATGAGGATGGGCGGCTTGTTGGGAGGAAACTGCACGAGGGCTACATAGTCTATTTCTTTGCCATTGGGCCAAAGGGGTATGAAGGCAAAATAGGGGTTAACCAGGTTTGGGGGGAGCTTTGTGACCTGAGGCGGGCGTTTGGCAAAAAGTGGGGCGCGCCTGGGGGTAGTGGGCGGTGCGACCGTATAGACTTCGGGGCCGGTAACGAGATCGAAATGAAAGGTATCGGCATGGCAGGGCAGTGGGGTTATAACCGGCCAGATTCCTGCCAAAGCGGCAAGAGAGGACGTTAGCTTGCTTAGAAAGTATCGGCGCGGTATCAAAGGCGACGTCCTGGTGCTTGCTGTTTGGTGGCGATTAAGAAAGTAGGTTAAGACGTTGCTGAGGTGTATCATCGTCCTCATCTTCTTGGGCTCCTGTAAACTGTTTGCTGAGGCGTACATCGCGTTGGGATTGGTAGCTTGAGCCTGCTTGGGAGCCGTAGAGGAATTCCGGTGCCTCCGTACAGCGCAGGAGATGGATGCGGAAGAGAGGTTGCCCATCCTCAATGAGGAAGGGAACATCCCGGCTGCGCACTTCAAGCACCACGGCAGCAGCGGTATCGGTGGCGGGGAGATCGGGGGCGTATCCAAAGCCACTGTCGAAAAAGCCGGCGTAATGGGTGCGCAGTTCGCCACTACCGGCGTCGAAGGCTACCATCTCTGCACAGATTGTTGGGGGAAGACAGACAAGTTCGCGAGAGCGAAAAATATAGAACTCGTCCGGCTCGAGGATGATGGGTTTTCCGTCGGCATAGAGACGATCCCAGTAGTGCCGTTTGCGCGCTTGACCGATGGCGCGGAGATCGATGGGTGGGGTATTCTTGCGGGCTTGATAGCCGATGGTAGCCTGCCTGCCTTGGCCGCTGTAACGCGGGAGGTAGATGGAGAGCAGAATTCCATTGGAGATGGCTAGATCGCGGGAGCGAAGCGGCAGCAGTTCGGAACTGAGGATAATAGGAAGTTCATCGAGGAGAGCACGGGTTTCTTCGACAGAGAGGCGTGGGTCTCCGGTTTGGAAGCGAATCTGGGCTAGGGCATCGCCTGCACGTACCCGAATGGCGAAAGAGCGTGGTACCACTTCGAGGTAGAGAGGCCCTCGGTATCCTTCTGGGGTTTCGTCAAAGGCGACTCCGTGTTCGGTAACAAGGCGACAAAAAACATCGAGACGTCCCGTTGTAGATTTCGGGTTCGCCCGGCCACGCACTCTTGGGGGTAAGGCAAGGCGTTCCACAAGGGGAAAGATGTAGACCTGGTTCTTTTCTAGAACCACCCCTTCTTCTGGAAGGCAAAAGTGGTACCAACCGAAGCGGGCAAGTTTTTGTGCCATGCCCTCTTCGCCTGGCAGGAAGCTGCATTGAACACGATAGCCCACTGCGCCCAGCCGCAGATCGAGGCTATTGGGCTGGATTTGGCCGGATCGAAGAGGTTCTTCTACTTCGATCCAGCCTTTTTCGATGGCTTGTCGTATCCACTGAGCCGGTAGAACGCCGTTTGGGCTATCGGTGTAGATGTTCATGTGAAGTTCGGGTCGGTAACACGTTGCGTTTCAACATTCTTTTTTGCTTTCGATGTCGCTTTCAACTGTTCGAGAAGCTGATCGTACGCTGTGCGATTAACGGGAAGCTCTACGGTGCTTTGGATTTTGCTAGACAGAATGATGCCATTGATCAGCTCCATGGCGTTTAGGCCTTCTTCTCCGGGGGCGATGAGCGGCTCGTTATAGAGGATGGCGCGGGCGAAGTTCTGGGTGATGGCGGCGTGGCCTTTCAGGGGTTTTTCCTCAGGCAGGGGCACAGGTTCTTCGGTGACTTTGGGGCTACCCCACATCTCTTTGGTGGTGTAGGTGAACTCACGAATGGAGCCTTCAACACGGAAATACTGGAGGCGGCTGCCATGAATGACGATCTTGCCGCGGTCGGCACAAATCTCAAGCATATTATGATTTGGAACCTCCATCGTGGAGGCATAGAGGTAGCCATGCGCCCCGTTTTTATAGGTAAGGAAGGCGTAGGCTTCGTCTTCCACCTCGATGTCGTGAAGGCGCGTGCGGGTTGTGCCGGTGATCGAAGCGGGTAAACCGGCGAGCCAACAGAATAGGTCGAGGTAGTGAGGGGCTTGGTTGATAAGCACGCCTCCCCCTTCACCGGCCCATGTGGCCCGCCAGCCACCGGAGTTATAGTAAGCTTGGCTACGATACCAGCCCATAACGAGGCTTGTACGATAGATTTCGCCAAGGGCGCCGCTCTCCACAATCTGTTTTGCTGCAAGGTGATGCGGCTCAGAACGCATTTGGTACATGATGCCAAACTTGCGGCCTGAACGGCGAGCGGCAGCGATCATCGCGTCCGCTGCCGAGACGGTGACGGCCAGCGGTTTTTCAGAAAGCACGTGAATGCCCCGTTCGAATGCATCTATGGCGATAGGAGGATGAAAATAGTGAGGAGTTGCGATGATCACAGCATCTACAAGCCCGCTTTCAAGTAGCGCAAGGTGGTTTGTAAAGCCGGGCACTCCAAACTTTTCAGAAGCCGACTTCACGGCCGTTTCATCCGCATCGGCGACCGCCGTGAGCTTGGCTTCGGGGATTTTGGAAAGCATGTTGCAATGCCCTGCTCCCATCCCTCCTACACCGATCACCCCAAAGCGAACGACTTCATCTGCCATAGCGGAAACTCCTTCTGTTATGAAATAGAATCTACCTGCTTTTTCGCCATTTCGGCGCCTATTCCCTTCTTTAGGCGAGGCCCTATATCTCAAATTGGAAGGATGAAAAGCTTCCTCTCCTGCTCTCCATAAAAATTGAGACCAGGGGGACTGTCGCCAATATGGGGAATTGGTCTGGCGCTTGCTGCGAAGCCCTGCGGCTTACCTCGGCGAGGGCAATGTGCCGACTGTAGGCGGTAGTGGTTAGCCGGAAGGTGACGGCCTTACTAGGGCTACATCGGTCTACTCACGTGGGACGGCATAGAGCCAGCGGCCGGAATGGGCGGATGTTAGGTTAAAGACGAGAGCGCCCTGTTCGATGTGGGCAGGCAAGGCGTCGCCACGGCTGCCGGGCTGAGGGCCTTCGGCAAAGAGTTGTACCTCTCGCAAGGGTTGGATGAGGGGGATCCGGATCGTTCCTTCGCCGTAGGCAAAGATGCGCAGGATGGCGCCGTGTGGTACGCGGCATTCAGGAGGTACCGGCGCCCAGGCGACTAGAGGCATCGGTTTATCCGCAAAAACGGTTGTATTTTCATCCACTTGGATGCGATCGGTGTTTCTGCCGGCAAATGCGACGAGGCGATGGCGTTCGTCAACGCGGAAAGTAACCGCCAGGTCGCCCTCGTAGGAAATCCTGTGCCCATGAACATGGAAATCCTTTAGCTGAAGCAGTGAAGGAGGAAGGGGATGTTGTTGCAGATAGGCCTGGTCTGCTTTTGGGTCTCGTGCGAAACCGCCTTGCCACAGCTCGGGGGTGTGTCGAAAATGCCGTGCGATGGCGATTGCGCCATTTGGGAAACGACAGCAGAGGTAGGGAGTTGTGCGCGACAGATACTCCGTGTTGTCGTTGACATGAGGAAAGCGACCCGTGGGTGGGTAGGCACCGAGGGCTGTAAGCACCTCGAACCAGTTGCGTGTTTCGTAGCCGAGGCAGGCCGCCTGATCGTCACGAGGGCGATAGCCAAGAAAAACGGCGGTGCCGCCGTTTGGAAACGAGCGATGTGTGCCTACAATGTGGTTTTGGACGGTAGCGACCGGTTCGACACCGTTCTGAGGAGTGACCGGATAGATGCGGTCGGGAAGCAGATGGGTAAGAATTATCTGCGGGCTGACATTCTTCAGTGGGCCGGCAAAGCGAACCTCCCTTCCCGGCGCCATCTTGCCCCATTCTTGGGAGGGGTTATAAGAGACGCCGAAAATCCCGCTCCATGTGGCAAGAATGGGTTGCCCCTCATTGGAGAGTAGAGGAGGCGGGCCTGCCCAAATGACACGTCCGCCTTCCTGCAACATCTGCCGGATGAGGGCAAGGAGTTGCTGAGAGGGAAACGGTTCAAAAAGGGTGACCAGGGTGGAAAAACGCCGGCCTGCCATCTCGATGGCGCCTCTGACGACCCTTCCTCTTTCCAAAAGCTTAGCTTGGGTCACATAGTTGGCGTAGCCGTAGAGCGTCATCCAACTGCCAAAGCGCTCTTCCGCGGCCACAAGGTCTATAGGGTAGAGCATGAGAACATCTACGTCACGATGTTGCATATCTTGAACCATGCCGTAGAAGGGAGAGCCGGCATCGCCGTAGGCATCCACTAAAGCGCCACGTCGTTCGGCGACGGGTCCCGGCATTCCCCAGTAGGCTGCGTAGGAGTAGGGGATGGTGTTGAGGATACCGGTAGAGCAGGCGAGGGCAAGCGCAAAGTAGTCGCGATCGGCGTAGCCTCCTTCAGCATGGTCGTTGCCGTTGCCGGTAAGATAGTCGCCCCAGGAGAAGTAGTCATAGCAGGCTGCAGCCGCCTGTTGTACGGTATTAGACCACACGAAATTTGAGGTGTACTCGTATTTTGCCGGGTTGTCCGGTTCCTGCCCCACCCGCCAGTAGTCAATGGTTGGGCTTTCAGCCCATGTGGCATGCGCTCTCGCCTCGAGTGGATGTCCCATCCGTTTTTCGGCATGGCGCTTGGCTTCCGCAAAGAGAGCTACAACGCCATCCTGGAGGAAATGATAGTAACGAGCTCGGAAAAGTGCAGTGGCATGAATATCCTCCGGGGTTGGGCCGAAGACATGCATCGCTCCTTCTTTGGCTGTGAGGTCTAGCGCCTTGTCCTCCTGACCGTGAACGAAATAGAGAAGATATTTTGCAAAGTCTTGATACTCATCACCATATTTAGCTGCAAAGGCGCGCACAAGGCCTGGACTGACATAGCGCATGGCAAATTCACCATGATCATGATGATGGAAGTAGTCCCAGTCTTGTTGGATATGCATTTCGTCAGAGTAGAGGCCGTTCAATTTCACGCCGGCATCTATGTAACGATCCACGAGGTTTTTCAGGTAGGGCAGAGCTTTTTCGCTGAAATAGTCCATTTCCGGTGTACGGTAGATTTGGACGGCTAGAACGCGGTCGAGAGGGCCGATATCGGTTTTGCCTCTGCCGTAGATTCGCACGCGCACGGCCTCGACGCTACCTTCGGTGGGGCCCATAATCTCGACGTGTGCGGTATCCGTGATCTCCACAATGGTTTTAGGGTCTGCAACGAGGTAAGGTGTGCCATGGAGGGGGTATTGGTGGAAGGCGAAAACGCGCACGCCAGCATCTTCCACACGAATGGGGCCTTTATTGTTAGTCCAACGCTGTTGGCGCCAAAGTTGAACGCTGTAGGCGCCGGTGGCGGGGTCGCGCAGGCCTTTGCGATAGTGCATCCAGATGCCCGATTCGCCGGTCTGTTTAACGTAGGAGGGACCGATTTCGAGGGGACTAAGCAGGCTCAGCTCTAGTGCGAGGCCGTACTTTTGAGCGAACTGGCCGATGGTGGCGATGAGCTTTATATACTCTTCACTATCGGGCATCAGCTTACGCGGGGCATTTTGGCCGGGGCGGTATTGGGCGAAAAACTGGTCGAAGGCGACGATAAGGGTTCGATGGCCGGCTGCTTGTGCGGCTTCGCAGACCGAACGAAGGCTTTGCATCCGTGGGGTTGTGTCTAGGCTGAGATTGATCGGTTGATCGGGATTTTGTGCAAGGGTTTCCAGCTCCTGATCGCTCACCAGAATAATAGCCGACTTCGGTAGAAGAAAGCTCCAAGGGCCTGGAAAGGCGACGAGGGGAGAATTGCTAGACACAGTGTTATTCATAGTAAGCTCCTCAGCAAAGCTGTTTCCTGAGAACAAGAAGAGACCGCTCCAGGCTGCACTGCCTAAGAGGGCCCGACGCGATAAAGCAGACGGTTTTGGGAAACCGTCCGGTCGTTGTTGTGAAGACATCGGTAATACCTACTTACTTGTTTTGGGGCCTATAGTCTGTTGAACGGCGCGCACAGGCCCGATCCAGATGGTGTTATGCTGCTCGGGCTGACCGAACAAGAAGGAGATATCGGCAAGGATGAGCGTTGTGAGTTGATTGGTATCTATGGGGTGGCTCAGGGCCTCTTGCGAATCGGGAGCGGGCTGCATAGCGGCGATATTTACCGAGACGGTTGTTGGTTTGGAATCGCCCGGAATGTCTACGATCTGAAAATAGCGAGCTCCATCCTTCATCTGAAGCGAAACGGCAAGGCGCACCCCTTTCTCCGCAGCGGCCTGGAAGACGATGCGGTCGGTGTTGCCCATTGCGACACGATGGAGGTCATGTAGAAGCAAGATGAGACGATCGGGGCCTTGTTGGTAGTGAACCGCGAGGGCACGATCGGGGAAGGGGGGATGGGGATCGTACTGCATCTCCTGGGAGCCGATAAGGAACCAGTGAATAGCATCTTGGTTGAGCGGGTCAATCCATACCCCCTTTTCATCATCGGGGAGCCTTGGAGTGGAAGGGACAGGGGTGTCGTTGGATAGCGCCTCGAAATCGGCAAGTCGAAGCGTATGTTGGCCGGAACTAGGCTGTAGAATGCCCACTATTTGGGGATCGGTGCCCATGAAGGCGCTGAGAATGGTGCTAACCGGCACGATGCCAATGGCCTCTATCTGATCGAGATCGAGTTTGCCGTCGGGGTCTGGTGGGTCGCCTTTATTATCGGAGAGCCAAAAATCTTTAGGATAGAGGGTGATCTCTTGCCAGGTTTTCGGTGGGAGCCAAAATACCTGTAGATAGCGACCGCCCTGATGTTCGGAGAGGGCACAGATGAAAGGGGAACCTATGTCGCTATAGGCCTGAAACCGGATAGCTTGGAGGGAGGCGAGCGTGCCCTGTTTTACCGGGCGAATCAGCACCTGAAAGGGCAGTGCGTTGTTCGCCCCCTGCTTTTGCGGATTCACCGTGTAGTTGAACACAAGTGCCCCTTTTGCGTTGGGTGGAAGGTCGGAAGCTTGATGGGTTATAGCGATAGTGCCGCCTCCTAGGTTCGTCCAGGGAGCTGTATCCTCTGTGAAGGCATCGGTAAAGAGAGCTGTTGACTGGGCTTGAGATACCGTGCCGGCCCACAGGAGGACGAGAGCGATCAGAATAACAGTTTTTGCGTTCATCAGCTTATCCTTTTCGGGCTAGGTCCATGCCTTTTGGATGCGTGCGATGGCAGTAGCGATATCTTCCACATCTCGTTGCGTGCCCAGCAGCACATATTGAGGAAGCCAGACGCATTCCGCGCAGAGCTGTTCGCAGACGGGGTGGTGGAGTTTTGTGTAGTCCATGGTAATTTTGCCGTTTGTGAGGGCGGCCAGGCGTGCTGCATGATGAGCAAAGGCCGGTTGTTGATAGAGAGGGCGATAGGTGGCCATGCTCGGTATGCCCTCGGCGTTTAGGGCACGTAGGAACTCCTCAAGGCTGTGGCCTCCGAAGGCGTCAGAGTGGTACCTAAAGGCATATAAGTGATAGGATTGACAGGTGATGCGTTCATCTTCGATAGGGAGTTGTATGCCGGGAATCTGCTCTAGCAGCTGGCGCAAGTAGGCGGCATTGCGTGAGCGGAGTTGAATCTGTTGTGGGAGGCGTTGCAGTTGGGCGCGCAGGAGAGCGGCTTGAAACTCCGTCATACGGTAGTTGCTGCCGGGGAAGGGATGTTCGTACCACTTCCCCCCTCGCGAGCGTCCGACGTTCATGATAGACCACGCGGCATCGGCGAGGGACTCGTTATTCGAGAGAACCATGCCGCCTTCGCCCGCATTCAGGTTTTTGGAGGCTTGAAAGCTGAAGGTGCCGAGATCGCCTAGAGCACCCACACGCCTTCCACGCCATTCTGCCCCGTGGGCCTGCGCAGCATCCTCTATGAGATAAAGGTTATGACGCTTGGCTATTGCCAATAGTCTGTCCATATCAGCCGGGCGACCGGTGAGATGAACCGCGATGATCGCTTTCGTTCGTGGGGTTATTGCGGCTTCTACCTGATCAGGGTCTATATTGTAGGTTTGCGGGTCTACATCCACGAACACGGGCAGAGCGCCGGCCATGAGAGGCGCGCTTGCAGAGGCGATGAAGGTGTAGGAGGGGACGATGACCTCGTCGCCGTAGCCGATTTCGAGGGCACGGATGGCGATCTCGATGGCCGCCGTTCCATTTGTGCAGGCGACGCCATATTGAGCGTGCTGGAAGGCAGCAAACTCCTTCTCAAAGCTAACCCCTTCCGTTCCACCTACATACCACCATTGACCACTGTTCAGTACCCGTTTCAGTGCCTGTTCTTCCGCATGCCCAAAGATGGGCCACCGGGGCCAGGGGTGCCGATGTCTATCGCGAACGGGCTTGCCACCGTCAATAGCCAACGGTTCTTGATCGGTAATAAGCATGAGCAGCCTCCTTTCTGCCACTAGGGAGGTAAAACCTTGTCCCTAGCGTTTCAGGAACTCTTTTTTAAAATTCTTCATTGTGGGTTGATTTCCCTTTTCGTCGCCTCCAAAGAGGTGTTGCGATGGCGCCGTGCTCTCGGAAGAAGGGGCGACGCTGGCGGCGAGCTAAAAAAGCACGGAAGGCATCGTAAAGGGGCGCAGTGCCGCTTGCTCCCTGCAAGAGCGGCTGAAAGCAGGTGGCGTCGCGCCGTTGAACGGCTATCAGCAGAGAGTCCAGCAGGCCTTGCAGTCGTGTCTCCTGCTGCCGCAGGAACGTTTGGGGGTTCCACGTGGCGTCTGATGTATCTACGAAGGTTGGTTCCGAGAAGTGGATAAACGCCTCCGGCAAGCGTTCTGTCCAGAACTCGTAGTGTACGGCCATGTGCAGCAGATGGAACCGTTTTAGTCTCATGGCGATGTGGGCCAGCCCCGGCTGAAAATGAACCGGACGTTGATAGTTGCTTACCATTTCGCCTTGGGGGGTAAGCCAGAGCGAGCGCGGTTGATTTTTGAAAAGGTGTTCTACAGTATCCAAAAAGGCCTTGATGCCTTGAAGGTTGGTGCGATCCACGCCGAGAACACCCATTTTGGAGAAGATAGCGTAGCGCTGAAGTTGTTCGGCATCCATTACAGCATAGACATCGTGATGGAACAGACAATGTTCGACGAAAGCGGGCACAAAGAGGTCCCACCAACTGCTGTGGTTGAGACAGACGATAAGGGGGGTCGAATCGTTGAGAGCAATGCGAGGGGCATCGCCATAGAGGTAGAGAGTATGAAAGTGGCGTTTGAGATAGCGCGGCACATAGTACTGCATAAACCCCTCTTTTAGCCAAGGGATTTTGATGTCTCTTTGGCGCTCGCTTCGTGGCCGCATGGTGTTATTTTATCCGAAAGTCTTCTGGGATTGACAAGACATCTGTGTTGCCGCTTGCAGGAATACCTTATTTCCCTGTCGAAATCCCCTATCTACACGCGAGTGCTATTTCCCTGTGGAGAAAAGGATGTACCAAACGTTTCGTCATGCGCTTTTACCGGCCATGCTCCTATTAAGCTCGCAACTACTGTATGCTCAACAGTCACCGGTTGCCTTACCAAACCCCATTAACGGGCCGGGATCCACCTTGTCGCTGGCGCCACGGGCAGCACACCCTCACTCGCCGAAGTTACCCTACGGTTTAGAGTTACTCTCGCGTTTCGATCTGCTGCCCTATCTGCGCGACAGTCGCTGTGTGCAGGATTCAAGCTATGATCGCAATTTCTATAATGGAGATTTTGGCCACTTTCTGCGCATGGAGGGTAATACGGCCGTGCTCGCCGATATCCGTGGGCCGGGGTGCATCTATCGGTTCTGGTCGGCCAATGCGGCCGGGCGTTTGCGCATCTACTTTGATGGAGCGACCACACCCACTATAGATTGCGCCATGCAGGATCTCTTTCTCGGTAAGGTACCGCCCTTTCTTCAACCCTTGGTGGGACATAGAAGCGGCGGGTGGTACTGCTACTTCCCAATGCCTTTCCAGAAACACTGTCTGATTACCGTGACCGATCCAGGGCCAATGTACTACCATGTGGAGTATCAGCTCTATCCGGACGATACAAAAATAAAAACTTTTTCCCCGCAACTCTCTACAAAAGAGCTTGCCGCTTTAGGGGAGACTTTGGAGCAGTGGGAACATTTGGGGCTTGATCCTAAGCCGACAGCGCTAGGGGAACAAGAGGTGGATGTGCAGACTGCGTGTATGCCCGGTCAGCCACTAACGTTGAACACCGTTAATGGGGCGGGCGAGATAGACGCGCTGCATATTCGCCTTGACCCGGCAAACATCTACACTCTGCGTCAGACCGTGCTCCGTATCTATTGGGATGGGGCGACTCGTCCGGCAGTAGAGGCACCCGTGGGCGATTTCTTTGGGGCCGGGTTCGGAAATGAGACATTTGCCGCGCTACCGGATGCGATGAACGACCAGGGCGGTTTTTGCTTTTGGCCGATGCCTTTTGCGAAGAGTGCACGGGTGGAACTGATGAACTATGGGCAGAAACCGGTGAACGTGCTGTTTCAGATGCGCTATCACCGTTTGGGACAACCTTTGAAAGATGTTGGGTATTTTCACGCGCGTTGGCATCGGCAGATCAACAAGGAGGGGGAGAACTTTCATATTCTCAACGTGCAGGGACGTGGTCTGTATGTGGGCGAGCACACGGCCATGCAGGGAGATAGGGGCATTTGGTTTCTGGAGGGGAATGAGGAAATTTGGGTGGATGGAGAGTCGTTTCCCTCCATCATCGGAACAGGGACAGAGGACTTCTACACCTCAGGATGGTATTTCGATGAGGGACCCTTTAATGAGGCATTTCATGGCTGTATTCTCAAGGATGAGGCGCACTCGCGGGTGGATGCCTATCGGTACCAGATTACTGACTGCGTTCCTTTCCAAAAGTCTATTCGGGTAGACATTCAGCATGGCCCCATTGACAACTATCCTGGGTCGGACTATGCCTGTGTGGCCTACTGGTATCAGACTGCACCGGAGGACGATTGGTCTCCTCTTGATCCTGCTCAGCTTACCCCCACGCGTTGGCATGCGCAAGATGCCATAGAGGCCGAGAGCCTGCAGTGGACTGCTGGTGACCCGCAAGTGATAGACGATATGAACCTGCCCGTATTGGCAAGTGGAGGGGCCGTGGTGGCGTTACATGGTGGAACGGCCGCTTGTGTGCTGCCTGTTTCTAAGGAGGGAGACTACATACTCACGTTAGTGCAGCCACCGTTGGCGGGTACGGCTCGACTAGGCCAGAACTGGTCGGTGGATGATCCTAAGCAGTTAGGCCCTGCACCCACAGAGGCGATTCGGGCCGATGAAACGAATAGTGTGCACCAAACGCTTCATTTAACGGCCGGAAACCACACTCTGTTCTTTCAGATACCGGCAGGGCAGACACTGTACTTGGATTATCTTACGTTGCGGCGTCTGCTGCATCCAAACAGCATTCCGGCCACCGACCTGAAGGTGGTGGAGGCAACTGGAGGCGATGCCCAGATTCAAGATATGACCGGTTTCGGCCCCTATTGGGATAACAACCAGCAGCTTTGGTTTACCGGTCATCAGCAGTGCGCCGAGATGACCGTGGAGTTGCCCGTGGAAAAAACGGGGAATTATGAGCTATCGGTCTACTATACAACGGCCAGAGATTATGCCGTTGTACAGGTGTTGCTTGATGGCAAACCCATCGGGCAGCCGACGGACTGTTATACCCCTGATGTCAAGGCCAAAGAGCAGACCGTATTAGGGAACGTGATGCTGACGGCGGGCACGCATCTGCTTACATTTCGATCGGTGGGCAAGAACCCGGCTTCTACCAACTACCTTATTGGGATAGATGCCATTGGGCTAAAGCCTCTACCCTAATCCGTACTTCTAGGAGACGTATGCGAGAGATCGTTCGTAATGCAGGCGTTTACGTAGCCGTTGTGGTGGTGGCCTTTTTCTTCGCCATCTGGATACCGCAGTTTCGACAACCCTCCAATTTGCTGAACGTACTCGATCAGTCGGTAGAGATCGCCATCGTCTCGGTTGGAATGACGATGGTGATTCTCACCGAAGGGATCGATCTCTCCGTGGGAAGTTTGGCCGCCTTGGCGCCGTTTCTGGGCGCTTGGTTGATTACGCAGCACGCATCCGGCCCTTTCCATTCCGCCGTTATCGGCGTGTTGTTCTGTTTGGCGGTCGGTGCACTTGTCGGTCTGATCAATGGAGTGGCGATCACGCGGGCCTATTTGCCGCCGTTTATTGCCACATTGGGCACCATGTCCATTGTGCGCGGCTTGGCCTACATTGTTTCCCATGGAACCGGCATCACCGAGCTGCCCCGCGGCTACACCTTTTTAGGGCACACACTACCCGGCCAGGTGACGGTGGGGGTGGTGCTGATGTTGGTGTTATACGCGGTGAGCCATCTGTGGTTATCGCGATCGGCCACCGGTCGCGCCATTTATGCCATCGGCGGCAATGAGACGGCCGCGCATCTATCCGGTCTTAGGGTCAATCGGATTAAGCTTGGCGTCTACATTTTGTGTGGCGTTTTGGCGGCTCTTTCCGGCCTAGCCGAAACCGCGATGGTAGGCGCTTCCGTGCCCGATGCCGGCATCGATCTTGAGCTGAACTCCATCGCAGCGGTCGTCATCGGAGGGACGAGCCTGAGCGGCGGTCGCGGGAACCTTGTGGGCACGTTGGCCGGCGCTCTGCTCATGCGGCTTATTCGCAACGGGCTTGACCTTGCCGGCATCGATTCCAACTGGCAAAAAGTGGCCATCGGGGCGATTATCATGGGGGCTGTGGCGTTCGATGAATTTCAGAAGAGAAGAGGAGCACGACTATGAACCGTTCATGTTCTATAGGAAAATGTGTTGACGTTGAGAGGGATGTTATCGTCAAGCGGGTCTCTCTCAAGCGAGGGCTGTTGATAGGTCTTTTTTTACTCTCGTTGGTGGGATGCAACAGTAACCCTTCCGGATCGAAGGGGGCAACATCCTCTACGCCAAGTGAGGGCAGCGCTTTGAGCCAACGCGTCATTGCAGTGGTTTCGCCGGCAAAAACCAGTCCGTTTCACGTCACGTTGGCCGCAGCTGCAGCAGAGGAGGCCAAACGTCTTGGGCTTCCTCCGATTATCGATCAGGCTCCTTCCAGTGAGAGCGACTATACGGGACAGGTGGCGTTAGTGCAAGATATTATTCAGCGCCATCCGGCGGCGATTAGCGTATGTGGGATCAATCCTCAAGCCTTGGTCAATATCATTAAGGACTGTAACCGGGCGGATATCCCTATCTTTGTGCACAATCAGATATCCCCCGTTGAGGGCGGGGGCAAGGTAGTCTCTTACATCGGTTATGATGAGTACGAGGGAGGACGAAAGTGCGGTGAGGAGGCTGCGGAGTTGCTAAAGCAGAAATATGGAACCTATCGAGGCAACGTGGCGATACTAGATGGAGAGCCTGGAGACCACACGAACCTTCGGGCGGGAGGTTTTAAGGATGCACTTAAGAAGTACCCGGACATTCATATAGTGGCCGAACAGAACGGGCATTGGCTTCGAGCAGATGGCACGGCAATTACACGAGATTGGCTTCAGCGCTTCCCGAATCTCGACCTCGTTTTCGGATGTAGTGACGAGATGGCATTGGGGGCGGCCAAGGCAGCGAGGGATGCCGGACGCCAGCTTTTGACCATTGGCATTGATGGTAACAGGCCTTCTCTGGAAGCAATCAGAGATGGAAAGTATACGGCCTGTTTGGCTACCCAGCCCGACCTCATAGGGAAGACCGTGATTGATACGATTAACGACTATCTCAACGGCAAGAAGGTGCCACCGGTGGTGAAAACGCAGTGTGTTATCGTGACAAAGGCCAATGTTGCTCAATTTCTGAAGTAGTTGAGGAGTGCGCCGGCGCTTTGCCTTATAAGCTTGCGCCGGCCCTCCTCCCTATCGTGACGAGGGCTAAGGTTAATTTAGCGAGAAGGTACCGGTTTCAGACGCTTCCCTAAATCGTACACGGCACCAAAACCACTGCCATCCGCCCTGAGCCGATACATCACTCCCTGCCCGCCAATCCCTCCTCCCTCTGTCACCCCATACAACCAACCCCCATCCAACATCACCAATCCACCTAAACCGGTCCAGCCCTCCCCATCTACCCCAAAACTATGCAATACCCTGTAACCCTCTCCACCTACACCCAACACAAACACACATCCCCCACCTAAACTCCCGCCCTCACTACAGACCCCATACAACTTATCCCCCAATAACAACAATCTCCCCACCACATGAGAACCCTCCACACCACCCTTCAATGCGTGCAAAACCCGGTAGCCACTTCCGTCCGCCTTCACTCCAAACACCACTCCCGCCCCATAAACACCCCCTCCATACGTCACCCTATACAACCAACCCCCTAAACCCAACACCAATCCACAATAAGGATGGCTCCCATCCCCATTCCGCCCTAAACCGTCCTCCGCACCAAACTCATGCAACACCCGGTAGCCACTCCCATCCGCCTTCACCCCAAACACCACGCCGTTCCCATAAACCCCTCCACCACTCGTCACCCCATACAACCAGCCTCCCTCTCCCTCTACCAACTCCACCAACAACGGATAGGCTCCCTCCCTCCCCCCAAACGAATGCAACACCTGAAAGCCGGTGCCATCCTCTCTTATCCGATACACCACCCCTTTGCCGTACGGCCCTCCTTCCTCCGTCACTCCGTAGAGCCATCCGTCTTGGGTGGGGAGGACACCGGCATAGGGCAGGGCGCCATCGGGGCCGGAGAAGGCATGGAGGAGGTGAAAGTGGGAGCCATCGGTTTGGAGGGTGAAGAGGGTACCGTCGCAGGCGGGTCCTCCTGCGGAGGTGGTGCCGAAGAGGTGTTGGTGGGCATCTTGAGCAAGAGGAGCGAAGGGGAAGGCGCCATCTTGGTTGGAGCAGTCGGGTTGGAGGGGAGTGAAGGAGTGGAGGACACGAAAGCCGGTGCCGTTGGGGGAGAGGGAGAACATCGCCCCCGTATGGTGTGTCCCACCATAGACCAAGTCTCCCAAAAGAATGGATTGCGCTGATTGAATCCCATAAGGAAAGAGGTCGCTTTCAGGCTCGACCATAAGTAGCGTAAATGCCCACTGTATAGGCTCAAAGGCGCTCTCTTTTCCACGGATGGAGGAACCACCTCTAGACCGGCGAGCAAACTCATTACTACTCTCTTCACATCGTCTTTGAGCGTGCCCTTCACAACACAGTTGATATCTAGCATACTGCCCTGATCGGGCATCCAAAACAGATGAGGCCCTGCATACAAAGTCGCCATGTAACCCTCATCAGTCGGAGCAAAAAGCCCACTGAGGCCTGAACGGGTTATTATCGGATAGCCGCTTAGGCTATCATGTCCTAATTCGTATCTTAGCGAGTCGACCGTCACAGAAAAGTCCAGATAGCCCCTTTTAGAGGAGCGACCTTCAGGAACTAAAATCATGTTGGGAACCAGCGTTTCCCAAGCGCCGCCTCCTGCGGTCTCTCCAGCAAAGCGAACTAGCCTCCATCCTTTCGGGAGGCGTACATGCACCTCACGCCCATCCAGCCACAGACTAGGCAGGCAGTGATAAACGGAGCGGGTCTGAAGAGGCAAAGCGATACCAGGCAACCAGTTCGCCGGCGGATAGGGCTTGGAGTCGATAGAGATTGTAGCAGCAAAGCTTTTTAGCAGGTGTAAGCTCTCGTTAAGTGAAGCCGGTTTTATCGAGGCTTGTAGAAACAGAAACGTTCCGTAAGTGCGATCAAGTATAAGGGGTTTACTCTGCAGTATTGGAACAGAAAGCCACAAACATACTGAAAATGGATGAGAAGAGGTCGGTTTCTCTAGGTAATCTAATCCTCCCGTAAGCCCAGTAGCTGTTTGGAATGAAGAATGCTTTTCTGGGTTATGGTAGTTCTTGAAATAGCCAAGAGAGAGGGTTAGCTCCTGCTGTTGGTGCTGTTTCGAGGAGAATAGGAGGGTTATACCCTGAAAATCCCAAAATGGGTGGTCTTGAATTTGGCCGTTTGAAGAGATAGCGAGGGATACCACACCTTGTTGTGGGTTCTCCAGTTTCACTGCAACAAGCTTCCAACCATCGGGAACATGAAAGCGAAGACGATGGTTGTTTAGCAGAGGCGAGGGGGACGTGTAGTAGATTGCAGCAGCGAAGCCACCATCTGTTTCCCGTGCATAAAACAATAAAAGATAACACCCTATTAGACATGAAAGAATTTTGCTCATGCGTTGCATCTTTGCTGTGTTAACCTCATGGACTAAGTGATCAAAATGCTGCTAATGTATTGGCCATGCGCTACAGTGAACGCAGTACCATTGCGTCTTCCATGAATGGCCACAATCAGGCTCATCCTCAGAGCCATTGACACAAAGATCAATATGCTGCGGATTACCCAAGTGACGTGGGTCGTTCCAGCAAGATTGTCCTGAGTTACCCTTGTCACATATATGACATGGTACCTTTGTGCCATCAGGTTTGATAATAATGGCTCCCTTTCCAGGGCCACAGCCCTCAGGATGGTTATGATCTCCCCCTATGGCGCATATACCAGGTTGCATTTTTATGCCATAACAACTGCACAGTGGGTTACTGCACTGGCAACCACTTAGTTGACACCGGCATTGATGAGGACGTTGGCTATAGTACGGAATAGAATTATCCACGCCATAGCAGGAAACGCAGACCCACTGATAACCAGTAGGACACTGTTTTTGTGGTTTGAGATGCCCAGCACAAAGTGGTGTAACTGCTTTGGGTTTCAATCCCGTGGGGTCATGGAGATTGACAGGATTGTTCTCTGTGTACCGATAGAGGTTGTCACTTACCTCAAACCAAGGGTCCCGCGTCAAAAAACGACCACATCCCCCATCATAATAACGTAAACCCAACAACGTGAAACCTATCTCCCCATCCGTGTAGTAACCCCACTGACCTCCATAGCCGAACGGCTCCCCACTTACCAGGCCAACCCCCTGCCCATAACCGTCGTAAAACGAGCTACTCAACACATTCCCTAAACCATCCATACGCTGACATACATTCCCTAATGAGATTTATTGCGGTTTATGGGGGGTGGGCGATACACGAACTTGCCCTAAGGCAATCAGAGGCGCCTCAAGCCCCATCTGCCATGAGAACAGAGCGGCTGTGGCCACAATAGCGAGGCGTATTTCCAACGAACGAACCGTTGGGCGTGTCATCTGTCGTTTCTCCTTTCCCTGCTAGGTGAGGGAAGTAGCAGGTGCTAATTTTAGAAGCCGGCTTTCCTATAAAGGGAAGCCACTCGGCCTCAGAAGAGGCTCTGACGATAGAACGGGCTTTCGGGAAGGGTTATGGAGGGGCACTCTGTGCAAGCCCTTTTGCCGATGGGGACCGGTTCCAGGCGTCGAGTGGACGTCGGGAGGGTACATCTGTAGAAGATGATAACAAAGATTTATGCACCTGTCAAGAGGTTGCAAAAAAATTTTTTGGGCGGTTTTTTTATTGAGAGTGCTGTACTGGTAGAAAGCGTGGTTAGACGAAAGCGCTTAACTAGCCAAGCTATCACTGTCTGCAGAGGATGCTAAGTCTATCCTAAGGACTATTTTCCGTGAAATTCTCTTATGTTGGGTATTCTATTTTGCGGTTGGCTCGCTGCCATAGGAGCCGATAAGCCTATCTTCTGAGGTGAGCGCCTTGATCTCTTTCAAACGTGTTCTTTTACGTAGTCTATCGTTTTCGTGGGTTTTCCTCTTGGTTCTCTCTTTAGGCATCGTTCAGGCCCAAGAGCCTCACAGTCTTCGTTCGGATGTGCTGCAAGCCATGCATTGGCGTAGCATTGGACCGGCAGTGATGGGCGGAAGGATAGCGGACGTTGCTGTAGACCCTAAGAACCCTTATACGATCTATGTGGCTTTAGCGACGGGTGGGGTTATCAAATCTACCAACGATGGGAACACATGGACGCCGATTTTCGACCATGAGGCCGTTGGCTCGGTAGGAGCGGTGGCGGTGGCGCCATCCGACCCTAATATCGTGTGGGTAGGTACAGGGGAGGCTAACGGACGCAACAGCTCTTCTTGGGGAGACGGGGTCTATAAGTCTACTGATGGTGGAAAAACCTGGCAGCACATGGGGCTAGACGATACACGCGAGATTGGTCGCATTGTTGTAGACCCTAACAACTCCAACATCGTCTATGTCGCTGCGGCCGGGCGGCTGTGGGGTTACAATTCGGAGAGGGGGCTTTTCAAAACCAGCGACGGTGGCAAAACCTGGCAGAAGGTTCTCTACATCAACGAGAAGACCGGCGTGATAGATGTGGCCTTGGCCGGGAAGGGTGGGGATGTGCTTTTAGCTGCAGCCTATCGTCGTTTGCGTACTCCTTGGGGTTTTTACGATGAAAGCTCCGATTCGGGCATCTATCGTTCTACGGATGGAGGGAAGACGTGGAGCAAGATCACAAAGGGTCTGCCCACCGAGAAGGTGGGGCGAATAGGTCTATCGGTATGTGCAAGCCAGCCGAACATCGTCTATGCCGTCGTTGCCTGTAACGAGGGTGGGGCCAAAGACCTTTTTGATCCTACCAGCAATTTTGGCGGCGTTTTCCGCTCGGACGATGCCGGTGCGACCTGGAAGCGGGTCAACAGCACGGTGCCACGTGGGTTCTATTTCGGACAGATTCGGGTAGACCCCGCCGATCCAAACAGAGTGTATGTATGTGGGTTTGGGCTTGAAGTATCGCAGGATGGCGGTAAGCACTTTTCCATACCCGGCTACGGTTCGCCGGGAGTTCATCCCGATCTTCATGCGCTTTGGATAGACCCTCAACATCCGGAGCATATGTGGCTTGGCACCGATGGTGGGCTTTATGTGACGCACGATCGGGGTTCCACCTGGGAGTTTATGAATAACTTTCCTATGGGTGAGTTTTATGAGGTGAGTGTAGATAACCAAAAGCCGTTTTGGGTCTACGGAGGGCTACAGGATAACGGTTGTTGGACGGGGCCAAGTGCCACCACCAATGAGCGCGGGATTACCAATTGCGATTGGATTTCTTTCCCATCAGGGGATGGATTCTATGTGCTTTCCGACCCGGACGATCCGCAGATTGTCTATGCGGAGTCGCAGAATGGGGAGGCCTACCGATTAGATAGGCACACGATGAACTTTCGACGCATGCATCCGATAGCGCCTGAAGGGGAACCGGACTACCGCTTCAACTGGAACACGCCGTTGGCCATCTCGCCTTTCGATCATGATGTGGTCTATATGGGTGGAAACCATCTGTTTCGTTTCTATGATGGCTGTAAGTATTACGATGTTATTAGCCCCGATCTCTCCAAGCAGGAGGGGCCGCATATCACGACCACCGGATCGGGCGCTGAGATTTACGGAACGATCGTCACTATTTCGCCTTCGCCGCTTCAGCGAGGTTTGGTATGGGTTGGAACGGATGACGGGAACGTGCAGCTTACACAAGATGAGGGAAAGACATGGGAGAACGTGACCGACAACTTGCCGGAAAAGGTGAGAAACTATTGGGTATCACGTGTGCTGGCTTCACAGTTTGTAGCAGGGCGGGCTTATGTGGCCATTGACGGGCATCGGAGCGATGACTTGGCCCCCTATCTTTTTGTGACTGAGGACTATGGGAAGACCTGGCATTCCATTGTGGGAAATTTGCCTAAGGAAGGGCCGATACAGGCTTTTAGAGAGGACCCGGTGAATCCGAACCTGCTGTTTTGCGGCACCGAGTTCGGCGCATGGGTGAGCCTGGATCGTGGGCAACATTGGCAAAAGTTGGGAGACAACTTACCGACCGTAGCGGTAGATGACCTTGCCGTTCAGTCGCGCGACCACGCGCTTGTGGCGGCAACGCATGGCCGAAGTTTATGGGTGCTAGACAACATCGCGCCGCTGGAAACCGTTGCCTCCAATCCCAAGGAGGATCAGCCCATTCTCTTTCCTATGTCTCCTGCTTTGGAATATCGCTATACGCTTACCACCGAGATCAGTGGTCAACACGATTTCGTGGCGCCCAACCCTCCACGAGGCGTGCGCATCGTGTTTTGGCTGCCGACCCTGGAGGACGCAACCCCCACCGTCGTGATAACCGATGCGGCAAATAAAGAGGTAGCGCGACTTTTTGGAGAGCGTTATCCGGGAATGCAGACACTGATTTGGGATATGTTGCAGAGGCAAGAGGAGGAGAGAGGCTCTGGTC
The DNA here is from genome assembly GCF_035294165.1 of Chthonomonas sp. Classification (GTDB taxonomy): domain Bacteria; phylum Armatimonadota; class Chthonomonadetes; order Chthonomonadales; family Chthonomonadaceae; genus Chthonomonas. Next base: position 125,279 of record NZ_DATGLN010000207.1, read on the forward strand.
GCCGCGGAGTGCCGCCACGGTTTGTGAAGCCTGGTGTCTATACGGTAACGTTGCAGGTCGGCAAGTTTAAGCAGTCGCAAAAGGTGACGATAGCCGGCAACCCGGCGCTCTCGGAAGAGGAGACGGACGAGCCATACGCCGATCCGGATAGCGGTGGGGAGAATGAGATCGGCCCGTAGTGTTTTGCAAAAAGGGTCAAGAGCTTGCGACTCTTGACCCTGAAATATCGGATTATCGGTAACGAAGCTATTTGTTGTCGTCGGTGTTTGTGCCGTTATCCGAGGGCATATCCGGTTTGACGTCGCCATTTTGGGGAATGGGTTTGATATCGTCGTTGGTTTTCCCCATAACGGCTCCTAAGCCGGCGTCCCAACCTCCTTTGCAGTTGATGCAAACCGGCTTGCCATTGGCGGCGTTGTCGCCACAGTTGCACATGCCCACGTGCACGGCGCAGTAGTCGCATTTTCCTTTGATGCAGCACTTGTAGTTGTCTCCGTCCTTGATCTTTTTGACCATCACCTCGACCCTTTTAGAGGCTGCCGTTTGCTGGGGCATGTTTTGGTCTGACGAGCCACTTTGATCTTGGGCGTAGGCCAATCCTCCAAGGACGGCTATCGCTCCCAAAAGGGAGAAGGCAGCTGCTTTTGTGCGTTTCACGTTTCGAGTACCTCCTTGTTTGGTATCGTTTTAGTAAACGATGCGGGCAGTGTATAGGCCGACCCGCAACCGAAGGGTGCACTCTTTGCGGCAGAAAATAGCCTTAGGGTAGAGATATGCCTGTGACCGCTTAATTGTGAGAAGGTACTCGCCTAGGAATATGCGCCTCTGTAGAAAACGACGTATCGAGCGGGGGAAGGAGTTCGCCCTAGGTATCCGTTGATAGCAGGAAGTAGGAGGCGGGATGTAGAAGTAACGGCTGTAATTATTCGGCGGCTAGCGAGCCTCGATCTCGTTTCTAAAACAATGGGCATATCTTATATGGTGACACGGCGACAAGTGCTGCGGGGCTTAGGAGTCGCTATCGGAGCGAGTTGTGCTGGGTTTATTCGATGGCGCTTAACGACGCGCCCATCTCATTATCCAGGGCCATTTCGCGACGTTACCAAAGAAGCTAGGTTGCATTTTCGTTACGATAACGATGCCTCGCCCCGCCATCGTTTTGTGGAGACGACAGGAGGAGGGTGTGCGTTTCTCGACTTCGACAAAGATGGGCTTCTTGATATTTTTGCTGTACAAGGCGGCCCAGCACCTGGAAGTGCGCCAAGACCGCGCCCTCCGGCTGCGCTTTATCGGAATCGAGGGGATGGCACCTTTGAGGATGTGACGGCGGAGGTTGGTCTGGCCGTGGATATGGGGTATGGGCAGGGAGTGGCCGTCGGGGACTATCTCAATACGGGTTGGCCGGCGCTGTTGGTGACGGCCTATGGCGGTGTTCACCTATTTCGAAATGATGAGGGACGCTTTCACGAAGTAACGCGAGAAGCAGGGCTTGTCCAGAGGGGAGCACCTCATTGGGCAACAAGCGCTTGTTGGTTTGACTATGATAAGGATGGATGGCTTGATCTCTTTATTTGTCATTATGTCTCCTGGTTTCCAGATATGGATCAGCCGTGTGCGGATGCTAGTGGGAGGCTGATGTACTGTTTGCCTACGGACTATTTGGGAGATAGCTGTGTTCTTTATCATAACAACCGAGATGGCACTTTTACGGATGTCACTAAGGAGGCGGGGTTGGCCCAGCTCGTTGGGAAAGCCTTAGGGGTTGTGGATTTGGACTATAACAACGATGGCTGGCCCGATCTCTACGTCACTAACGACATGATGCCGAATTGGTTATTACAGAATCAGCACAATGGGAGTTTTAAGGAGGTAGCCGCCCAAGCCGGTGTTGCCTTAGGGCCTGTGGGGGAGGCTTTGTCAGGGATGGGCGTTGTGGCGGCCGACCTTACCAACCACGGATTGCCCGATCTCTTTGTGGGCAATTTTAGCCACCAACCCCGATCTTACTTTCGGAACAACGGAGATGGTACATTCTCTTTTATGTCGGACCCCGTAAGCGTCGGAAGTGTCAATCAGCCGTATTTAACCTTTGGCCTGGAATGCCTCGATTATGACCTAGATGGAAGCTTGGACTTGGTGTTGGGGAACGGCCATATCAATGACATTTTGGGAGATCGTGGCAGGGTGACGTATCAGGAAAGCCAGATTTTGCTCCACAATCGCGGAGATGGGCATTTTGAGGAAGATGCCGACCGAGGTGGAGATTTGCAAATACCTCGTGTAACGCGTGGGTTGGCTGTAGGGGACTACAATAATGATGGACGCCCTGATATTCTCGTGAGCGGCCCTAACATGCCTCTTACGCTTTTTCGTAATGTGGGGGCGATGAATCAGCACTGGATAGGTTTTCAGTTAGAAGGGACGCATACCAACCGAGATGCCATAGGGACAAAGGTAACGATTCGTGTAGAGGGACGAACACAAACGCGGTGGGTGCGGGGTGCATCGAGCTACTGTTCTCAAAGCGATCGACGTCTGCTGTTCGGCGTCGGAAACGCTAAAACAGTGCAGGATGTAGAGATTTGCTGGCTATCTGGTCTACAACAGCGTTTAGGGGCGTTAGAAGTGGACAGATACTATTCGATTAAAGAGGGACGTACATCACAGGCAGATGCGCTGCCTCTCAAGAGTTTCTAACAAATTTCCATTAAGAAAGGGCTTATACAAGATGAAGAAAAGGCTGTTAGGCATTCTATCGAAGCGGGTTCCCCCATGGGTCATCCTCGTGGTTGCTATCGTTGTCGGAGGCTACTTTCTTGTTGCGCACTTAGTGAAGGTTTATGCCGAGCGCAACGCTGCTGAACGCGAAATAGCCCTAGAAAGGCCCGAGATAGACGAATGTAAGCAACGGCTCCTTCTCTTCTACAATGCTTGGAAACGGTATCGCGCCGACCACAAAGGGGCTGAACCTCCTTCCTTAGAGGCCCTCATTCCGAAGTATATTCCCGACCCGAACCTGCTCGAGTGCCCAACGGTTGCTCGATGGGCTAAGCAGGGGGTGCATTTTACCGTAGGAACCGTGGCCATTGGGCGGAGAGTCTATCCCGTAAGTTACGGGTTTCGATGGCTGGCCAGCAGCATGAATGCCTACGACATCAAAAAGGAGGGCGATAATGCGCCCCTCGTGGTCTGCTATTCTCATGAAGAGGGGGTTTACTGGGCCGCATATCATCGTTCACCACCTGTCGGTGCTTTCAATAGAGCACAAAGAGGTCGTTGGGTCGCTCCGGTGCGTCACACGTATGCGCTTGTTATCCGACGCAACGGCAAGATAGATACACTAAATCCTGATGATGAATAGGGCTAGATAGGCTCCGGATATTCGGGCAGCAAGGGAGGCAGCGGCGAACCGCACTCTGGGCAAAAGCGAAAGGAGACGTTGGAAACGGAGTATCCGCACTGTTCGCAGACTCGTTCGCTCGCTGTTTTACGCGCATATGGGTATTCCCCTCGGAGGAGTCGCTGATATTCGCGACTGCGACTCCAATCGAGCACCTCACGAGCCCGCACAGCCGGGAAAGGTTCAGGATTGAAGCGGAGCATCTTAAACTTGTAGTAGATGCCGAGTAGATCGTCTTCCATGTCGTCAAATAGATCGGCCTGACGCACGAATTCGGCGGCATCGAGGTCATCGGTCAGTTTTTGAGTACCGGCGACCCGTTTTAAGATGGCATTAATGCAGATTTCGGGGTCTTGCACAACGAGTAAGCCGGCTCGGTCGGCCGATAGTTCGGACTTACGGAACCAGGCGAAGAGCGTATAGAGGAGGGTACGAACGAGAAGCTCCCCTGGAATATTAAGATAGGGACTATTCGCAGCAAGCAGGCTGGCTAAAACGAGTGCCATCGTTCGGTAGAGCATGTGATCGGATTTGATATGGCCTAGTTCTCGCCCGATGACGAAGAGGCGTTCGGTGTCGCTGAGAAGGTCAACAAGACTAGACGAGATAACAACGATATGCCGCTGCATGCCTAGGGCGTAGGATACGGGATAGGGGTGTTGGATGAGGTAGAACTCCGGTTCGCGCACGTCGAGGATGGTGCAGGCTTCGCGCAGATCGTTATAGAGACGAGGGCACTGTTTTGGGGAGATGCGAAGGCTATCGGCTGTAAAAAACAGTCTGGCATAACGTTCGAAGCCGATATCGGAAAGCCAACGAAAAAGGCGGTCTAATCCGGGTGTGGCCCGCAAAGCTTCGAGTGCTGCACGGTCTGCCGGATGTTCATAGGCTGTGCTCGAAAGACCTGGAAAGCGTAATCGCGCCGGTAAAACCGTGTTCGGTGTTGTGCTCATAGTGAGTTCTCCTCGAGATATGCCATTAGCTGGGTTGGGACGGCTCTGGATTGTCTGTGGGTGGAGGCGCGGCTTGGTCTGAGCCGATCATTGGAGAGCTTGGCTGCCCGCAGTAGGGACAGAAGCGATAGGGCTGATCCAGCTTTTCGCCACAGGCGGCGCAAGTATGCCAGAGAGGCGGCTCTTCGTGGCGCTGTTGGGCGCTAAAGGCTTGAAAGACTTTAGCCAGCGATTGAGCCTCTTTTACATTGAAGAAGCCCCACACGCGGAAACGCAGGGAAACGTTGTCGGCAATTTGTACGGTAAGCCGCCCTGCAGGGGTACCCCCAAAGGTTTCGCTTTTAACAAACTGTATGTAAAGAACATCCGCTAGGGAATAGCGATGGGCCGAAAGCTTAGAAGGTTTTCCATCGGCGAGGTTGACATGTTGGATGAGCAGGTTCTGATCGGTAAGCCCCACATTCATGAGGGCGGCGAAAAGGGCCTCTGGGCATACGTTAAGCTTTCCCCTCAGTCCCCCTGCAATCCAGGCTCTTGTATAGCCGAGAAGATGTTCATCAGGAGCGAGTAAAGACTGCAGACCTTCAATAAGAGAGGCTATTTCCGCAGGCTCTTCATTTCGGGAAGCACGTGCTTCGTAAGCGTAGCGTGCTCTGCGGCCTCGCTTTCTCATAGCAGTTTCCTCTTTTGCTTTTTCTATAGCATACCGTACGGAGAGGATAAGGACGAGGTTTCAGCATTTTTTGTTTTGGACGCTCATGGTGCTGTGGTTGCAGGCCACATTTTTGCCTTCTGCCGTAGCTGCGGCTGGTTGGGTTGCAGTTGTAGACTGCGCTGTGCGGCCAGTCGGGCCTCTGCCCAATGATGATGGGAGGCGTAGAAGAGTGCTAAGCGGTTCCAGAGCAGGGCGCTATTGGGTTGACGCCCTATGCGCATCTGCAGTTGCGAAAGTTTTAAGCGAAATTGGCTTTCCCTGTAGAACCGCTCTAAGGTCGCTTTTGATTCGGCAGATTTTCGTTCTAATGCCAAAGTTCTGCCTAGTGCAAATAGGGTTTGAGTATCGTTAGGGTTTAATTGAAGGGCCTGGCGAAATGCCTGTTCGGCATCGGGCAATTTGTTCATGAGGAGATATAGCTGGCCGAGCTGATAGGAAGCGCTGTAGGCCTTCACCGGGTCGTTTAGTCGCTCAATAGCCGCTTTAAGGAGCCTTATCGCGGTCGCTTGCTGAGTGGGGGACGTTGATGAGGTAGCAAGGAGCGTGCCTTCTGCAGCTAGAACTTCTGGATTGTGAGGGGATAGGTGATAGGCTTTTTGAAGCACGGTTTTAGCCTCTGCGAAACGTCCCATCTGCTGAAGGATGGTGGCGAGGTTGAGAAGATACGATACGCGGTTAGTGGACAACGCCACAGCCTTTTGGGCCGAGGAGAGGGCGTGTTGGAGATCGCCTTGTTGAAAAAGCGCTTTTGAGAGACCATACTGGGCCTCTGCGTTGTGCGGATTCAGCGATAGAGCATGCCGGAATACGGCTATAGCCTTCACCCTGTCACCAGTTTGTAAATAGAGTTTGGCGAGAGTTGACCATGCAGTCGAGGAGCGCGGGAGCGCTTCTATCATCTGTTGGGCAAGTGCAAGGGTGTTTTTCATATCGCGAGTCCGTTGCGCGCAGCGGATGGCGCCAAACCAAGCTGTCTCGTTGGTCGGCTGCCGTTTGGCCGCATGGATATAGTCTTGAAAAGCCTCCTCATCATGCCCTTGAGCCTCCATGCGGGCGGCCAGCTCCACGAAAGCATCAGGATCGTCGTCATGGCGAATCGTGTAGCGGAGAAGCGAAGGAAGCGAAAGATGGTGAAGCCAGAATCGGTGTCCGAAATCGGAGCAGAGCAACAGGGTAGCTAATCCTCCAAGCCCGATTAGAATGATGGCAAAAGCGAGTAACACCCGTTTCATTCTTCCGTGCCGGTATCTTCTCGAATCGTGATATAGCGATTAAACCTAGATACAGAAATATCATCTACCTTACCGCTTGGCCAGTGGACAGAGAGCTTCACCGGGGTTCCATTGTGAGTACCTAACCCAAAAAGGACTCGTGGGTCACATGCGCTAAGATAGCTTCTGCCGGTTTGAACCTCGCGCATTTGTCTCGTATCACTCGTTTCCAGATAGATACGGGTTCCAATAGCGTCACGATTGCTTTTTGTTCCAACCAGCTTAAGTCCTAACCAGAGATTCGACGTAGGTGTTTCGTTGTGCAGCAGAAGGGTATGCCCTTCCAGATCGACCACTAAGGCATCGGGTTTGCCATCGTTGTCGTAATCTCCTATGGCAAGCCCGCGCCCTACAATAGGTTGCAAGAAAGCGGGTCCTACTTCGCTCGAGACATCACGGAAAGTGCCATCACGGCGATTTTGAAAAGCCTGCATAGTTTGCCGATAGGTTGCCGGGGGATGGAACTGATAGATCGTATCTTGCACATGGCCGTTGGTAAAGAGAAGGTCAAGCCATCCGTCTAGGTCGAAGTCTGCCCATGCCACTCCGAAAGCGAGGCGTTGGGTGGTATCTGCAAGGCCGGCAGCATAACTTACAAATTTAAACAGCCCATTGCCTTCATTATGATAGAGAGCGCGTGGCTGATCCTGGAACGTGGCCACGATCAGATCGAGATAGCCATCGTTATCATAGTCGCCCCAATCTACGCCCATACCAGCTTGAGGATTTCCATTGGCATCGTAAGCGGTGCCGGAGAGCAATCCCACGTTTTCAAAGCCGGTATGACGATTATGCCAGAGATCGGCAGCGAGACCGTCGTTAGCAACGTAGAGGTCTTGCCAACCATCGTTATCATAATCTGCGGCAGCTACGCCAAGATTGTTGCCATGGCCTTTATCAAAGCCCCACATCCGGGTAACATCGGTAAATTTATTGTCATGATTGTACCGAAATACACGAACAAATTGTGGATCGTAGTAGAACGGCGGGCAGGCGGCTTGCACACTACCGTAGCGGCATGTTTGTAAGGAGTGCGGGGTGAAGGTGACATAGTGTCCGACGACTAATTCAAGCACTCCATCTCGATCCAGATCAGTGAAGGTTGCGCTTGTCGCCCAGTCATAAGGGCTGACCGCTTCCATACCTGAGCCTTGGGTTACGTCTTCAAAATAACCTTCATGATTATGTAAGAGAACGTTGCGACCGTAGCCTGTTAAGAAGACGTCGGGCCAGCCGTCGTTATCATAGTCGCCTACAGCAACTCCCATGAACATGCCTTCCACAGTAAGACCAGCTTCTTTTGTACATTCTCTAAAAGTTCCGTTCCTATTGTTTTGATAAAGGGCGCAATAGGGTTGACCAACGAGGAGAACATCAAGGAAGCCATCATTATCAAAATCGAGAAATGCACAGCCACATCCTGCTGTTTCTAGAATATTCAAGGGCGAACGTCCATGATGGCCTAGTTGAAAGCAAATACCGGCATCGCGGGCGCGGTCGAGTAGACGGAAAGGGGAATGCTGGGATCTTAGTCTAGACGGGTCGCCGGATGGGCGAGAGGGTCGGCAACTCGGCACGAGCGAACAGAGGGTGGAGCACAGGCCATATTTCAGAAAGCTACGGCGGGAAGGCTTATGTTGACCGAGCCGATTTACCAGTTTCGATATGTTCATGCGGCTATGCGTGGTCATTTTCACGGTTCAATGGGAAGCGATAAAGAGTGAATTGGGTTTGCCCATAGAGAGCGCTGTGTGACCAGTTAAACCAGTTGGTATGATTGGTGCATTGAACAAAATAACAGTTGGGCCCTCGGAAAAGAAGTTGGCTGGTTGTATGAGTAGTGATTTGGAAAAGCAGTTCAAAACCGCCAGGTCGTGGTATATACCGCCATATACGTGTTGCACCTAGTGTGTTAGATTGCGCCATGTAAAGGTGGGAACCGTAAACATAGAGCTGCAGTGGGGCATTGCCAACGGCCGGTAACTCCTCCAGCACATGAATCGCTTTTTCGGACAGATTCGCATAGACGATGCGATAATGGTCGGGAAAGGTAGAGTTGTTCCACGGCTCGAATACATTTTGAATCCAATAAAAGTTGCCTTCATACAGGATTGGGGGGTACTGGCTATTGTAGGCATCAATTTGGCCTATGGCTTTCCCGTTGTCATCAAAAAGACAAAGGCTATTGCGAAAAATACGGATGCGGCTTGCGGTACGTTGAATAACGGTTCGGGTTTGATGGGTAGGCCATTCCTGCAAAATGCCAATGTAAGGCGGCAAGCAAAAGATTTGACGAGCATTTGGAATGTTTTGGGCCAAGGTAGCTGTTTGCCTGCTTGGCAAGTTCATACGTATGAGAGCAAACCGATGTTTGGTTGTAGGTACTTGTGCTGTTAGCCAGTAGATAGCATGGTCGTTTGCGGCAACGGGGTAAAGCTGTTCGTGGCCTAGGGAGATAATAGGATTGAAATTTGGCAGTAGTGTTTCTGTTTTACCATTTTGAAGAGATATCGTGATGATTTTTGCGGACGGACGGGTTGGCGTTATCGCAGGGAAGTAGAGAGCATATAGCATGTTATTTTCAGAATATATGGGAGTGACGTTGCCTTGTAGTATCGCGATAGTTTGGAGCTTTGGTTGTTGAATGGCGAGACGATGGATAAGAAACTTTCCTGGGCTACTTAGGTCGGCGGTATAGACGACACCGGGCAATACTGCTAGAACCAGACTATCTGGTAGATTTGTGACGGCCTGTAAGGGTGTTTGATGAGCTGCTTTTCTGATGATCAGAAAAAGCAGAACCACTGCGCTCAACAAGACGAGAGTAGCGATAAAGAGGGAACGATGACGCTCCATCATTTCTGTCCTCGTTGGTGGGCATACACTCGTGGATCGGGTCGGATAGCATCTCCCTCACGCAGCCAATAGAAGCGGTCTACCGCTAGAGGGCCGTGAATAATTTGCCGTTGCCCACTAAGCCATCGGATTTCGATCATTTCCACCTTGGTGGCAGCACCTAGTCCAAAGAAAAGACGTTTATCGCTACTCGAAGCATAGCTACTACTAAGACGGCATTCGGCGAAATAGCGTTTGCCAGAGGCGGTTACCCATACCAACGAGCCGGCTCCATCTCGATTCGTGCGTGTGCCCTCAAGCCTCAATGTAATCCAGTGATTCGGGTCTTTACTTTCATTGTGGAAGAGCTGGGCTGGGGCATTGTGGTTATTTACCAAGATATCTAGCTTTCCGTCGTTATCATAGTCGCCGACGGCGAGGCCACGAGTGACCATTGGGACGGTGAGATCGTCCACGTCCTGCGTGACGAGATCGAACGTTCCGTTGCCTAAATTATGAAATAGTTGCTTAGGTTCGGCATAGGTAACCCCAGGCGAGCGATCGGCAATGAGAGGATCAACATGACCATTACCGAAAATCAAATCTTTCCAACCATCGCGATCATAATCAATGAACTCAACGCCAAAAGCGAGGGTGTTGAGGGTTGCCGACCCGATGCCGGATTGATAGGTTGCATCATCGAAATAGCCTAAAGAGGTGGCACGATACACCGAATCGGGTTGACCGGAAAAATTGGTAACAACGAGACTCTCCCAGCCTTCATTAGTATAGTCTCCCACAGCAATGCCCATGCCGGATAGAATGCGGCCATCTGTTCCGGCAGCTACCCCTGCTTGTAGGGCGACGTTGCGAAAACGGCCGTTTCCGTCGTTGTGAAGGAGGACGTTGGGCATGAGGTCGTTGGCAATATAGATGTCTTCCCAACCGTCATGATCGTAGTCTAACCAAACGACGCCTAGCCCACGACATTGGAGTACATCGAGACCAGCTTGCTTGGTTACATCGGTAAAAGTACCATCCCCATTATTACGATACAGCGTGGGTGTTTCTGTGGGATAGACCTCGGGGGAGCAGTAGTCACGCCGACCCTTATCGTCTTTGCAGACAATATCGGTAGAGGGGGTCCAGGGCACGTAATGAAGCACGATGAGGTCAAGATTACCATCATTATCGTAGTCACCGAAAGCAGCAGAGGTCGCCCAGCGATTTTTACCGCGTTCACCTACGCCGGCGCGTTCGGTGACATCCTGGAAACCTCCTTTGCGGTTGTTTTGCATAAGAAAACATCCGTTGTAGCCGGTGATGAAGATGTCTGGATAGCCATCGTTATCAAAGTCTCCTACGGCAACGCCTTGGGCATAGCCCTGGTCAAAATCAAGCCCTGCTTCTCTAGTGACATCGGTGAATGTTCCGTCCCCATTATTGCGATAGAGGGCACAGCGGGGCCGTGGCCCTGGGTTGAACTGACCGGGTGGTGTGCCCGACTGTACCAGGAAGATATCGAGAAGCCCGTCGTTGTTGTAGTCTAAGAAGGCGCAGCCGCCAGGAGTTGTCTCGATAAAGGCGAATTTCCCGCTGGCTCCGTTGGTTTCGATAAAATGTATGCCGACTTGCTGGGCAACATTCCGAAAGAGCAGGTTGTGTTGAACCGGGCGCACAGGATCGCTACCGGAGAGAGGGTGTTGATCGTTTAAAGAGAGCGTTCGGCAACCGGTGAGAGTAGCAAGAAGGCCTAGAAAAAGATCACGACGACTAGGTATGTGCTTCATAAGGAGGAACCTGAATGGACTTGCATTTTGCGTTGTAGGGAGAGGGCTTGGAATAGTGCCTTTTGAATTTCAGGATCGTGTGGTTTCAAATTATCGGCAGTGCGCAGAAAGAGCAATGCAGCTTTTGGTTCGTTGCGTTGAATTTCGAGGCGGCCTAATTGAAGGAGGAGAGCCACATTTTGCCGATCGGTAGAGTAGCGGCGTAGCAGAGAGGTCTCTTCCGCTTGCAACATGCTTTCGCGTTGATATTCGGCGAGAGTTGTTGTAGCGTCCTTGTTATCACCGAGCATAAGTTGAACTTGTGCGAGAGTATAGAGAGCGGCAATGTAGTGAGGCTTTTCCCGAATCGCTTTTTGGAGATAGGGAAGAGCCGCCTTTAGGCGATGCTCATTAAAATAGAGACGACCCAGTTCGAAGTTCGCTTCAGGGTAGTGAGGGTTCAAGAGTAGCGCTTGCAGAAGATATTGTTCGGCCTGATGTTGGCTTGAAGGGTCCACAGAGCGTCGAGCATAGATATAGCCTAACCAGTAATAAGGTTCAGGATGAATTCTGGCCAGTTGCAAAACAGATAGCAGCACCTGTTGCGCTTGGTTATAGTTGCCGGTGAGCGCTAAAACTTTAGCATAAGTGAGTTGTATCTGTGGATCTTTGGAATAGGCTTGTGAGGCGACACGAAGGTGTTGAATGGCAGATAGCGCATCATTACGCTTCGCAGCTAAGATGCCGAGGCACAGGTGGGCACGCGGGCAGTTAGTGTCTAATTTTAGCTCATGCTGTGCATCTCGTTCTGCCGACACCTCCAGGCCGACGAGAGCTTCCGCTTCTGCAAGGCGACACCATGCATGTTTTGCGGTAGGCAAAAGCTTAAGGTATTTGTGCCAAAAATCTATGGCCGCGAGATTATCATTTTCATGCATGGCCATTTCTGCTAGAGCACGGTAGGGCGGTGGATAGCGAGGATCACGCCGAATCGCAGCGATATAGGCCTGTTGCGCCTGTTGCATCAGCCCAATTGCTTCGAGGTTACGCCCTCGTTGATATTCGAACACTGCAGGTGAAGGTCGTAATTCAAGCCAAACGCCGAGCAATAAACCTACCATGCCCGCTATAGGCAGAACATAGCGGGCATGGACTACGAATTTATGCGGCATAAATGCCGTATGCATCGTGATTACTTATAGAGCGGGCACAGATTAGAATCGGTATCGCCCGTTTGTTGGCCCCAATCACCCGAGGCGATTTCACGACCGAAGCCATTATACTGGGGGCCACCTGCGGGACCTTTAGGCAGAAAAACGGCTGCGAACTTCTCTGCCTTTACGTGTCCATCGAAGAATGCCCAGTTGCCCATACCACCGTTTGGCTTTACCTGTGTGGGATCGTTGCTTCCAGGATTGATCGAGCCACGATGCTGGAAGAAGCCCGTACCCCATTGGCAAGCAGGAGGATTGTTGATATGGGCGACCCAGTCACCGAGGTCATTATCTTGCCAGAGCGATTCTAGCATCATTACCTCTTCGGCAGGATGGTGCAGGGCAGCCATTTGTGGCCCTGTTTGATCGTAGATCAGAACCCCATTAGAGGCATATGAGGTCATGAAGTTCTTATCGTTTTCCTCGGTGGGGATATTGCGATTCGGATTCGACGGGCACTGCCATATCTGATAGTTTTTAATGTAGGGGAAGGTGACCGTTTTGTAGCCTATAATATGGCCATTTACCGGGTCCCCATCTACGTTGCCTGGCAAACGAACGATACGACTGCCCGGAAACGTCTCATCGTAGTCTTGCGCATACATCTCCATGCCTAAGGCGATCTGTTTGAGGTTGGATAGGCAGGTTGCTATACGTGCCGACTCACGGGCCTGTGCGAACACAGGAAACAGGATTGCTGCCAAAATCGCTATGATGGCGATAACGACAAGCAGCTCTATTAGTGTGAATGCAGATGATCTTCTTAACACTTTCGATCCTCCTTCTTGAAATTTAGGTGTTGTATTTAATTGCATTGTGAACCTCTTAAGCATGACCTGAGAGAACTGATGACTAAAACTTTTTATTGACCACCTCCTCCCATATGTGCGTAAGGTGAATTCGAGATGGAGGCACTATTTCCGTTCTCCATCATCTGATAAGTTGAACGTGCTTGAGGGGGCAATTGCGGTTTTTCGGGTTTTTGCCACATAAAACTGCTCCACCGAATGCCCCAATAGGCAAGTAGAAGAGCAATGACAAGGAACGCGATGGCGAACCCTAACCTCTTCTTTTGGACTTCATCCATAGCCTGCTTTCTCCTTTGACTACCTAAGTAGCTTTTATTTCGAGTCTTGGTCGTGGGGGGATGAGACCGCATGATTTGAGGGAGATGACTTTGTCACTTCTGCCCCTTCGGGGTGGGATACAGACGATTTTTGTTTTGAGGAAGGGGCGGATGGCGTTTGTGGTGCAGGGCCGGGACGCGCAGAATTATGGAGTGGAATACCGCCTAGTGGTGCTTCTGTGGCCCGATAAAGTATGAGTGCAGCGATGCCGATTACAATAATAACGATAGCGATGGCTAGAAGCGGATTCACCTGTGTTTTCATTTATGTGAATCTCCTGAAGTTAAGGCGTGAAGACGCTCTTGATAAAAATGGGCAGTTGCAAGAGCACCGGCACCCTTATATATCTCTACAGCGGCTTTCAGTGCTATCGGGTTTGTCGGTGCAGTTTGTAGTACAGAGTTCATGATCTTGACCGCCCCTTCATGATTTCCTATCTCCACCTCGGCTTGGGCTAAAGCGATCGCGGTAGCGATATCATTGGGCCGTGCTACCGCGCGTTTGAGAAGGGTATTATAGCGAGCTGTAAGACTACTTATACGCTGATATTGTTGAAGCATCGCACTTGCCTTTAAACGGTCGCCGATGTTGCGATAGGCGGTCGCAAGGTTATAAGCACATTCTGCAGAACGATCACCTTGGAGCCATGCCTTATGGAGAACCGCAATCGCTTTTTGGTTATTGCCACTTAGAAGGTAAAGACGGCCAAGTTCCTCTCGAGCATCGGTGCGGGACGGATCGAGTTGTTGGAGTTTTTCAAAGGCTTGGATGGCCGTTTGAAGGTTTGATGGTGTTGGATCTCGACGAGCGTAGTCCCACCCGAGCACATAATAGGCTGTCGGATAGTTGGGGTTACGTGTAATAACGCCGCGAATGGTGTTTGCTGCACCGTCGAGATCGGCATCATCAAGTTGGGCTTGCGCTAAGGAGGTCGCGATCTTTACATCGTTGGGTGCCAATGCCGCGGCCCGGCTCAGTTCTGAAATTGCCTCTTTGTGATCCTGTTGATTACCATAGGCGATGCCGAGTAGCGCATGCGCGCGTGGGCAATCTGGTTCTACCTTCACAGCTTTGCGGGCAGTTTCAAGCAACTTCGCTTCTTGCCCGGTCAGCGCGTAGGCCTCAGCGAGGTAGCAGAGTACATGAGGCGTGGTAGGGGCGAGAGCGTAAAGATGACTTAAGAGAGGTATGGCTTGCTCAGGATGCCCCGTTTGAAGGTAGAGGTGAGACAGGAGTTGATAGGCTTCGGGGCGCAGTGGATTTTGGATGAGCGCCTGTAACCAGGCATGTTCCGCGTCGGCTAAACGCTGCTGATGTAGCGCAGTGATCCCGTTGTTGATGGTCTTAAAGTAGCGCCGGTTAGCAAGGTATCCGGCTTCTAAGCGAATCGCTGCAAGCAGAAGGATAAGCAAACCCCCTACTAACAGCACTCTTGTCGCCGGTGTGTGCGTTTTTATATGTCCTAACCGTATAGAGACCATCTCAATTTCGCTCTCGGCGGAAGTATGCCTGTATGGACACTCAAACAGGTTCGTATCATTTTCTATATGTCAATATTATAGCGCACCTTCCTTTAATTTGTCAACTGTGGCCACAGAAAGCGATACTGAAGCAAGAAATCATTTATTCTGGCTGGTGATGATCTGTACATTCTCTGGATAATGAACTTTTGCCTAGAGTGAATAGTTGAGCGATACGAGTAGCACTTTATGGGATTCCTGTGGCAAGAGCGTATTTCATCGTAGACGAATAGTCACACGTGCACCCGGTTTGTCCAGCGTGAACTGGGTCGTTTGCACCTTGCCGTTTGCCGTAACGGTAACCGTGTAGTCGCCTAAGAAACCGCGTACAGTGCAGAGGCCTTGGGCATTTGTTTGAAGCTGCTCATCGGTCCACCAACGATGGAATACCATTTCCTCCCAAGCCTCACCAACCGGACGAAGGTGCCAATCTCTGGAGAAGAGGGCAGCTTGAGGAATCCAATGAGCTCCTGCCCAAAAGCCCCACATCACTATGCCCGAAACGGCAGGGTGACTAAAGGCCGCTATGAGGAAATCCCGCATGTATTGTGCTTGGCTCTGGGGATTTGGGACGTTGATGTCTAGTTCAGTTACCTCGATAGGGAGACCGAACTTGGCAAAGCGGTCAAGAATTTGGAGAATAAGGGTAGGTGGCGTAAGAGAACTGTTAAAGTGGCACTGCACTCCAATGCCTTGTAAGGGGGCATGGTGATCGAGGAGATATTGGATGATCTCGGCGTAACGGTTTTGGTGATTAATGTCTGTTCCTCCGACCTCTAAGATATTATATTCATTGACGAACAGGCGGGTGGTTGGGTCTACCTCATGAGCAAGTTGATACCAGTGCACAACAGCATCAAGGCCGCCAAGGGCATCATAAACCTCGTGGTTATCTACCGGCTCGTTCACCACATCCCACTCCAAGCATTGGCCTTTTAGGGCACCTAGCTCATCACGGATGTGGTCGTCTATGGCCTGCGCGAGCGCACTTGGATTGTTTTGCAGTGCAGTTACGGAATCTGGCATATAGCGCCACGAAGGCCAGACGAGATTGTGGCCGCGTACAGAGATATGGTGTTCGTTGAGCCACTGTACCGCTCTCGGACCGGTCTGGCGGTCGAACGCCCACCACTGCCATTTCAGTTGGTTTTCTATGGTGGCGCGGTTGAAGAGCTTGAGGATCGTCTGCCGATACTTCTCATCATCTGGGGTATTACCTAAAAGGTCTACCGCATTAACGGCAGAGCCGAACGGAAAGGCATGTCGTAGCATGGCAACATGTACGTGGGCATCGGATATGGGCTTACCGGCAGAATCGAGCACCTCTATGGTAATGGGCGCCATGCGGATTCGGCGAATGCGGGCCTCGGCCTCTTTGCGCCAAGCGGCGTCCGGCTCCTCCCCATCGTAATGAATCGGGGTGGTGGGGAGTTCGTCTACAGAGACCTTGGAACCGTAATCACGCAGTTCGATGCCGCCAATAAGGATCGTTTGCGGAGCGTAGCCAAGACGGAAACAGACATGGGCTTCTCCCGGAGCATAGTCTTCTGCAGCTTGGAAAGGAACGTAGAATTTCTGCCATTTAGCCCCACAATTGACCTCGAACTCCGCCGACTTTGTATAGGGGTCGCCTGCTCTCTCAAAGACGAACTCGGTTCGAGCTTCGTGTTCACTAAGAGAACGGGCGTAAAAGATGCCTAGCAGCGCATCCCCTTTATGCACCGGGGCGACGGTTGGGATGACGATTTGAGCTTCCCAAGTGTTTTGGGGTTTTGAGAGGGTATGTAGTTCGATGGCTTCGGTGAAAGGTTGTGTTTGCACCGAAACCACTTTCCCTTGAAGCGTGTTCGGCACGCTGTTGAGCCAAGCAAGCTGGGGTGCGCCTTCCGGTAGAATGCGGGTGTAGGGCGGTAGACCTGCATCCGAATGCGTAACGAAAGCGCCGAGCAACAGGACAAGAGCTATTTCTAGTATTGTACGCATTGTGTTTAAATATCTCCCTTCTTTTTCCATCCTCTTTGTGCCTCAACGGCCAGCAGCAGCGCGACGCCAACGAAGAACCAGCCCACGCGGTCTTCCATACCCATAAGGCGCACACCACTTAGCAACACGGTGATGACCGCAACGCCGAGTGCGGTACCGAGTATGGTAGCTTGACCACCCGTGATCGCGGTGCCACCAAGAACGACAGCCGTAATGGCCTGTAGTTCCAGATATTGACCGGCGTCGGGGGTGGCGGTGGCTTTTAGTGCTGCATCAATGATGGCCGCCAAACCGACGCATAGGCCGCTAAGCATATATACCCAAAGCTCGATGCGCGCTGTGGGAACGCCGGAGAGATAGGTGGCCCGACGATTGCCTCCGAGAGCTAGAACGCTACGGCCAAAAGAGGTGCGCCGTAGAAGAACCCAACTAAAAACGATGCCGATAACGCTAACCCACAAGAGAACCGGCAGACCGGCAAAGAGCGTGTTATCGAACAGTTCGTTTAGGGAGAGGGGGATTGCTGAAATGCTCCCGCCGTTGTAGACCATCGTAGCGCCGGCTCGGGCAGCGGCATAGCTCGCCAAGGTAACCAGTATAGATGGCATACGGGCACGTCCGATGAGCACGCCGTGCAAGGCTCCCACGAGGAGGCCCACGCCCAACGCGGCAAGGCACGCGATGATGGTCGAGCCACCATGGAGCAGCACGATGCCCAACACCATGCCGCTGAGGCCAAGCAGAGACCCTACAGAAAGGTCAATTCCCCCTGTGGCGATGACAACAGTCATGCCCAGAGAGACCAACATCAGCTCGGCAGACTGTTTGGTGAGGAGACGTATGTTGGCCCATGTTGCGAAGTCGGGTGCTCTCCAACTGAAGAAGGTGACGATGAGCACGAAGACGAGAGCCACTCCGGCTTCTGGCGGGAGGGAGCGCATTTTAGGCATTAGACCGTCTCCTCCTGCAGGTTTATGTTGGCGCGCCGCAGGCGTTCCAAAATAGCGGTCAGGAGGATGACACCGCCAGTGATGACTCCATATTGGCTGACGGGACGGCCGGTAAGCACGAAAGCATCGCGCAGCAAGGCAAGAAGCACGGCCCCCAGAGCCGCACCCACAACAGAACCTTCCCCGCCGGTAATTCGGGTTCCTCCCACGACACAGGCCGCGATGGCGTCGAGTTCAGTGCCCTGCCCAACACTAGCTTGGGTAGTGTTATTAAAGGCCATAACAATGAGGCCGGCGAGACCTGCGCAGAGGCCGCAAAGCAGATAGGCGCGTCGTTTCACTTTCTCTATAGGCACGGCCGAGAGCCTGGCGGCCATCTCATTGCCGCCTACAGAGAGGAGCCAACGCCCGAAGGTGGCGCGTTGAACAAGAAAAGTAAAGAGCAGGGTAATCGCTACAAGCAATAAAACAGGAACCCAACCGGAGCCGATGCGATTGAAGGCATGGGGAAAAGGGCCATAGCTGTGATCGTGTGTAAGAATGCCTGCCCCATGTCGGAAGATCAGAAAAGTTGCCAGCGTGGCGAGAATCGGTGGCATACGCCGCCAAGTAATCAACATGCCGTTGAACCAGCCAGCACAGGCACCGGCCAAGAGGCCGACGGCAGCAGCTATCGGCCACGGCCAGCCCAACGTGAGAACGGTGGCTGCAGCACAGCTAGACAGAGCTAACGTAGAGCCGACGGAGATGTCAAGCCCGGCGGTAAACAGAGGCAACGCCTCACCGCAAGCGAGAATGCCGATGTAGGCAGCGCTCTCGCCTAGGGCTGTTAGATTGCTTTCCGTGCGAAAAGCGGGCACAAAAAGGCCCATGATGAGTGTGGTAATAAGCAAAAGGAGAAGAACAGGAAGCTCGCGCGGAGCTTTCCAGGTGGTGCGCATAGACATCCTACTTAAGTTCAGATTGCAATATTGTGACACATTCTCATCGAATTGTCTAGAACGCATCGTTCCATCTGTCTGGCTTGGAAGTTGTGGCTTCTGTGATCTAGAGAAAAGCAGGCTACGCGCCGATAATAGTTTGGGAAGGTGCATGTGTGATGACAAAAGGAGCTGCGTTCAATAACCTCTCGTTCTCGTTCTACACCACACACGGCACGTTCCACATAAAGAAGAAAGATCCGCTAGGGGCACGCTTCCGTGGCAGAAATTCTATCTCAAGAAGAGATTGAGGCACTGTTAGCCTCGTTGTCAAGCGATGGCACGGAGACCGCATCGCCTACTACAAATCGAACCAGCCATAATAGCGGTAGTCAGGCAAAACCTTCCTCACCTTCAGGACCGCTACGACGCGAACAGCGTGGACCGATCGCTTACGAAATCTACGATTTCCGCCGACCCGATAAGTTCGCCAAAGACCAGCTGCGCACGCTCCAGATGCTTCATGAGACCTTTGCACGTCTCTACGCCTCTTCTCTGTCGGCCTATCTGCGGGTGCCGGTGCATGTTGATCTCGTTTCCGTGGAGCAGGTGCCGTATGAGGAGTACATACGCTCCCTCTCGAGCAGCATCATCAATGTGTTCAGTATGGCGCCGTTGGCCGGACAAGCGATTTTAGAGGTAGAGCTGAACGTGATCCTCTGCATGATCGATCGCCTGCTTGGTGGGCCGGGCAGCGTGGTAAAAAGCTCCAGCGTGCTTACCGACATCGAGAAGGCGCTTACCGATTCGATCATCAACCGGGCGTTGAAAGACTTTCGGACGGCCTGGGAAGGCATTGCCCAATTCAATCCAAAACGGGAAACGATGGAGACCCAAGCGCAGTTTGTGCAGATCGTTCCACCAAACGACGTTGTCGTCTCCATTCTTTTCGAGGTTAAGGTGGGAGAGCTGCGAGGTGCCATGTCCATCTGTATCCCTTACTTGCTGCTTAAGCCCATTACCGGCAAGCTTAGCGCCCAGAGGTGGTTCTCAAGCAGCTTGCGTAAAAACGTTGGTCGCCACGCACCGGTGCTGGCACAGCGCATAGCGAAAACCCATCTTACCTGTGCTGTGCGGCTTGGCAGCGCCCAGATGACGGTGCAGCAGTTGCTCGCCCTGAAAGAGGGGGATATCGTGACACTCAATCGCAAGCAGAATGAGGAGGTGGAGGTTCTCATCGGCGACAAGGTGAAGTTTCGTGCCCAGCCGGGGGTGCGCGGTAAAAAGCTCGCCATCCACATCACCCGTGTCGAGCCTGAGACGGATCAGGAAACTCTGCTAACGCATAAATCCACATCGTCTCGCCGCTCTTCCAAAATGAAAAACGCTGTTTAACGATTAGGGAGGTTATCTATGCCCGAACTTCTTCCAAAAGAGCTGGATACACTTAAAGAGCTTTTCTCAAATTTCTGCTCGTCCCTTGCGCTGAGTTTATCAGAGCAGATCAATCAAATGGTCGAGTGGGAACTTATCGCGTTCAACGAAATTCCGGTGCAGAGCCTGCTCAATCGAACGGAGACCGTTCTGTCTACCACATTTAGCCTAAGCCAACCGTATAGTTCTGAAGCGATACTTTGGTTTTCCGAGCGCGATGCAACGATCCTTTCCGATCTGGCGGCGGGACATGAGGGAACCGAGCCATCAGCACTAGATGCCACGCAATTAGAGCCTATATCTACCACCTTGCGCGGAGTTGTGCGCGGATTTGCCAACGCCATAGGTAATGTGCAAGGAGAAGCTATTGAGGTAGAGAGCTGTGCAACTTTGCTTGGGCCTTTGAACCTCCCTCCGGTATTTGCCCTAAGCGAAGGCGCCGTACAGGCTCAATTTTCCATTAACATCCCCGGCCTTGAAAGCCTTGATGCCACACTGCTCTTTACTCCAGACCTAGCTCGCGCGCTGCTAAGCATCGCCGTCGAGGTGGAGGAAGGTGCCAGTGGAGAGGAGAGCGAACTAACAACGGTAGGAAGTGAGCCTGCAGGAGGCGGTGAAACCCCTGGCCTAGATGGGCTTTCCCTACTTCCTTCCTTTGACCCAAATCATGATGAAGACCTGCCAAAGGGTATCTCACTGCTACTCGACATACCGCTTGAGGTTACGGTGGAGCTAGGGCGTGTGCGCATGTTGATACGCGACGTGCTTGAACTAGGAGCCGGCTCGATTGTCGAGTTGGATCGCGTCGCCGGGGAACCGGTTGACCTGCTTGTCAACGGCAAGCTGATCGCCAAAGGCGAGGTGGTGGTTATTGAGGATAACTTCGGCATTCGTGTTACCGAAATCCTCAGTCCGGCGGAACGGGTGACAAGCTTAGGCAAAGCTAGTTAAGGAGAGCGACATGAAGAGAAAGGGCACTGTAACTTTTGTTTTGATCTGTGTGGGAGGATGCATCGTTTTGGCGACAAGGGTATTTGCGCAGCCCCCACAAATCGGTGGAAAAGGCCACTCCAGCACACCGAGCAAAAGTTCGTCGGCCACGAAAACGGCGGTTCATGCCGGAGGGAAAGGCTCCGTGCCGAGCCATGCGCACTCGCAAAAGGCGGTGGCCACTCCCTTACCAAAGCCCGTAGTGCGGGCTACAACCCCGGTAAAGGGAACCGATCCGCTCAGCCAGACGCGGCCCGATGCCCCCACACTTTCAGACAAATCTTTACGACCTTTAGATAGTCCTATTAGCGCCATAAGCGACGGTGGACGCATGCTGTTCTATCTTATTCCGATACTTGGGCTTATCGTGGGTGGAGTGGCATTAGCCCGAAAATTGCAGCACAGTGGCCAAACAAACTTCTCCTTCTCCACCTCACGTTTCAAGGTGGCATCTAGAGAGTCGGCACTGGGTTTATTGGCGAGGCTACAAGAGGGGCTTAAAAACCCGATACGCTCTCAATCTATACGAAGTCTAAAGGTCATAGAGACCTTAGCGTTGGGCAACACGGCTCTGCACCTTGTAGAGGCGCGAGGGCGGTTGCTGCTGATCGGAGCGGCGCCTGCCGGAGTAACCCTTCTGAAGGAGTTTGACAGGGGGAGCGAGGCAGATTTCGCATCCGATTTCCATGCGCTCGTTGAGGCTTCCGATATTCAAGGTACCGCTCTGCCCAATACCGAGATTGTGGACGAGTTAGATGAGCAGTTGCGGGAGGTTAGCTCTAAGTTGGCGCGTAGAGCGCGCCGATTGAGGACGGTGCGGGAAGTGGAGGCCGATATTGAGTAGGGTACGAACATATGGAGGCTTTTGTTGGAGGCTTGCCCTTTGCCTCGCCTTGGTAGGTTTGGGGCTGCTAGGCTGCTTCGGAGCGCACGCTCAGATGAGTGGCGTGCCTGTGCCTCACTTGCAGGTGGGCATCGGAAGTTCCAAGAACCCACAAGATGTTGCGGTAACGGTACAGATTTTGATTCTACTGACGGTGCTCTCTTTGGCGCCCTCCATCCTTATCATGATGACCTCTTTCACACGGCTTATCATCGTCTTCTCGCTCTTGCGAACGGCTTTGGGGGCGCCCCAAATTCCGCCTAATCAGGTGCTGGTGGGTTTGTCGCTTTTTCTCACGCTTTTCATTATGCGCCCGACGCTGCAGGCCATCAATCAGAACGCATTTCAGCCATACCTAAAGAAGCAGATCGGTATTGAACAGGCGATCCAGGGAGCAGAAGACCCTTTACGCGCCTTTATGATTCGTCAGACCTATAAGAGTGATCTCTCTTTCTTTCTCAATCTCTCTCACGCTCCGCGGCCGCGCACAGCTGCGGATGTGAGCCTAATAACGTTGATCCCTGCCTTTCTCACCAGCGAGTTAAAGACGGCGTTTATTATCGGGTTTTATATCTACTTGCCGTTTTTGGTGATTGATATTGTGGTAGCTAGCACCCTGATGAGTATGGGGATGATGATGTTGCCACCGACCATTATCTCCCTGCCGGCGAAACTCCTGCTTTTTGTGCTTGCCGATGGATGGACTTTGCTCATTGGATCGCTAGCACACAGTTTTCATTAGAAAAGTTTCGGCTTTAGCTGCATTGTCCAGCCAGTCTGCGCTTGCTCAAGCTGCAGGCTCTTTTTTTGTGTCTGGCGCGCCGAAGTAGGCGGAATTTGCATTGGGAAAGCAGGAACTAGAGGGCTAAGCGTGGAACTGTTATGCGGCTATATCCATACCGAAAAGGAGTGGTTGATGCTAAAGCATCCCGAAATTACGCAACGTCGCATTGAGCAGTTTGTGCAGCATACTTTGCGCCCGCAGCTTTGGGCAGAGAGCGTGCCGATGGAGGCAGCCGTCTATCGTCCACAGGGCGAATCGCCACGTGACTATCGTGAGATGAAGATAGACCCGGTAGCCGCGCAGCGGGCGGAGTACACACCGGTGAATCCGGGCTATCGTTGGGGGCCAATTTGGTCGGATGCCTGGTTTAGGCTGCAGGGGCGGATCCCGGAGGGTTGGCGCGGACAAGCGGTGGTTGCCCGCATTAACACGGGCGCCGAGGCGATTGTTTGGGAGGGGGATAACCCCGTTCAGGGAATAGATAATCATCATGGCGAATTGCTTGTAACCGAGGAGGCTCGTGGCGGAGAGGAGATCACGCTGTTTGTTCAGGCTACGGGCATGAACCCTTATGTGAGCGTTAGCGGGCGACCGCGCGATCCCGACCCGGCACCGTTTACCTTCCAATATGCCGAGTTAGCTCTTTATGACCGAGAGCTTTTTGCCTTCTATTTCGACGTCAACATCGCATATCAGGTTATGTTGGAGCAGCCCCAGGATAGCCCTCGCTACGGGCAACTGCTTTATGTGTTAAACGAGGTGGTTAATCTGTATGAGCCTGGGGATCGTGAGACCCTGCGGGAGGCACGCAGGCGATTGGCCGAGGTTTATCAGCGCCCA